>CAKPMH010000005.1 GCA_934167935.1 uncultured Bacilli bacterium
TCTCTTCTTGAACCTTCTATTATATTTCCAATAGTTGGAATAGCAATTAAAGAAATGATCGCGATTACTACTATTACCGCTAAAAGCTCTATTAATGTTAGTCCTTTTTTATTGGTATTTCTTAAAAATACCCCCCCCCCCCGGCTTTGCATTTAGTTATCGCTTTAGTTATCATATTACACATCCTTACTATTATCTTATCATATATAAATGATACAACAAATTTAATATTTTGTAAATATAATGTCAAAAAAAGTCGATTTTTTCATAAAAAAATTTAAATCACTAAGATTTAAATTTTTCTAAGTATTCTGAATAAGTCATTTGCTTATCAATATAAGTTCCATCTTCATTTATTTCAATAATTCTATTACTTACACTTTCTATAAGTTCTAAATCATATGATGAAAATAAAATCGTACTATTAAATTTAGTCATTGCATCATTTAACGATGTAATAGATTCAATATCAAGATGATTTGTAGGTTCATCAAGTAATAATACATTACCTTTTTCTAACATCATTTTAGCAAGCATACATCTAACTTTTTCTCCACCTGATAAAACATTTACACACTTTAAAGTTTCCTCTTTAGAAAATAACATTCTACCTAAAAAACCTCTAATAAATGCATCTTCATGATTATCAGAATATTTATTTAACCATTCTACCATATTTTCATTAGAAGAAAAATATGAATCATGATTTTTAGGAAAATAGGATATTTTGACATTTGAACCTATCCTTATAGATCCACTATCAGGTTTTATAGTACCAGCTATTATTCCTAAAAGAGCTGTTTTTGCTATTTCATTTTCACCTACTAAAGCTATTTTATCATCTTTTCTTAAATTTAAATTTAAATTTTTTATAATGCATTTGTTATCAATACTATAATTTATTTTTTCTACTTGTAAGATTTCCTTTCCAGGTTCTCTATCTGGTTTGAAATCTACATATGGATATTTTCTGTTTGATGGTTTAATCTCATCTAATTCAATTTTTTCTAATGTTTTCTTTCTTGATGTTGCTTGTTTTGATTTTGATGCATTTGCACTAAATCTTGCAATAAAGTCTTGTAGTTCTTTTATTTTTTCTTCTTTTCTTTTATTTGAATCTTGCATTTGTTTTTCTATTAATTTACTTGATTTATACCAGAAATCATAATTTCCAACAAATAAAGTAATTTTATTATAATCTATATCTAATATATGAGTACAAATTTTATTTAAAAAATGTCTATCATGAGATATAACTAAAACGGTATTTTTAAAATTAATTAAAAATTCCTCTAACCATATTTTACTTGTCATATCAAGACCATTTGTTGGCTCATCTAAAAGTAATATATCAGGACTTCCAAATAAAGCCCTAGCTAATAAAATTTTTACCTTATCCTTATCTTTAAGTTCACTCATTTTTCTATTAAAAAATTCATTTGGTATTCCAAGACCTGACAATATTATTGCAGCATCACTCTCTGATTGCCAACCACCCATTTCTTCAAATTTAGCTTCTAATTCTCCAGCTCTAATACCATCCTCAATACTAAAATCAGTCTTCATATAAATAGCTTCTTTTTCTTTCATAACTTGATATAAAATAGAATTTCCACCTAATACAGTATCCATAACCGTATTTTCATCATATTCATTATGGTTTTGTCTTAAAACAGAGATTCTTTCACCTCTACCAATAATTACCTCACCTTTTGTAGATTCTATCTCACCACTTAAAATTTTTAAAAAGGTAGACTTCCCTGCACCATTTGCTCCTATAATTCCATAACAATTATCTGAATTAAATTCTAAATTAACATTTTCAAATAATGTTCTAGTACCAAACTTTAAAGCTAAATTATTAACTTTCAACATATAAATCACCTCAATTATAATAACATAATATATTATAAAAATAAACCATATACTCTATAAAAGAAAAAAATCTTTATAAAGATTTTTAACAATTTTTTTCTACTTCTATATAAGTTTCATGTCCATTTAAATCATATGATTTTTGTAAATCCTCTCTTTTTTCTATTATAAGAGATAAAGTTTCTAATTTTATAAATTCAGCATATTTTTCTATAGCTTCATCTATTAAAGAATCACTATTATAATATAGATTAATACGATCAGTTATTTCAAAATTACTTTCCTTTCTTATATTTTGAACTTTTGAAATCATTTCACGTGCTATTCCTTCTAATATTAATTCATGTGTTAAATTTGTATCCAATATTATGAAATTATTATTTTCATATGCTACATTAAATCCTTCTTTAGCACTTATTCTAATATCAACCATATTTTTATCAACTTTAACTTCTTCATCATTCAATTTTACAATAATTTCTTCACCATTATTTAATTTGTTTATTTCTTCTTCTGTTAAATTAGATAAAGAATTTGCAAAATCTTTTATTTTTGAGCCAAATATTTTTCCAACTTCTTTAAAATTAGGTTTTACACTAAAATTCATATATTCTGAAATATCTTTTATAAATACAACCTCTTTTACATTTAATTCCTCTTTAATTAAAGGTATTAAATCACTTATTAATGATTCATTTTTACCATCTATTAAAGCTTCACTAATTGGTTGTCTTACCTTTATTTTAGCATCCTCTCTTGCATTTCTACCCATACTAATTAAATCTCTTATCAAATCCATTCTAGATTCAATATTATCATTTATATATTCTTCATTATAAACTGGATAGTTTGCTAAATGAACTGATTCATTACCTGTTAATTTAGTATAAATTTCTTCACTTATAAAAGGACATATTGGAGCAAGTAATTCACATATTCCAACCAACACATCATATGTAGTTTTATATACACTCCTTTTACTAATATCTATACTTGATGACCAAAATCTTTTTCTATTACGTCTTATATACCAATTTGATAAATCTTCTGAAACAAATTCTATTAAATATTTTGTTACTTTATTTAAATCATATTCATCCATTGATTCTGTTACATTTTTTACTAATTTATTATATTTTGATAACAACCATTTATCTATTTCTTCTAAATCTTCATATTTCATATCATAATCTTTTGGATCTATGTTATCAGTGTTAGCATACATTGCAAAAAAATTATATGTATTTTTAAAAGTATTAAAGAATTTAGAAATCATTTCTTTTATTCCATCTTCATCAAATTTTAAAGGTGTCCATACTGGAGATGAATTTAACATGAAAAATCTTGTTGCATCAGCTCCATATTTATCTAACACAGGCATAGGTGCTATAGCATTACCTCTTGATTTATGCATTTTTGCTCCATATTTATCTAATACTAAGTCATTTACGACAACATTTTTATATGGACTTTTACCCATTACAAATGTTCCTATTACCAAAAGTGTATAGAACCATCCTCTTGTTTGATCAATTCCTTCAGCTATAAAATCAGCTGGAAATTGTGATTCAAATAATTCCTTATTTTCAAATGGATAATGATATTGACTAAATGGCATTGACCCTGAATCAAACCAACAATCAATAACATCTTTAATTCTTGTCATTTCTTTACCACATTTTGGACATTTAATATGGATATCATCAACATATGGTCTATGTAATTCTATTGTTTCATCAATATTTTCTATTGCTTTTTCTATTAATTCTTTTCTTGAACCTATCATTTCATCATGACCACATGAACATCTCCAAAGTGGTATAGGTGTTCCCCAATATCTATTACGAGATATTGCCCAATCATTCATATTTAAAAGCCAGTTTCCAAATCTTTTTTCTCCTACATATGATGGATACCAATTAACTGTTTTATTTGCTTCTATTATTTTATCTTTATATGCAGTCGTTTTGATATATAAACTTGATTTTGAATAATATACAAGTGGTGTCTTACATCTCCAACAATGTGGATAGTTATGCACCATTTTTTGTTTTTTAAATAATTTATCATTACTTGCTAAATATTTAATTATTTCCACTTCAAGTTCTGAATCAACTACAAGTCTTCCCTTCCAAGGACCATCAGTATAGCATCCAGCTTCATCTACTGGATTTAAAACTGGAAGATTATATTTTAAACCAACTTCATAATCATCTTGACCAAATGCAGGTGCTATATGAACTATTCCTGTTCCATCTTCCATTGTTACATAATCTGCACAAGTTATATAAAAACCTTTTTTATTAACTGTCAAAAATGGTAGAAATTGTTCATATTCTTTGTATTCTAAATCTTTACCTTTGTATGTTTCTATAATTTCATATTCTTCACCTAATACTTTGTTTGCTAGTTTTTTTGCAACTATAAAATTATATCCTTTTGATTTACATTTTACATATTCTTCTTTTGGATTAACACAAGCAGCTACATTTGCAATAAGTGTCCATGGTGTTGTTGTCCAAACAAGTAAGTATGCATCCTCATCCTTTAGTTTAAATGGAACAGTTACAGTGTTTACACTTACTTCTTTATATCCTTGTGCTACCTCATGACTAGCAAGTCCTGTTCCACATCTTGGGCAATATGGAAGTATTTTAAGGCCATCATATATTAATCCTTCATCAAAATATTTTTTTAAAATCCACCATTCTGTTTCTATATAATCATTGTCATAAGTAATATATGGATGTTTTAAATCTATGAATTGTCCCATTTTATTTGTAAAATCCTTGAAGGCACTTTCATTTTTCCATACACTTTCACGACATTTTTCATTAAATTCTTTTATACCATACTTTTCAATGTCACCTTTACCAGTAAATCCAAGTTCTTTTTCTACTTGTAATTCCACTGGAAGTCCATGTGTATCCCATCCAACTTTTCTTATTACCTTAAAACCTTTCATTGTTTTATATTTACAAAATGTATCTTTAACTATCTTAGCTAACATATGATGTACACCTGGCATTCCATTTGCAGTAGCTGGACCATCATAAAAAACAAAACTTTCACTATCTTTTCTATTTTCAATAGTTTTGTTTAAAATATCAATGCTTTCCCATTTTTTTAGGATTTCATCTTCTACTTCTCTTGTTTCTTTTTTTTCTAATTCTTCAAATTTTTTCATAAAAACCTCCATTAAAATTAAAAAAAATCCTTATATTTTAGGGACGAATATTCGCGGTACCACCCTAATTCATAAAGATTTTATGCACTTAAATACTATAACGCGTAACCGATTTTATCTTATCCATAAAATGCACTTGAAAGTGATCTAAATTTAAACTAACTATCTCCTTACACCAAACAGAGACTCTCTTTAAATATCATTTAAATTTCGTCTTTCGCCCTTGCTTTATCAATACAAATTAATTATATACTATAATATATTATTTTTCAAGAAAAAAAGAAATATTTTTTATATTTCTACATGATCTATTTCACTTACAACTTCAAGTTGTGCTTCTATTATATCTTTAATTCTTTTTTTAAAGATTTTTATATTTCTTCTTAGAAGTGCTGCTTCTTCTTCAGTTTTTTCAGCTCTTAAAAGGGCTTCATTAACTATTCTATTTGCATTATTTTTAGCATCTTCTATTAGTGTTTCACTCTCCTGATGAGCTGCTAGTTTTACTTGCTCACTAGTTTTTTGGGCCATGATAATAGTTTTATTTAATGTTGATTCCATTCTCTCATATTGAGCTAATTTTTCTTTTAAACTTTGATTTTCTACCTCTAGAGATTGTAATTTTGAAATCTTTATGTCTTTTTCTTTCATCTCACTAACCATTACCTCTACTTGGTTAATGATTTTATCTAAAAAAGCATTTACTTCATCTGGATCATATCCACGAAGTGTTCTATTAAATTTTTCCATATTATCACCTTTAAAACTATTACCATTCAATATTTATATCATTATTATCGTGAATATCTTTTCCTTCTTTATCATCAGTTATTTTACCTTGTATATTCACATTATTAGGAGTACATAAAAATATTCCTCCACCTATTTTTTGTAAATCTCCACCTATTGCATATATAGTACCAGCTAAAAAATCAATTATTCTTTTAGCTTGATCACTAGTAACTCTCTTTAAATTAACAACAACTGTATTTCTTGCTTTTAAGTGATCAGCAATTTGTTGTGATTCTGAATAAGCTCTTGGTTCTAATAATATCATTTTACTATTTCCATCATTTTCTTGTAAAGCTTCATCAGCACTTAATTCATAATATTCATCACCAGTTACATCTTCTCTTAAATCTTCATCTTCTTTATTTATCCAATTTTTTAGAAATCCCACTTCTATTTCCTCCTAATCTACTATATAACTACAATTAATTTTATCACACATTTTTCTAAAAGAAAATAGAATTTTAAAAATTAATTAAAATTCTATTTTTTATTAAATCTATTTTTTTACACAACTATTTCCATTCCACTTACATGTTCCATTTAATTTGGTTGCACAATCACTTACTGATAAATCACTACATTTAATCGATTCACTACATTTTCCATTTACAACCATACAAGATTTTACTCCACCATTTACCTTAGATGGACATTCACTTGCTGAATAATCTTCACAAGCATTTCCTTTAATTAAACATGTAAGAGCTCCATCGCTATCTTTTCCAGTCCTACATTGATTTCCAAAATCATCTGTTTCCTTACAACTTTGATATCCATAATCTGAACATTGTTTTCTAGTATCAATAGTTGCATTTGTTGATGATTTACATGAATTTATATTTCCATTTAAAAGGCAATCAGCACAATTTACAAATCCATTTTTATATGAAGTTGTTGTATTAACTTGTTTAAATATGAATTGAACTGCTGCCATTACCATAAACACTAATACTCCAGCAATTAACCTTGTAATGAATTTTTTTTGTTTTTCCTTCATTTTCTTTTCATCATTTGCCATCATAGCGCCTGTAAAATCTACCATTCCCATAACTATTATTACTATAGGAACTACTATTTTAAGTATATTAAATAAAGAACTAGTAAAATTAGGTAATTTAGCTGGTATATATTTATCAAATCCACATGCGGATATTGTTTCATTTGTTGAAAATCCAGAAGCATATACATAATTTAAAGGAATTATTGTTAAACAGATTAATAATATATACGATATTTTCTTTTTCATCATATCACTCCAATAAAATTATAACATATAAATTATTTAAATTCTATTTTTTCTTTGATATAATCTACTACTTCATCTATTTTTAAAGTTATCTGTTCCATAGTATCTCTATCTCTTACAGTAACTGTATCACAATTTAACGTATTATCATCAATTGTTATAGAAAATGGTGTACCTATTATATCTTGTCTTCTATATCTTTTACCAATATTTCCAGCATCATCATATGATGTACTAAAATATTTTGAAAGCAAATTATATACTTCCTCTGCTTTATTATTATGATATTTTTTTATTAGTGGAAGTACTGCTACTTTATAAGGAGCAATACATGGTTTAAATCGCATAACTTCACGAATAGTACCATCTTCTAAAGTTTCTATATCATAAGCATTAAATAATGAAGCAAGGACTAATCTATCACATCCAATTGTTGATTCTATTATATATGGTATATATTTTTCATTTGTTTCAGGATCCAAATATTCTAAACTCTTACCACTATATTCTTGATGTCTTCCCAAATCATAATTTGTTCTATTATGAGTTCCATTTATCTCTCCCCAACCAAATGGAAATTTATATTCAATATCACATGCTTCTTTAGCATAATGAGCTAATTTCTCATGATCATGATATCTTAAATTTTCTTCAGGAATTCCTAAATCCATAAAATATTTTTTTGCATATTCTTTAAAATAATCATATAATTCTTTATCTGTTCCTTCTTTACAAAAAGTTTGGTATTCCATTTGTTCAAATTCAATTGTTCTAAATGTAAAATTTCCTGGAGTTATTTCATTTCTAAATGCTTTACCTATTTGACCTATACTAAATGGTAGTTTAGATCTCATACTTCTTTGAACATTTAAGAAATTAACATACTCACCTTGTGCATTTTCAGGTCTTAAATATATTGTATTTTTAGAATCATTTGTAACTCCTCTTTCTGTTTTAAACATTAAGTTAAATTCCCTAATATCTGTAAAATTAGATTTGCCACAATTTGGACATGGTACTTTATTCTCTTTTAAATAATTCATTCTCTCTTCATTACTCATTGCATCTCCTATAGAAGAATTAGAAAAATCATTTATTAAATTATCTATTCTATGACGCGTTTTGCATTCCTTACAATCAGCAAGAGGATCTGAAAATGATCCAACATGCCCACTTGCTTCCCAAACTCTAGGATGCATTAAAATATCAGCATCAACTTCATAGGCATTACGTCTTTCATCAATAAATCTTTTTCTCCATGTATCCTTTATATTATTTTTAAGCTTTGATCCTAATGGTCCATAATCCCATGTATTAGCAAGCCCACCATATATTTCACTTCCTTGAAATATAAAACCATATGTTTTACATAAATTAACCATTTTTTCCATTGTTATATCTTTCATAAATACCTCCATCTAAAATAAAAAGATCCTATTAGTTATAAGGACGAGTATTCCCGCGGTTCCACCTTACTTATTCTAATAGAATCTCTTTTTATATATTGCTCGTGGTTTCCAAGCCAGTCATCACATTTATTTTTTTATCTTTATTTTTTGCTCTGGAATCTGATTTATTTTATTATCAGGTTCTTGTAAACCTAAATCTTCTTTTATTTTTGTAGTTGATATACCTTCAGTTCTTGGTAAATAAACAACATCACAATATTCTTTTAAATAGTCAAATTTGTCGCTATCTTTCCAATCACTTCCCATTACAACAACATCTACTTTATAATCAAGAACATCTGATACTTTTTGTTCCCAACTATTTTCTGGAATAACTAAATCTACATATCTAATTGCTTCTAACATTTTTTTTCTTGTTTCATAATTATGATATGCTTTTTTTCCCTTTATTTCATTAAATTCATCTGTAGAAACTGCAACAATTAAATAGTCACCAAGCTCTTTAGCTCTTCTTAAAATTTCTATATGACCAAAATGTAATAAATCAAATGTACCATACGTAAGTATCCTCTTCATACTTATCCCCCCCAAAACATATAGATTATATCATATTTTAACTATTTTTGCAAATCATTAAAAACAACATCAATTACTCGATCACTGGCATTACCATCATCTAAGTAGTTAAATTTTTTATTAAATTTTTCATATTTCGATTTATATTTATCAAAAGAATAATTTTTTATTTCTTTCAATAAATCTTTTTCATTTTCAAGAATTGGTCCTGGTAATTCATCTAAATTAATATAGAAATCCCTTAGTTTATTTTTATATTCATCTAAATCATACATATAAAATATTATCGGTCTTTTTAAATTAGCATAATCAAAAAATACACTTGAATAATCAGTAATTAATAAATCACTTATAATATATAATCTACTTACATCATCATATTTAGAAACATCATATATAAATCCTTTATATTCTTCAAAATTAATTGTATTTGAAACAAAATAATGTGTTCTAAATAATATTACATATTCATCCTTTAAATTTTCATATAAATTTTTAATATCTAATCCTAAACTGTAAGTATATCCAAGACCTGATTCATGTTGATTATCTCTAAATGTTGGTGCATACAATATTACCTTTTTATTTTTTGGAATATTAAGTTCCTTTTTTAAGATTTCTACATCATCACTTTTGTAATTATATAAATAATCATTTCTAGGATAACCTTTTTCTATTATAATATTCTCTTTATTTAATTTTTTTAAATTAAACGCTGATGTAAAACATTTTGTAGCAAATTTTGATGGGGATATAAAATATGTAAATCTTCTAGTATCAATATCATTTCTCTTTTTAATTTCTTTTGTATCATTTAAAACACCATCATGTTCTATATCATATCTAAGTTTTTTTAGAGGAGTTCCATGCCAGCATTGTAAAAAAACTTGATTTTTTTTAGGTTTTATAGCTTCCTCTAACAATGAATTTACAATCCAATACTTACTTTTTGCAAAATATTTATAATATTTATTTGATTTTGATTTTATTATAACAGTATTTTTATTATTTAAATTTCTACATGTATCTTTAAAACACCATATAAATTTAAAATCTTTAAATCTAGGATCATCTATCATTTTTAAATATATTTCTTTTGGACTACATGCATAGTTTCTACCTTGATATGCTTCAAATATAATCATTTTGTTATCTACTTTTGTTGTCACTTTATAAAAAATATATCTAACATTAGTCAAAAATCCTAATATACATTTAACTATTTTTCTTATTATTTTATTCTTTTTACATAAATTCGAAACAAATTTTCTCATAAATCACCTACTATATATTTTACTAATATTTCTGTTGCATTTCCTTTAGTATTATCTAAATATTTATTTTTAAATTCTTTTAATTCTTTAGTTGAATATTTGTTATTTCTTATACTTTCTTCTATTTTTGATGCTTGAGCAAATGTTGCATGCGGCATTTCTTTCTTTAAGTCAATATTAATACCTACATCTTTTTTATATTCTTCTAAATCATATAAATAAAAATAAATGGGTTTATTAATTACTAATGCTTCTATAGATATTGCTGAATAATCTGTAATAACATAATCAGCAATTGATAATAATTCTAATGAAGTATATTCATTTGAAAGTCTTTGATTTCCTATTTTTTTTAATGGATGACCTTTTATAATTAATTCATATTCATCATGGTTAAATGCCTCTATTAATTTATCAACATAATAATCTTTATTTTTTCTAAAAGTTGGTACATATAAAACAATTTTTTTCTTTTTTAAATATGGATATTTAGTAAATATTTTTTTTCTATTACATTTACTTTCTTTAATCAAATAATCAATTCTTGGGAGACCACATGTAATAAATTTATCTTCAGCACTAGAAAAAGCTTCACTAAAATATGGTATCATTGCCTTTGAACCTGATACAATCAAATCATAATTATTATGCATTTTCATAATTTTTGCTACTTTACTACTATTTCCACTTTCTTTATCTAAAGTTTGATATCCAAATTTTTTTATTGCACCTAACGAATGCCAAATTTGAATTATTTTCAAACTTTTTTTATGTTTTAAAACACTTACTGGAATATTATAACCATCAATAACACATGTTTTTGAAGTAGCTAAATGATACATTTGAACAATAATAGAAAAATTATATTTTATTTTATTTAACACCCCACCTTTTATCATACAATTAATTCTAACTACTTTATATTTGGGATATTTTAATTTTATTTCATCAATTAACATCTTATAATCAAGAGAAATATTCTCAGATTGTCTACTTAAAAAGAATATTTTATATTTATTTGTTCTGAATAATTTCATAAATATATAAATAAATTTTAAAAACAATACATAAAGTCTATAAAACAACATATAAATCACCATAAATAGTATATCATAAGAAAAAAAAATAGTATATAATATACCATTTTTTATCCATTTAGATTAATATATTTTCTAAATTTATTTATATTTTTTGTATGTAAACCATTTAAATCATTTATATCGGTTCCATAGGCAATTCCAATACCTCTTTTTCCTCTTTTAGAAATTTCCGAATATAAAATATAATAAGTATTATTAAAATGTAATATTGAACTTCTATAAAGTCCACCTTTTTTAGAATTTAATATTTCCTTTGCAGACGTCCAATTATAGTTATCATAAGAATTAGAATAGAAAAGTTTCATATTTTTTCTATTATTCCAATCTTCATATGCAACCATTATTGCTTCATAATGATTTTCATTTTTTATTACATCAATATGCCATGTTTTTAACTTTTTATTTTTATAATCAATTTTTATTTCTCTTGGTTTTGTCCAAATTTTTTTATTTGTATCATATTCAGTATATTGCAATTTTATATTTTGATTAATATACCACATCATATATTTACCATTTTCATATATTATTGCTGGACTTAAATAATCATTTTTCTTCCTATTATCTTTTAATACAATTTCTTTATTTGACCATTTAATACCATCTTTTGTTGTCATTTTGTAAATTGTTACAGTACCTTTTATATCATCTACATACCTCCAATAAAGTTCTAAAGTATCTGTATCATTAATATAAACCAAATGCGTATCCGAATTATATCTTTTCTTTGTAGCCTTTCCAGGCGGTTTATCAAGTGGAATATTTTTTTTACTTATTATATTCCATTTAACTAAATCATTACTAGCCATGACACAGGGATTTTCCTTTATAGCATTACCATATGGATAAGGTGTATAAGCTATCCAATATCTGTAACCATTCCATTTTTTTTGAAATCTTAAAACTTTAGGATGTGTAGCTTGTGTTCTTCCTCTTTCATCTTTTAAGTTAAGATAAAAATTACCTAATTTTTCATTTTTACCAATACTATCTTCTATTGTATTTGTATTTTTAATTTTATTATTATAATTAAGTTTATACACTATATTATAAGTATATAAATTTATTATTTCTTGTTTTTTTCTTGATACAACAAAAGTAAAGCAAAAAACAAAGAATATTAATAATATAAATAATAAAAACTTTTTAATATTTTTTTTATTCATAACTCCACTCTTTACTAAATCTAATTAGATTTTTTTATATAATCAATAAACTTATCTACATCATCTTTTTTTAAACCATTTAATAAAGTCATATCAGTTCCATAAGCTATAGAAACATATCTATCAAATTCTTTTGTTATAACTGAATAAAACAAATAATAATTACCATCTTCATATAATAATGAACTTCTATAAATTCCACCATTTTCTGGTTTATCTATAATTGGTTTTGCTATTGTCCATTCCTTATTATCTTTTGAATATGTATAATATAGTTTCATTTTAGATCTTCTTCTAAAATTATCAAATGAAACTAAAACAGCTTCATAACCTTTTTTTGTTTTTATAACATCAATATGCCATGACTTTACTTTTTCATCATACTTAATATCAATTTTTTCTGGCTCTGACCATTCATCTTTAGAAACGTCATATTCCCTATAACAAACAGTGAAATCTCTATCAACATACCACATCATATATATGCCATTTTCATATATTATTGCTGGGCTTAAATAATCTCTTTTTGTTCTTTTATCTTGTAATACTACTTCTTTTTCCGTCCAATCAACGCCATTTTTTGTGGTTCTTTTATAAATAATAACCTTATCTTCTTTATCATTTACATATCTCCAATAACATTCTAGTATATCATTATCATAATTATATACTAAATGTGTATCTGAATTATAAACTTTTCTAAAATCTTTATCTTCAGGTTCATCTAAAGGATTTTTAAATCCTTTTACAGTTTCCCAATTTATAAGATCATTACTTGCAAGTACAAATGGATTTTCTTTTGCTTGATCTCCATGTAAATATGGAGTATAAGCTATCCAATATTTATACCCATTCCATTTATTTTTAAAACTTATTACTTTAGGATGCGTTACATCATTAGAACCATCTAATGTATATAAATTTAAGGGATAATCAGATAAATTTTTATTTTCTCCTAAAACATCAACAATTGACTTTTTTTCTTCTTTTTTTATTTCAACAACTGGTTTATCTACCTTTTTTATGTCTTTTTTATGTTTTATCTTATTATTAACTAGTAATATTATTACAAATATAAATAATAGCAATAAAAATATTTTTACTCTTTTAATATTTATTTTTTTAACTTTGGTACTCTTTTTCTTATAAATTGAATTTACATGTTGCCTAACTTCTTTATTTTCATCATATGTATCAGCATATTTTTTTTCTCTACTAAGAATAGATTCAACATCAATTTTAATAGTTTCTTCATTTTTATTTTTTTCTACTTTATTATGTGTTTCTTTTTTTTGTGGCGTTTTTTTATTAATTTTTTTAGAAATTTGCTCTATATCTATTTTAATAGTTTTTTCATTGTTATCTGTTTCTTTATTTAATTTTTTATTTTCATCATTTTTTTTCTTAACTATTTTATTATTATCATTTATATCAATTTTAACAACTTTCTTTTCTTTTTTTATTGGTTGTTTTTTAGGGGTTTCAATTATATCAATTTTTAACGTTTTATCAACATTTTCTGGTTTAATATCTTCATCAATATTTTCTATTTTTGAAATAATATCTTTTTTTTCTATTTTTTGTACTTGATTTGTTTTAGTAGGTTTTTTATACGTTTTTTTATTATTTTTTGAATTTGTATTATTCTTTTTTTTAGTATTACTATTTTTTACATTAGACTTTGTTGTTTTATTATTTGTTGTCTTCTTTTTATTTTTGCTACCACTATTATTACTCATATTACTCTCCTATAAATTTTATAAATCTATCAGCTACTGCTTCTCTTGAATATTTATTCATAATCACATCATAACGATTACATAATTCTTTTTTACTTACATTAGAAATATTATTAATCTTATTTACTAAATCTTCATTAGATTTTATAAATAATTCTGGAAATTCCTTTAAAACTTCTTTTGAACCATAATTCTCATATGCAAAAGTCGTTAAACCATTTAAAATTCCTTCAATATATGACATTCCAAATGATTGATTTAGTGAAAAATCTACTGCAAAATCATGTTTAATTAATTCTTCACTTGGATTTGTAGTTAATCCCATATATTCTATATAATCATCTAGATCATTATCGTATATTATATCCTCAAATATATCAACATAATCTCCTGTTCCAAATACATCTATTTTAATATTTTTAATTTTATTTTCTTTTAAATATTTTGCAAAATTAATTGCATTATTTAAATCATTTACTCTATCTTTAGAAATTCTTGTTAAATAAATTCCTGTATAAACATCTTTTTTTGCAACTGAATGTATTTCATCTTTTGTTATCATCGAATTGGATGTAATTGAATTTCCTACAACTGCATATTTAGAATAATTAGAATAACCAAGTTTATCTATATATTTTTGTCGGTTTAATTCAGTCACAAAAGCACACTTTTCTAATTTAATTTGTTTTAATTTATCCATTAAGCCAGGATATATTCCTTCTATTAAATTTCCATCTGTGTGATAAAAATATATTTTATTTTTTATATTTTTATTTTTAGCATCTTTTAAGAAAAGGTGCATTGTTTCTCTTGTTGATACAACTGCATTAGCTTTTACATTTTTTAAATATTTTTTTAAGCCATATCCTACATATGGAATTAAATAATTTTTATTTGAATCCATTTTAAAATAAGAATAATGTCGTTTTGAAAAGAAAATTAATCTTTTTATAATTGCTGATTTTGATTTCCTTGATGCATAATATAAACTTTTTACAGTACATCCATATGGAAAATCAACTGAATTAATTCTTGCGGTTTTTTTAAGTGATAAAAATTCAACACAATACCCTTTTTCTAATAAACCTTCTGCTAAAGCTTTGGTAGCTGATATTGTACCACCTCTTCCAAAAAAATTATATCCTAAAAAAACTACTTTATTAATTTGACTTTGCTTTAATGTTTCGTACATATCATCTATAAATTTTCCCTCAATTATCTCATCATAGTTTATTTTATCAGGTAACCTTTTTTTGAAAAAATTATTTATTTCATAATTATTTGAAATTATATACTTAATAAGTTGTTTTGATTTATCAAAACTATATTCTTCTAATTCATTATAATCACAATACAATTCTCTACATTTTAAATATGATTCTCTATCAGGTTGAAATAATACTACTGGTTTATTTAAAAAAGTAAAATCAAATCCTACAGAAGAATAATCGGTTATTAAAAGTTTACTCTTTACCATTTCATCCATTAAATCAATTTTACTAGCATCAATAACTTCAATAACATCTTTCAAATTTTCTTTTAAATATTTTTTATGTTCCTCTGAAAATAATGAATGCATACAAAATTTAATTTTCAAATTATTCTTTTTTAAAAATTCAACTAATTCTTTATTTTGTAATGTTCTTTTTACTATTCTTAAAAAATTTTTTGTTTCATTGTTTTTCCCAAAGTATTCTCTCCACGTTGCAAACCATAATATTTGATTTTGTTCTTCTGATAAATCTCTTTGCTTACGTGCAAACTCCTTATATCTTGGAAAATACTTTCCATATAAAAGTTGGTAACTTTTCATATTGTTTTCAGTTTGAAATTTTTCATACATTTCAGTATTATAATATACAAATCTAAATAAATGATTATTATAAGAATTACCTTTATAACCTAATTTTTTTATTCCTGTTATACCATGTTGTAAATAAATAACAGGTGCATTAATAGCTCCGCCACCTTTTGATGGTTGAATATCCTTATAACTTTGTGAGACAAAAAACATATCAGAATTTTTATAACACTTATAATGTTTAATACTATTTTTCCAAACAAAATATTTTTTCTCCTCTAGTGTAAGTTCATTATAAATTTTTTTATTTGTTTTATTTTTTTTTGCAACATAATATTTTAATATCATATCATCTTTTAAAACAACATGTTTCCAAAAATAATATGAATTATTATTCATGGTATTACCATTATTTTCTCCAATCAGCCATATATATTTATCTTTCATTTAAATCCTCCTTGGTATTTTCTATTATACCACATTTATACTATATTAATGAATAAAAAAAGCATATTTTTATTCTTTTATGCTTTCCATCTATTTTCAACATCACAATTACTAGAATATGGTTCTGGGTTTGGTGGTGTCATCTTAATAATTAAAGGTATTTTAAATGCTTTACCAAATGCTACACAAGTACCAGGTTGCAAACTCTTTTGTTTTTCTATTATTTCTTGATTTATATTTGGAAGCATTTTTTTAATATATTCAAGATCTCTTGGATGATTCATTTTAAATATAATAAAATTACTACATTGTGATATAACTGTTTCAGAAATTTCTACTGGTCTTTGACTTATTAAATTAAATATAAGTCCATATTTTCTTCCTTCTTTAGCAACTCTATCAAATATATTATATCCAAGTAAAATTTTGTCATTATCATTTTGAACATATCTATGTGCTTCTTCCAAAAATAAATGAAATGGGATAGATGCCCTATCTGGTAACTTTTTTGTAAAGTCAAATAACATTCTTGTATATACCTTCGTTATAACTTTAGCCATAGAATCTTCTATATCCTCTAAATTGAAGTTAATTATTTGTGCTTTGTGTCCATTTTTACAAGTAACAAGAGATGCTATATAATTATTTAAGTCAAT
The DNA here is from genome assembly GCA_934167935.1 of uncultured Bacilli bacterium. The sequence continues at coordinate 17,269 of CAKPMH010000005.1, forward strand.
ATAATTTGGATAATCAAAATATTTAGCATTTTCACCAATAATAATTGAATGTAGTTTTACTTTTAATGAAATAGCATCACTATATGTTCTTTCATTTTTAAGCATTCCTTCACTTATTAAAGTAAAATCAAGAGCTTTTTCTAAATCTTTTAAATTATAATAATTATTTGTTCTAGACTCATATTGATCTAAATCTGGATTTATAAATGAAGAAACATAATCAGTAACTAAGATACTTTCAGTAAAATTACCTTCCTTATCAATTATAAAACAATCTCTAAATTTTCTTGTATAACCTAGTCCTTGAACAGGTGCTTCTAAATTAAATTTTTCAGTACTACAATCATTTAATATAGAAAATATATCATTTCTTTTACTTGTAGAGGTTTGATTAGTATATAAAATATTCATTATAGCTTTTGCTATTAAATGATTTTTATAATCTTCACTCATATTACTATCTTCTGCAAATATTCTAACTATCTTAAGCATCTTTTCTATAATAGGTAATTGTGAATGAGATGTTGCATTTAAAAATAGTGCTAAATCATCTACATTAAATAAGAATATTGGCATACTTAGTAATGATCCTTCAGTATCATTTATATTAGTCGTAAAATATTTAAAATTAAAATTTGGATTTATTTTATCTATTTCTCTAAAGGCTGTATGATATTCTCCATATGCATCAAAAATCAAAAAATTTGATCTAAATGGGACAATATTTTTATTTTCAAAAACATTTTGTAAAAGTCTTGCAAGTCCCCAAGACTTACCACTACCTGTATTACCAAATATAGCCATATGATTTGAGAATAAATCATTAACATTAACATATATTGGACAATCATCATACAAAGGTGATACACCAAGCATCATACTTGATGCATTATCTTCTCCAACTATAAGTTTAAATTCATCTTTTGTTATAACTCTAATTTCAGAGGATAAATTAGGTTTTCTAATTACCCCACCTACAAATTTACCATTTACAATTTCTCCTAAAAATCTTATTTTAATCATTTCTTTTGTTATATCTTCTACTTCACCTAATATTTTTTTCTTATCATCTTCAAATATAACATGCATATTCATTAAATCTTCATTTATAGGCGTTCCTTCTTTTACTTTTATATGTGCTACATTATCATTAATATATTCAATTTCTCCAAACATTTTTATCCCCTCTCTATTATTTTTTCTATTTCTTCTTTTAATGTTTCATCTTTTACTATATTTAATATTTGTTTATTTTTTTTTAATATTTTTAACTTTTCCTCATAATTTTTTAATTTTTCTTCTGTTTCTTTTAACACATTGAATATGGCATTTCTAGTTACATTATAATTTTCACTTATTTCTTTTAAAGATAAATTATCAAAATAATATTCTTCAAAATAATTTTGTTGTTTTTTAGTTAATAGTGATCCATAAAGATCATACAAATTTATTAAATAAATATTTTTATCCATGAATACTTTCTATAATAGACATAACTAATAATAAAGATCCAACTATACTATATAACAATGTCATATTTTTTCTTTTATATATTTTATAATTATTATAAGCCATAACAATTAAAGTAAATGAAAGCAAATAATCAACTAAATTTTTAAAATTTGGTATAAAAATCACTAATGTTAAAAAATAAACTAATATTACTAACAAAATAATTTGAATAAATAAACTAGTTTGATTTATTTTTTTATTCATTACACCTTTTTTCATTATTCCATCTCCTTAAATAAACCATATATATAGTTTTCAATATCAAATACCTTTAAATCATCTTTAGTTTCACCAAGGCCAATATATTTTACAGGTATTCCAACACTCTCTTTTATAGCAAGCACTATACCACCTTTTGCAGTTCCATCTAGTTTAGTTAAAACGATACCTGTAATATTAGTTATTTCTTTAAAACTTTTAGCTTGACTTATACCATTTTGACCAGTTGTTGCATCTATAACAAGAAGTGTTTCATGAGGTGCATTTTCTATCAAATTTCCAATTACTTTATTAATTTTTTCTAATTCTTTCATCAAATTATCTTTATTTTGAAGTCTTCCTGCTGTATCTATTAAAACAACATCATAATTTTCATTCTTAGCCTTTATCAGTCCATCATATATTACACTTGATGGATCTGCATTTTCCTTAAAAACTACATCAACGTCTATTTTTTCTCCCCATTCATTTATCTGTTCTAAAGCTCCAGCTCTAAAAGTATCACCAGCAACTAATAAAACTTTTTTTCCTTCGTTTTTTAACTTATAAGCTAGTTTACCTATTGTCGTTGTTTTACCAACACCATTTACTCCTACAAATAAAAGAACAGTAGGCCCTTTTTCTGCATAATTTATTTTATTTACGATAATATCGTTATTTACATAAATAATAAACATTTCATCAACTATTATTTCTTTTAAGTCATCTACACTTAAAATATTTTCATGTTTAACACGTTTTTTTAATCTATCAATAAAATCCATCACTGTATTTACACCAATATCTGCACTTATTAAAATTTCTTCTAATTCTTCAAAATATTCATCATTTATTCTATTATATTTTAATGTTAATAAATTTAATTTTGATTGAAATTCTTTTCTTGTTTTTTCAAGTCCTTTTTCATAACTTTCTACTTCTTTTTTTTCTTTTCTAAAAATGTTTTTAAAATTAAATAGTCCCATATCATCATTCCCAACTATATAAATTTTACTATATTTTTTATATAAATTCAATTATTTTATATTACTTTCTCATAATAAAACAACAAAATTAATTGTTGTTCTTTTCATAATTCCATGCGTCTTTACACATATCTTCAATTGTTTTTGTTGTTTTAAATCCAAGTTCATTTAATGCCTTATTTGGATTAGAATAACATGTTGCTATATCTCCTTCTCTTCTAGGTGCAATTTTATAATTTATTTTTATTTTATTTACCTTTTCAAAGGCATTTATTATATCAAGAACACTATAACCTATACCTGTCCCTAAATTATAGATAAATAAACCATTATCTTTATTTATTTTTTCTATAGCTTTTATGTGACCTATAGCCAAATCGACAACATGTATATAATCCCTTACACCAGTTCCATCAGGTGTGTCATAATCATTTCCAAATACGGATAAACATTCTAATTTTTTACTTGCTACTTTTGATATATAGGGCATTAAATTAGCTGGAATTCCATTTGGATCCTCTCCTATTAAGCCTGATTCATGAGCACCAATTGGGTTAAAATATCTAAGGATTGCTATATTCCATTCATTATCAGATTTATATAAATCCTTAATTATTTGTTCAACAAACAATTTACTTGTCCCATAAGGATTAGTTGTTCCTCCTGTTTCACATTCTTCTGTTATAGGTATTACCTTAGGAACGCCATATACAGTAGCACTACTAGAAAAAACTAATTTTTTACAATTATATTTTTTCATTACATCCAAAAGTACTAACACAGTTGAAACATTATTTGTATAATATTCAATAGGCTTTTTTACAGATTCACCTACTGCTTTATATGCTGCAAAATCAATAACAGCATCTATTTTATTTTCACTAAATATTCTTTCTAGAAGGTTTCTATCAATCATATCACCTTCATAAAATTTTATACTTTTACCTGTTATTTTATTAATTTTATCTAATACATCTTTTTTACTATTAGAAAAATTATCTAAACCTATTACTTCATAATTATTATTTAAAAGTTCTACACATGTATGACTTCCTATATATCCTGCTACTCCTGTTACTAATATTTTCATATATTATCTCCTATCTTATTACCGTTTTTTGTTTTGTTACTTGTACCTCTATATATGTTCTTCCATCACTTACTTCAATTTCTTTTCCATCTAAATATATATATTTAGTTTTTGAACTTCTAGATTCCTTACTCCACTTAATTGGTACTGCTTTACCATTTGTTATATAAAAACCTTCACCACTACCTGTTGTTTTTAAATCCCAATAGTAATTATTATCACACATTTTATAGTCAACACGTTCTACAATAATATTTTTTGTTGTAAATTCTTCTTTTGTTGCATAATCCTTTGTTACCTTTCCATTAACTATTCTAGTATACATTTTAGTATCACTATTATACTTAAATGTATTTGAAACACTTCCATAATTTATAATTACTTCACTTGCATTCATAGCATCTTTATTATTAGTTAAATCAACATCTCCAGCTTTATAATTTAACAAAATTGTTTTATCAGCACTTGTAGAATCTAACTTATATTTTTTCTTTTTATTAGCATAATCTAATACTTTTGATGTATTTAAATATGCTGTATGTTCAGAAGCTAATTTTTCTGGATTTTCTCTCCACATACTTCCTTCCCCAACTAATCCTTGAACATAGTTTATCGCTCCGCCTTTAAGTTGTTCTTCAGCATATATGCTCCATCCATATGCAGCTAAAATAGCATCACTTTCTAAAGCAAAATCAATAAAATTATGTCTTGCACTTCTTATTGTTCCAACTTTTAAATCTTTAGTATCTTTAAAAAGTGCCAAAAGTCTTGATGTTGAACCTTCCGTTGCTATTTCATAGACAAGAAAAGCTTTATTTAATCCTGTTTGAACTTTAATTGCAACAGGTGTGTTATTAACACTAACTGCTAGTGGTCTTGATGTTGAATTTACATCAACTATATTAATTTTATTATTTTCTTCTATCTTTTTTATCTCTTGTTTATTTTCTTTAATTTCTTTTTGCTTATTAGATTTATCGGATTTAGATTTATTTATAAATAAAACAAGTACCAATATTAATAAAATCAGAAAGCTTACTATTAATATTATCAATTTTTTCTTTTTCATATTATCACCTATCTTATATAAAAATTATATCACATTATATGATATAAAAAAAATAATTTTTTATGAAAAATTATTTTTACAAAATTTATTTACTTTATTTAAAACATATTTATCTAGTAAATCTTTAAAAAACTTTTCCTTTAAAATTAATAAGCTTCCAAAATAAGCAATTGCTCCTATAATTCCTTGTAATAATATAGAAATAACTCCATTTAATTTCAATTTATTTATAATAATACATAAAACAAACATTATAATTCCCGATATTATATATTTTATAGACATATATAATATTTTAGAAATTTTAAAATCTTTTCTAACATAATATAATTGTAATAATGTAACTACTAATTCTGCAATAACAGTTGATATAGTTGCTCCTATTGATTTAAAAGTACCTATTAATAATGCATTAAGTATTAAATTTACAACTGATCCTACAATTACAGATATTGTATATTGTTTTTGTCTTTTAGTCGATAGTAAATATTGATTACCAATTACACTACTAAATCCTATAAATAATATTATTATACTCATTATATCCATTATTATTTTTACTTCACTATAACCTTTTCCAAAAAATAATGGAACAAAATTAGAAGAAACAGCGATTAATCCAAATATAAGTGGTATTGCTATTAAATACACAAAATTAAAAGTTTTATACATATAATTTTCTATTTTTTTATGTTCATTATTTGCAAAACAATTTGCTATTCTTGGCATCATTACTGTTCCAACTGATGTTATTATTGTCAACAATATTTTAATTATTTTTTGTGATTGTTCATAATAACCAACTTCATTCATATCACCTAATATTGCTCCAAGCATTGTTTTATCTAAAACTGTATAAATTTGAACAGCTATTTGTGGAACAAATAATACTAAATTAGGTTTAATATGTTTAACTAAATTTAAATTTTTAAAATTGATAGAAACATAGTTTTTAATTTTAAACCATAATGTTATATTACCAAATAAAGTTGTAAGTGAATATATTGCAATATATACTCCTACATCATTTTTTGTCTTTACAAACATAAAAATAGATATTAATGATAATAATCTAACAACAATATTTCTAATAACTACTTTTTTAAATTCTTCTAATCCTTGATACATCCAATTTATATCTAAAATATTAGCAAAAATTTCTATAAGTAATATTAAATAATATATTTTATATCTTCCGCTTATACAAAATATTAAATAAAAAAGTACCATAGATATACTAAGTGTTATTGTTTTAAATACTAATAGTTCTGAAAATATTTTACTTCTTTTTAAATTATCATTTTGAACATATGCTATTTCTCTTTGTCCATATAAATTTATTCCTAGTGATCCAAAAAGTATAAAATACGTTACTATTGATATAGTATAACTATATATTCCAGTTCCACTTGGACCAAGCACTCTTGCTAAATATGGAGTAGTAACGATTGGAATTATAATAGCAAGTATTTGATATATTAAATTATAAACATAATTTTTTTTTACTGATTTCTTTTTCATATTGTACTCGTGCAATAAACATTTAAAACATATTTATTGATTAATCCTTTCTTATCTTATCTTACAAAAAAGCAAGTTTAATAAATTTACATAAATATTTCAAACTATATAATAGCATTTTCATCTATGTTTGAAACAGTTATTTCTTTTATTTTTAGTTTATTATTTAATACCCAAACATTAAACAATCTTTCTGATAAAAATCCAAAAACTCTTTGGTTATATGAATCATATTTTTCTAAATCAATTTCTTTTTCTAATTCACTAAAAATACTAAATAACCACTCCATGTAACTATCAAAATCTTCTTTTTTCATTATAAACATATTAAAAGCATATAAATATTTTCTTTTTAATACCTTTCTAAAAGACTTCGAATAATTTGGATATAATTTATCAGATATTTTCATGCATTTTAATAAGTCGTTTGTGTGATGTGATTCATAGTACTGACTTTTTACTGTTATTTTTCTACCAAATTTAAGTTTCTTTGGTAATATTATGTCTTTTTTATCTAATATTTTATTAATTTTTTCTACTGATAAAATATTATCAAAATCATTATTTTTTTTATTATTAAAAAAATATCTTCTATAATGTGACAATCCAATAATATCAGCATCTTTTTCATTTTTCCATATCCAATATAAAGCTGTTAATTCACAAAAATTAGGATTTCTTCTAGATATATTATCACCTGTATTATCTTTTATATATCCTAAATCCTCATGTAAATCTGATCCGACTTGAATTGGTATATAACCATCCATTTTTGGTAATTTAGCCTTTTTATGTGTTGCTATATATATTTTAATATTTTTCATTTTTTTCTCCCTTACTATTTATTAAAAATTATTTATTATTTTCTTTTATTATATAAATATAAATATTTTTTACCTAATTTAAATTTATTAGTTATTTTGAGTAAATAATACAATAATCTATCTTTAAACTTTTCACCTTTAGGGTTTGATAATGACACGTATTTATTTTTTAAATACCTTGGAAACCTTTCTTTTAACCACATAAACAATTTATCATATATTTGAGATAATTCACTATATGATATATTTTTAGTTGTATAATATAAAAACCAGATAATATATCTAAAGAAAAAAGCTTCTATTATTTCATAATTATCTTTTATTAAATTTCTTTTTTCTAATTCATCATAACATGAATTTAGTAATTTAAAAATGTCTAACTTTTTTTGATCTTTTTGAATAGTATTTGATACACTAAAATCATTATAAAACCAGTTATATCCTGAATAATTTATTACCTTTATATCATTTGTAGTAAAATTAATTAATAAATCAAAATATATATCTTCACCTATGTTATTATCCAAAAATCTAATATTATTTTCTATTAAAAAATTTCTATCTATAATTCTTGCCCACGGAGTTGTTACTTTTAATCTATCAAAATAGTTTAATGGATTTAATTTTATATACTCAATTATTTCATCTTTTTGATTTGTTCTTTTATATCCACCAATTACAACTTTATTGTTAGTATTTTTTATATTTTTATAAAATTCTTCAATATAATCATTATCAATATAATCATCATTATCTATAAACATTATGTATTTAGTAGTAGCTAATTCTATTGCTTTATTTCTTGTTTTGGCAACGCCCATATTTTCCTGATTAACTATAGATATAATATTAGGATATTTATTTTTATAATCTTCTATTATTTTTAATGAATTATCTGTTGAACCATCATTAATTAACAATATTTTATAATTCTTCATAGTTTGATTTAAAACACTATCAATACATCTTTTAATGTATTTTTTTGAATTATATACTGGTATAACAACTGTAACATCTTTCATACTATTTACTCTTTTCTATTTCATTAATTAATATATTTAAAGAATCTAATTCATTTTTAAGTTTAAAATCAAATCTCTTTCTTTTATTTTTGATTGATTTATTTGTAGAAACTCCTTCATTATGATATATTTCTAATTTTGGATTATAGACTGTTTTTAAGTTATTATTTCTAACTCTTAATAATAATAATTGTTCTTCATAATATAGAAATGTTCTACTATCTAATCCATTAAATAAATTAATATATTCCCTTGAAAAAATTAGACAACATCCATTTAACAATACATCTTCTTTTCTAATGTTTATATTATATTTCTTTTCCTTTTTTAAAATTTTTTCTACTCTAATAATTATAGAAATAATATATCTTAAATATATTTTATTAAAATAATATAATCTTTTTGTTTTAAACCTTATTTTTTTTAATTCTTTTAATGTAGGCATTTGATCTGGATAATTAAATTCATGACCATTTAATATAATTTTTGGCCCTAGTACTGCAAAATGACTATTATCATATTCTTCTATTATTTTATCAATAAAATCTTCTTGTAACATAATAATATCATTATTTATCATTACAATAAAATCAGGATTCATATTTTCCTTTGCATATTTAAATCCTAAATTATTTCCAGATGCAAATCCAAGATTTTTATCAGATAATAAAATAGTTATTTTCTCATTAGTTTTATATTTTTTTTGTAATTCTAATCCTGTATTATTCTTTGAGCCATTATCTACAATCAATATTTCATAATTTTTATCTTTACATTTAATATTAATTGAATCAACACATTTTATTGTATCTTCTATCGTTAAATAATGCAAAATTAAAAATACTACTTTTTTCATGTTATCACCTACATATAATATTTTATATAATTAATATAATATTCTTCTAATTTTCTTTCATTATTTTTTAAATTATAATCTGATTTTAGCATTCTTTTTAATTGCGATTTTCTTTTTTTAATATCAACTTTACTTATTTCATCTGCCCACACCTTATCATCCCAATTTATATCTATAAATGTTACATTATCTGTTTGAATGACATCCTTTGATATATTGTTTGCAACAAAACAATTTAATCCTGATACTTGTGCTTCTATAATAACGATTCCAAGTCCTTCCGATAATGATGGTAATATTAAAGCATCTATCATTTGATAATATTTTTCTATCTCATTAGTACTATCTATAATAATTACTTTTTCTTTAATATCTAAAATATTATTAATAACATCTTTTTTTGTTTCTCCATCTCCTATTAACAATAATTTTGCATTATTATTTCTTTTTAATAATTCTCTAAAGACAGTAATAACTTTTTTATGATTTTTTTCTTTTGAAAATCTTCCTACATGTCCAAGTACAAAATCATTATCAACTTTATATTTTTTTCTTAATTCTTTTCTTATCTTTTCATTATAATCAAATTTTTCAATATCAAATGCATTTTTTATAATAACTACTTTTTTCATATTTCTATTATTAAATAAATTTTTGGCTGCTTCATATGAACATGAAAAATATTCATTAGCAAATAAATTACAAAAAAGTTTTTCAATCTTTCCTGCCTTACTATTTAAATCAACATTTGTATGAGCATGACATATTCTTATTTTAACACCACATAAAAGTGCTATAAAAAGAGCTAAAAAACTTGATTCTGACATATGTACATGAATTATATCTGGATTTATTTTATGAATTATTTTCATTAATTGAAAAAAGTTTTTAAACATATTTTCACTCTTAGGCGTTACTTCGTAAAATTTAAAATTATAATTTTTAAACATATCTGAATTATTTTTATTTATTTTATTATGACTAATTATACTATTTGAAAAATTATTGTGATTAATATTTTTGTAATAATTATAAATTACATTTTCTACGCCACCATAATCAAAGCCTGATACAATATGACATACCTTTATTTTGTTTTCTTTTGTATCATAAAATAAAAATCCTATTATGAACCAAAATATCATCATAATTTTTGAAGCTTCAAAAATATCTATAAATAAAGAACCTATAATTAATGATAAAATCATCATCTTTATTATCCATCTGTCTTCTTCTTTTAATATTTTTGATTCTTTTATTATAGTAACTAATAAAAATAGCCATAAAATTAATCCAATTATTCCTGTTTCACAAAATAATCTAACAAAGCTACCATCCATTGCCTCTCCAGCTACTGAAAATCCCATTCCAAATAATGGAGTTTTTAAGCTTTCTTTTATTAATGTTGTCCACTTTGAAATACGCATTGCAAAACTTAAATCATTTGTTGAATTTGTAACTTCTTTTTTATAATATATGTATCCATTTTCTTTATAAAAATTATAATTTGTACTATTCCAAGCATCTTTAGTAGTAGTAATAAATGAGGATATATTAACACTACTAAATCTATCTAATTTCTTTATATGTAATGGATTAATAAATAATAAAATTCCTAAAATTAACACAATTAATGGTAAAATTAATTTTAATGATTTATTTTTTATAACCTTAAAATATAAAGTTATGAAAATAATAATTATAAATGCTAATAATGATATTCTAGATTCTGATAAATATATTCCTATAAAACACATAACAATATAAAATAAATTTATATATTTCTTTTCTTTTATTAAATTCATTAATAAAAATGGTACTGGTAATAACAAAAAACCTGCAAGTTCATATGGGCCACTAAATGTTGAATATGCTCTATCATTTGAAATTCTATCTATTAAAAAACCTATATCTGGTATTATTTTAAATAAACTTAATATAACAAATCCAATATGAAAAATTATTACTATTTTTAATATTTTCTCAAATTTTTCTTTATCCAATAATTTAGCTAAATCATATCCAGCAAATATTAATAAAAAATATTGTATCTTTCTTACTAAATGTAATGTTGATAACATTATTTTAACATTTCCATTAAAAATGCCTAATACATTTGATATAAAAAATGATATAACGCATATTATAAATACTTTAACTATATTAGAAAACTTGCCATAATATTTGAAACCATTTCTTATTATATTTTTTATTAAAAATATAAAATATATTCCAAAAAAAATATCATCAAATCTTACTCCTGTTCTACTTCCTGGAATAGATATAATATTTATTTTGGGATATATTGCAATAATCAAAAAAAAGAGAATTAAAAATCTAACTTTTATTTTATCTTTCATTTTTTTCACCTACAATTTCCTTATAATATTTAATAAGTTCATTATAATGTCTTTCTTCATCAAATGGTTTTTTCCAATAATTTGAATATGTAAAGTTACATATTTTATTTAAATCAAGTTTTTCGAACTTTTCTATTGCTTTTATTAAACCATTAGTTGTTCCATCATAAAGTACACCATTTTTAGAATCAATAATAAAATCGACTGCAGCACATTTATTTGATGCAATACATGGTAAGCCAACACAAAGGGCTTCTAATATTGTAAGTGGAGCTCCCTCATACCATTTTGACGGAAAAATTAATGCCTTTGAGGTTTTCATATATTTTTCTACTTCACTAGATTTTTTCCATCCAACAAATTCAATGTTAGGATATTCTTTTTCTAATCCCGTTTTTAAATCACCATCACCTACTATTATTAATTTTTTATTTGCTTCTGTAACTGCCTCACATAAATTTTCTACACCTTTTTCTTTTGTTAATCTTCCCACATATAAATAATTATTTTCTTTTAGAGAAAAATCAAATTCTTTTTTTAAAACTGGAATTGGATTATAAATTTTTCTTATAGTTGTATTACTTAAATAAGGCTTTATTTTATCTATACTAAAATCTGATATAGATATCATATACTTAATATTTTTTAATTTTTTTGTATTTTTATTTTGTATAAATTGTCTCATTATTCTAAATAATTTAAATGCATAATTTCTAGAATCACAATTTGTTGTTATACAATTAAAACTACATGCCCATTTTGTACATATAGTACCACTTTTATAATTATAAAATCCTCCATTTGGACAAACAGAAAAATAGTCATGAACAGTTAGAACTAATTTAAATCCTTTTTTATTTGCCACATCAAAAATAACACTTGATAAAGATTTAGTCCATCCATGAACATGAATTATTGTATTTTCTTTATCTAAAGTATCAAGTAAATGTGAAAACTCTTTTTTTACCTTTTTATTATATAAACTTCTAATTGCACCTTTCATGCCATCTTTTAAGCATTCTTTTTGATAGGTACATATTTGTTTAAATTGATAATTATTTTCCTCATGTGTTGCTGAAAAAAATATAACATTTATATTATTTTTAAATAAAAGATTTGCTGTATCTATAGCGACTTTACTTGCTCCACCTTGAACATAATCAAAGTCATTTACAATTACTATTGTTAATTTATTTTTTTTCATACATCTCAATCCGTTTCGTATTACTTCCTCTATATTGATTATATATTATTTTATATAGAAATACAAGAAAAAAGCCTTAATAGGCTTTTTAATTATTTACTTCTTATAAATAATCCATTGTTTTCCATCTCTTCTAGTGATTTTTCATATTTACTGTTATCTTTTTCTTCATTTATAACCCAATTACAAAAATCACTTAATCCTTCTTCCAAGCTAATTTTAGGATTAAAATTCAATATTTTTTGTGCTTTTGATATATCAGCAATATTATGAGCTATATCACCTATTCTAAAATCTCCAGAAACATTTATTTCACTATTACTTTTATATATTTTTTTTAACATATTAGCAATATCTATTACACTTGTTCCTACACCACTACCTAAATTAATTATTTCATAATTTGATTTTTCATTTTCAATTGCACTAATAACACCATCTGCAATATCTGAAACATTTATAAAATCTCTACTTTCTAAACCATCTTCAAATATATTTATCGCTTTATTATCAAGCATTAGTGTTGAGAAAATTGAAAGTATACCTGTATATGGATTTTTTAAAGATTGGCCAACTCCATATACATTTTGAAATCTAAATATTGTGTAATCTACATTTAAAGCTGGACACATTGTCTCTAACATTTTTTCTTGTGCATATTTAGTATATGCATATAAAGAATTTGGAACAACCGAACATTGTTCTGTTGTTGGTATTATTTTTAAAACAGAATTACATATATCACAATACATATTGAAATCTTTATTTATCATATTTTCTTTTTTTCTTGATTTAGGATGTACTTTTCCACAATTTTTACAATAATATTCACCCTCTCCATAAACTGATCTAGACGAAGATAATATTATTTTCTTTACTTTACTTTCATTTCCTAAAGATGAAATTGCTTGTAGAATATTAGAAGTTCCCATTATATTAACTGAGTTATATTGATTTATTTCATACATAGATTGCCCAGTACCAGTTTCAGCAGCCAAATGAATTATATAATCTACATCTTCTATGCTTTTTTTTAGTAATTCATAATCTCTTACATCACCATGTATAAATTTACATTTATCTTTTATTTTTTTATATAAATATGATTCTTCAAAATTTTTACCATGAATTTGTTCTGTCATTACATCATATACAATTACCTCATAATCTTTATTAATTAGCTTATTTACTATTTCACTTCCAATAAAACCTGCTCCACCTGTTATTAAAATTTTTTTCATATCTATTCCTCCATACTATCTTTTTATAATTTTTTTTACTTTTAAGTAATTATCACACACAAATTTATTTTTTAATAAAATTAATACTATAAAATAAACAAATGTTCCACATATTATCATTATAAATGTATTTATTAAACTTGGAGCAAAAATACTATTTAAAAATATTAAAGTAATTAACATAATTATTCCAGCTATTAAACATTTATATGATTCTTTAAACATATCTTTTAATGTAATATCTTTCTTTAATTTATATATATAAATTACTTGTATCAAAGCAATAATATATTCTGCAAAAACAGAAGATATTGCAGCCCCTATTGAATAAAATTTTTTAATCAAAATTAAATTTAATAAAAAATTAATTATTGCCCCAACTACAATTGAAATCATATATATTTTTTCTTTGTTATTGCAAACTAGATATTGTGTTCCAGTTACACCATTAATTCCAATCGGAATTAAAATTAATGAAAATATTTTTAATAAACTGGATACCTTTTGATAATTTTCGCAAAAAAAACATGGAGCTAAATTATCTGAAATACCAATCAGTCCAAAACATATTGTCTTATCTAAAAGTAAATAAACTTGTAATGCAATATTTGGAATAAATAATATAAAAGTATCCTTAAAATGGCTAAAAAGTTTTAATGACTTTATAGGAACTTTAGTTATATGCTTTTTTAAAGTTGACCAAATTATTATATTTCCAATAATTGGAAATATAATAATTTCAAAACATACTTTTCAAGATTTGGTTCATTTTTTATAAAAGCAAATATAAATACTAACATTACTACCTTTACAAAATAGTTTTTATTACAAAAAAATTTAAAGTCTTCTACTCTGCAAAAACCATTTAAATAAATAATGACATAAAAGACCTTATAGTTCTAAAGGGTGTTATTTCAAAAATTTGTACTTCTTTTTATATCATTTTTATTTTCAATAATTAAAATATATTTAGAATTATAAAATAATGTATTTTTAATTTTTATAATAAATTAACATATTTATTCACTATCCAGAACTGCCTTATAAATATCTAATATTTTTTTTGAAATATCACAATTAAATTTTTGTAATGATATTTTTTTTGCATTTTCTATTATTTTTTTTGTTTCCTTTTTATTCACAATTGCTTTTTCTACTATCTTGTATAATTCATCAATATTATTTATTTCATATAAATAACCTGTTTTATTATTTCTTATTATATAAGGTGTACATCCACAGTTAGCCCCTATTACAAGATTTTCATAATATTGTGCTTCAACTGTAACTCTTCCTAAAGCTTCATTTCTAGAACACATTAATGCTATATCCATCTTTTTTCTTAGATTAATAACATCATTTCTATGTCCCAAAAAATCTATATTTTTTATTTTTTTTCTCTTTACATAACCTATTAATTCTTTTTTATATGGACCATCTCCTACAATATACAATGTCATTTTATATTTTCCTATATTACTATTCATTTCAATTAATTTTATAGCATCCATATGACCTTTGTTTTTTGAAAGAGTTCCAACTATTATAATATTACATTTATTATCACTATAAAACGCTTTTTCTTTTTTATACATATTATCATACTCTATTTTATTATAAATAAGATACGATCTTTTAAATTGATACCTAAATTCAAATTTGTTTTTTATAACATCACTTATATATATAGCATATGAATTTTTGGTATATTCAGAAATTTTTTTATTATTTAAATGTGTTATTTGATGATCTTCTTCCATAAATTCTCTTATATGCCAGACATGTGGAACTTTTAATTTTTTTGAAATTAAATATCCATATGTTACTGAAAAAGAATTAGTATGAATTATATCAACACCAGTTTTTTTTATCTTTTTAGTAAGTATAAATAAATTTATAGGATTTAAAATACTCATTATCATTTTTAATGTATCTTTTATTTTTTCACTCAAACACCTTTTATATAATTTTTTAAATCTTACAATATAATGTGCATTTATTATTTTATATACACCAACCTTTTTTAAATCTAAAAAGAACTCCTGATTATATCTGGGCACAACAACTGTAATATTATATTTTTCTTTATCTACATCTTTTAGCCAGTTTAAAAGTGACATATTTGCACCAGACTTTTTATGATCATGACAAACAATTGTAATATTTTTCATAATTAATCCTCCCAAAAAAACATATATGGATTTGCATTAACATTGTTAATTGTCCTAAATAAAAAATATAAAATAAATAATATGATTATTGCTATTTCAAAATATTTTTTCTTCTTTTGATCATTTTCTTCATTTAAGGCCATTGGTAGTAGTAATATATTTACTATACTAAAATATATTGAAACTCTATAAAATTCTGTTAAAATTTTTGATAATGCAAAAAATACTGCTCCAAGTGTTGAAATGTTAAATAAAATATCAGTATTTTTTTTATCATTTTCTTTCATTTTTTGATAATAATGATTTGAAAATAATAATATAACTATTAAAATAAGCAATCCAAACATTGATATTTTACCATCAGAAGAATAAGAACTATATATAAAACCTGTCTTTATTCTTCCTGTAAAGTCAATTATTGGAAGAATAAACAATATTATTTTTTTTAGACTTATACTAATAATAAAGGCTATAAGAATATAAATATAATTTTTTATTCCGTACTTATTTTTTAAAGCAAATGGATATACTAATAAGAAAATTAATGCAGTTACATGAAATAATGATGCAATGAGTACGGTTATTAAAAATCTTTTGAAATCTTTTTTTTCTATATATTGTAGTGAAAATAATATTATTCCTACTGCAAAAACTTGCCTTAATAAAAAGGTTGCATACATATAATACAAAGATACATATATTATTACACTTAATAAAGGATTAGGTGATTTTTTTTCTATAATATACATACTAAAAAATACATAAGGTATTGCAAGTATTGCTAATACGATTTGAAAATTTTTTGTAAATAAACTTATAAATTTCATTAAAATATAAAATGCTTTATCAGACATCCATTTATAAGCAAAGATATCATTTAAATTCATATTAATTAGTTTTTCAAAAAAAGGTTTATATAATTTACTTGTATCAGTTACACCAATATTAATACTCCTAAATGCTAACAAGCTCCATAAAATAATACCTGCTAATAGACAGAAAAGTTTTTTATTATCCTTACATATATATTTTAAACAAATTAAAATAATAAATAGTAATATATAAATTATCATTTATTATATTCATCCTTTATTTTTTTTATTTTTTCAAGGTATTGATATTTATATTTTAAAGAAGGTTCTAAAATTGCTCCTTCACTCCACTCATTCCATGCATTTATAACAATAAAATCATTTGTACTATCTTTTCTTTTATTATTAATTAATTTTTCTAAATTATCAAAAAATTTTTCTGGGGTATTATTTTTTACAATCATACAATTATAACCTTTTCTTGCTGAATTATCCCATCCAACAAAGCAGCCTTTTTGTATAATAGAATTTCCATATGTTCTTTTTCTATTTATTATTTTTGACCATAAATAGTTATAATCCTGAAAATCAATTTTATTAAATTTTTTCATTAAATATCTTTTAAAAAGTTTTATTTTAGAAATATCAAAAAAAGTTGTATATAGCGGTTCAAATTCAACTACTGCATCAGTCTTTTCATAATTTTTATTTCTATTTTTTGATGAAATAAATTCTATAATATATAAACCATCAAATCCTTCCTTTTTTAAGCTTTCGTTCCATAATTTTAGCATATCATTAAAATTAGGAATATCACTCATATTATATATATATAACATAGGTTTATTATCAATTTTTAAATATCTTTTATCCTTAAAAAAGGGGATTAAATAGTCTATATGTTTCTTCCATTCAAAGTTATCACCATATGTTTGCTTTGCGATTACTTCATTATTACCATTAATCCAATTTTTTAACCAACTATGATTTGCCCAACAAAAACAATAATCAATCTGACTTTTTACTTCATCTTTTAATATTTCTGCAGGTTTAGTAAGTGCTGTTACATCATTTCCAAACCAATAATGATAAAATATAAAACCATCTATTTTATATTCTTTTGCTAATTTTATTTGATTTTCTATTACTTCTTTTTTAGATAAATCATAATAATTATTATTTAATGGAACAATTGGTTGATAATGATTTTTATATAGAGGCTTACCGTCCTTAACATTATCCCATTCAGTAAAATTTTCTCCCCATGACATATCATTTATTTTATCCTTATGATAAGCAGGAAGATATAATCCTAAAATTTTCATTTTCTTTTACCTACTTTCATTCCTATATATCTAGCTGCCATATTTGGAATAAATTTAATTAATACTTTTATATTTTTTTCTTCTATAGCTCTTTTTAAAACATATTTTGCAAGTCCACCGCCTGATTTTGTTGTACCAAATTTATCTAAATAACTATTTTGTTTCATAAACATACCCGTTAGCTTATATCTATCGTATTGTTGTTTAAAGGTAAAATCATGTGAATGAATTACTTCTGATTTGGAGCAATACTTTATTTTATAACCGTTATTTATCAACTTATATGCTATATACATATCTTCATTTGTTGGTAAATTTTTTTGATCATAACCTTTTAATTTTTTATATGTTGAAGCTTTAATAGCTGATGATGCATCAGAAAAGAAAAAAGTATTAAGTCCCAATTTATCAATATCATCTTTTGAAACCACTCTAGATTCTTTTGGATAATTTTTTTCTCTTGTATATTTTTCAATTGAATTATTTGTACATATTTGCCTTGAAAAACATGCATCTACTTCTTTTGAAATAATTGGCTTAACCAATTCATATAACCAATTATCTTTTTTAGGAATAATATCTTGTGTTATAAAAACTAAAATATCTCCTTTTGAATTCATAGCTGCTTTTTCCCTAGTTAAACTATGGGAAAATTCACATCTTTTTACTAATTCATACTCTATATTATTTTCTTTTAAAATTTTTTCTGTATCATCATTACTTTCCGTAAGTATATATTTTATTTCTACTATATTTACATTTTTTTGTTTTTTTAAATTTTTATTTAAATTTAAGATGTATTTACTAGCATTATATAAAGGACAAATAATAGTAATTTTTTCTTTCATCTAACACACACCTCATTGTCTTCACTTTAATAATTATATCTTATTTTATAAATAATTGTCAAACGAACAAAAATACACTTTTAGTAGTGTATTTTGAATTATTATAGTTCTATTTTTTATTAATTATTACCTTTTTAGATACCTCACTTATATTTCCAGGATTATCTATACTTCTAATGTAAATTTCTTTTTTTTGTGGCCATGTAATCCAAAAATAAAATTCTGATTTATCGTTATTAAATCCTTTATACCAATTAGTTTTTTCAATATCTGTCCAACTATTTAAATCATACGAAAATTGGTATTTTTTTATTCCAGATGAATCTTTTGATTCTATAACAACTTTAATATCTTCTTCTGTTTCTTCATTATCATAATTAGTTAAACTATTTTTCTTATCATTTAGTTTAAAATTTCCTTTATACATTTTTGTTACCGGTTTAGTTGGTGGTGTACTATCTATACCCTTAGTAATTGTATAAGAATAAATTTCATCATTAATTTTACAATAAATATTTGTAAATTCTGTATCTATATTAAAAGGAATTTCATAATTAATCCATTCTCCATCATTTATTTTATAATATATTTCATCATCATTATATGGTGTAATTACAACTGTCTTATTAGTTGTTATTTCATCTTCATTTAATACATTAATTACACATTTATTATTACTCTCATAGTAATATGGTTTAGACTCTATTAATTTATCATTAGTTGGAGACATTACTCTTGTTTTAAAATAATACTTTTTATTTTTATCAATCTTAATTTGATTATCTTTTTGATAGATATATTTTCCATCTTTAGTAGTACTATAACCATATTCAACAGTTGAATAATCTAATTTACAAACATCACTTGACTCTTCTTTTTTTATTTCATTTTCTAAAACTACTTTATCGTCATGTAATTCTTTTATAATTGGTTTTTCAACTTTTATATTATCTATATCTATATTTTTTATAGTAGCCTCTATAATATCACTTGATATAAAATCATTTTTTAGTCTTACATATATTTTTCCATCTTGATTAACATTTAAATTTTCTCTAAATTCTGTCCAATCATCTAAAATATTTCCGTTAATATCATATAATCTATATTCTAATTTTGCACCTTTAATTTCATCATATTTAATATTTATTTTTTTTGTTTTAGAACAATTATTCAAATTTTCTATTTTTATTTTAATCTTTGCATTTTTTATTTTTTCAGATGAATCATTACATTCATTACTAACAGATATAATTTTTTTATCTAAATAATTTATTTGATGATTTTTATAACAAAAAGATCCTCTATAAACATTTCCATTTTTAATTACATACTCTTCATTTGTTAATTCTATATTATAGCTGTTTAATTTATCTATTTTTTTATAATATGTTCCATCATTTGTTTTATCTACATTTTTATCTATATATTTTATATATTCTAAAATATCATTATTTATTTTATCATTTTTATTCTTTTCATTAACTTTTATTACAATTGGCAACAATAAAATAATTAACAAAATTATATATACTAATATTTCTATTATTATGTATTTTTTTTTCATATAAGTCATCCCTTTAATAAAGTATATCATATCCATAAAAGTTTTTATATAAGAGTTTTGTTTAAATTTATGAATGATTAGAATATTTACTATACGCAACATTAATATCAATAGTTAATTTTTTTACTTAGCAATATGGCTAAAAATAAATCACCAAAATCTATTCTTGATACAATCATTTTATTTATTTTTCTCCTTTTATAAACATTAATTTTTCTTTTTACCAATTTGTTTTTTTAAAATTTCCATCCACTCAAATACCATTTTATCTTTTAAAATAATTAACATTACAAAATAAGCAATTACTGAAATTCCTACTTGTACAAAAATAGATAATATATTATTAGAAATCAAATATCCAACAATTAAACTACAAATAAACATTATTATTGATGCTATGACATATTTATATGTTATTTTAATTACTTCCAAAATTTTTATTTCTTTTCTTATGAGAATAAATTGGGTTAATGTTACAGTAAATTCAGCAATAACTGTTGCAATTGATGCACCTATTGACGCTAAAAATTTAATTAGTACTAAATTAAAGAAAAAATTAACTATTGCACCAACTATAACAGAAATTGTATATTTACTTTGTTGTTTTGTTGGTAATAAATATTGAGTACCAGTAACATTACTTAATCCTATTAAAACAATAATTGGACTTATTACACAAAGCAAAATAGTTACTTTATCATAACCTGCTCCATAAAATACTGGAACAAAATGATAAGAAACACTTATTATTCCAAACATTAAAGGAAAAGCCAACATCATTATAAATGCAAACGATTTATTCATATATTTTCTAACTTTTTCCATTTCACCTTTAGCATATGTTGCAGCAATTCTCGGCATCATTACTGTTCCCAAAGATGTTGCAAGTGTCATAAGCATTTTAACTATTTTTTGAGCTTGTTCATAAAAACCAACTTCAGACTTATCTGCTATAATTGTGCCAATCATTGTTTTATCTAGAACTGTATATATTTGTGTTGCTATTTGAGGAATAAATAACATTATAGTTGGCTTTATGTGTTTTTTTATATTTAATTCTTTAAATTTTATCTTTATCACATATTTTGGTAAATATAGCCATAATGAAAAATTTCCAAAAAATGTTGATAAAACATAAATGAGAAAATATAAATTTAAATCAGATTTATCTTTAATAAATAAAAAAATACAAACAACGCTTATTAATTTAACTATTATATTTCTAGTTACAGTTTTTTTAAATTCCTCTAAACCCTGAAAATACCAACTTATATCAATCATATTAGCGATTATTTCCAAAATTAAAATTTTATAATAAATATAATATTCACCTTTTAAACAAAATACCATATAAAATATAAATAGCGAAATAAATATTGTAATACATTTCATTATTAATATTTCATAAAATGATTTACTCCTTTTCTTTATATCACCTTGAAAAAAAGCAATTTCTCTTTGTCCATACAATGAAACACCAAGGGATCCAAAAAGTATAAAATAGGTTGTTATAGATAATGTATAACTATATATTCCAATATTTTCTGGTCCCAATACTCTTGATAAGTATGGAGTTGTAATTAATGGTATTATAATTGCTAATATTTGGTAAGCAAGATTAAATGCATAATTTTTAGCTATACTTTTTTTGCCCACTATTAACAACACCTTTCTTTTTTATTTTACTCTTTTATAAATTTCAAATGCTGATTTTATAACATCATCCATATCATAATATTTATATTCAGCTAATCTTCCACCAAATATAACATTTTTTTCATTTTTAGATAAATCCCTATATCGTTCTGCTAAACTATTATTTTTCTCATCATTAACGGTATAGTACTTTTCCATACCTTCTACATAATCAGCTGGATATTCATATGTAACAACGGTTTTAGGACTTGTTGTATCAAACTCAAAATGTTTATGCTCTATTACTCTTGTATAATCAACTTCATGTCCTGTATAGTTTACAACAGCATTTCCTTGATAATTTGTTATATCTAAAATTTTAGTATCAAATTTTAAACTTCTCCATTCTAATTTTCCTAATGAATAATTGAAATATTCATCTATTGGTCCTGTATACACAATTTTATCTGCTATAGCTTTATAATAGTCTATATTATCAAAATAGTTGGTATTTAATTTTACTTCAATACCTTCAAACATTTTTTCTACTAATTTAGTATAACCACCTATTGGTATTCCCTGATATTTATCATTAAAATAATTATTATCATAAGTTAATCTTACTGGTAATCTCTTAATTATAAATGCCGGTAATTCTGTACAAGCCCTATTCCATTGTTTTTCAGTATATCCTTTAATTAATTTTTCATAAATGGTTCTTCCTACTAAACTAATAGCTTGTTCTTCTAGGTTAGATGGTAATTTTCCATCAATTTCTTTTCTTTCTTCTTCTATACGACAAATAGCATCTTCCGGTGTAAATACATCATTCCATATTTTTGAAAAAGTATTCATATTGAATGGCATATTATATACTTCATCACCTATTCTCGCAATAGGAGAATTAGTATATCTATTAAATTCTACAAATGAATTAACATATTCCCATACATCTTTATAATCGGTATGAAATATATGAGCTCCATATTTATGTACTTGTATCCCATCAATTTCTTCGGTATATATATTTCCTGCAATGTTAGGTCTTTTCTCTATGACAAGAACCTTTTTACCTTCTTTTTTTGCAAGATTTGCAAATGTTGCTCCAAATAATCCAGAGCCTACTATTAAATAATCATATTTCATATATTATCAAATTCCTTCCTTTAAATTTCTCTCAATTTTTATATATAATATACTTAAGATAATTGTTAATTATATATTTGGTTTACTGTAAATTTGACAACTCTTTTGAAGTTTACAACAGCAATTTTATCTTTAATTGCTTATTGGTTGGTTTAAACTTAAACTATAACAAACAATTTTTTTTAACTTCGTTTGCGTTAAAAATCTTGTTTTAAACTTCCAAATAAAATGAATATTGAATCAATTAAACTTTTTGAATTCAAATCAACGACATTGAAAGATAAGCTAGTAATTTAATAAAAAAAAAGACAATGCTATTATTTTAATTCTAAGTATTGCTGATATAATTGTTATTATTATCAGTTCTGAA
Organism: uncultured Bacilli bacterium; assembly: GCA_934167935.1. The sequence goes on from CAKPMH010000005.1 coordinate 41,026, forward strand.
ATTAGTAACGTTAACCACTTTAGCAATTTAAATCAAGTTTTAACATTTACTGGCATGGACCTATCTGAAACCTTTAATACATAAATCTACTAAAATGAGTAGCTGAGGTTCGTCTTTACTTCATTATTATCTTATTCTTGTAGTAAATAATGTTCAATTAAATACTAAAAATTTCATAATTATTAGTGCAAGAAAAGATTTCAAGTTAAAATATATTGCATTAATTTAGGCCATTGTATTGATAAACTAATTAAAATTATCTTTTATAAGTTAAAGAATAATATCAAATTTAATTTAAACTAATTTTCAAAGAAGCTGATTATTTTATTGTCTTCATTACCAAAAGAGCTCCATTACAATAATCTCACTTACATAATGTTGTTATGTCATATCTAAAACAATAATTATGGTTATTATACATTCAAATATTTTAAAAAAATTTATTTCTACATTACTAATTCATCTACCATCTTTATAAATTAAATCTTTTTTTAAAATTTGTTACATTATACAATTTAAACATAAACACAAGTAATGCTTTATGTATTATAAAAAATTTTTTTAAACGCTTTTTGCACTCTATTTTAAATAATAATTTAATAGATATTAATTGCCATTTAATAAACGTTTTTAATGCATAAAATATTCCAAAATATGTTCTTTCATTAATTAAGTTGTTTCTAATCATATAATAATAGAAATTTATTCTATTTGGATTAACTTCCTCATAAATTGATAAATTTTTTGAAATATTCCTTTTATGAATAACCTTACTATTTCCAATAAAATACGCTGGTCCATAATACTTATTTAACCTTAAAGTATATTCCGTATCATCACCCCATATAAAATAATCTTTAACTGGTAAACCAACTTTCTTTATTGCATTAGAATTTATTAATAATGAAACAAAAGTTGCTTCTTTAATCTTTACAATTCCATTTTCTAAAAATTCATACCAATTTGGGTAACCATTTTCTGAATTGTCTGTATTAATATTTGGTACATTCATAAATTCACCATTTGCACCATACACAGTACTTGCAAAAAAAGAAAATTCATTATTAACTATTTTTATTGCATTTATTAATTTTTCTAATGAATCTTTAACTGGAATTGTATCGTCATCCATTATCCAAACAAAGTCTGATCCTATTTCAATGGCTTTTTTTATCCCTTCGTAAAAGCCTCCTGCTCCTCCTATATTTTTATTTAATTTTACATATAAAACATTTTTATTACTTAAAATATTTTTTTCTTTTAAAAATTCTTCAGTTCCGTCTGTAGAATTATTATCAATTAATATTAATCTATTAATTTTATAAGACTGATTTAGAATTGCTTCTATACATTCTAATAGTAAATTTTTTCTATTATACGTTACAACTACAGCATTAATTTTTTTCAAATTTCTCACTCCTTAAATGAATTTTTGATTATATATTATATTCATGTTTTCATCAAATACTTAATAACCATCTTTTTATGTTGATCGAAGAATAAATTATTTTACTTCGTTATTTCATATCACTATAAACAATTATTTTTTTTATGCTTAACATCTTTTAAATTAGTTTTTTTATAAATTTATTTAATACTTCAAAAACGTACTTTTTTAAATTAAGTAATGCTTATTCCACAAATTTATATAATTTGAAATTCCTTCATCAATTTTCTTTATAATATATTTCTTATAATCATCAAATTCAACTTTATTTTTTATTACAACTAGCAACAAATATTTCTAAACACTTCTGCATTGTACTATTCAATTAAATATACATAATTGATATTTTGTCATTTATATTTTCTTAATTTAAGTAATCTATAATTTTTCTGCTTTTATATTTTGATTTTTTAACAAATTTTTTTCTTTTCAACATAATGTTTAATTTAAAATAAACTTGAGAACATTATATACTAAAACATCTATTTTTTCAACATTTTCAGCCAACTTTGTTAATCCTTTTTTTATTCACTAACAATAATTTATAATATTTCTTTTGAAAGAAGTCATTTTTATCATACGTAATAAAGAATATAAATTAAAAATTATTCAAGAAAAAAATAATGATTTAAATAATTATTCTTATTCCAAAATAGTTTTTTTACTGAATTTACCAAAGAACATTTAATTAAATTATTGTAAGAACTAAATAGAAAGACTATGTATTTTTTTTCATATAAGTCATCCCTTTAATAAATTATATCATATCCATAAAAGTTTTTATATAAAAAAAGCTAAATTACTTAGCTCCTTCTTTTTTTATTACAGCAACAAACGTTTTTAAAATAATTTTAAAATCTAACCATAATGAACAATTATCTACATAATATAATTCCATTTTTATTCTTTCATCATAACTTACATCACTTCTACCACTAGCTTGCCAAAAACCAGTAAGTCCTGGTGTAACACTTAAAAATTTATCTTTATTTTTTCCATATTTTTCAAGTTCTTTTTTTACAATAGGTCTTGGTCCTACAATACTCATATTTCCAATTAATATATTAATTAATTGAGGAAGTTCATCAAGTGATGATTTTCTTAAAAATTTACCGATTTTAGTAATTCTAGGATCATTATCTAATTTAAAATTTTTCTCATACTCAGCCTTTTGTTCAGGTGTAAACTTTTTAATTAGCTCTTCAGCATTTATAACCATTGATCTAAATTTATAAATTCCTATTATTTTTCCATTTTTTCCTATTCTCTTATGTTTAAAAAACACAGGCCCTTCTGAATCTATTTTTATTAAAATAGCAATTATTAAAAATAATGGAGATAATATTATTATTGCTACTAAAGATAATAAAAAATCAAAAAACCTTTTTATAAATAAATATACTTTCTTCTTATTGCTTAACATGTTTTTACCGCTTTCTATATTTTAATTCTACTATGTAAATAAATTATATCTTTTTAAGTATAATATGTCAATTATTACTTAAATCTTTTAATTTTATTAAATAACAAATAATTTTTAATTTTTTTGTTTGATTTTAATATTTTTAAAAATAAAATTCCTAATACACTTCCTAATGTATCAATTAATACATCTTTTACTTCACCACTTCTACCTAATATAAACAATTGATGTATTTCATCACTCGTTGCATAAAGAACACATATTAAAATACTAATTATAATTTTATTATCAATTTTTAAATCTTTTATGTATAAATACACTAAAAAACCTAGTATAAAATATATAGTAACATGTGCTAATTTCCTAACAGGATATATAAATCTCTTTAAAATTTCTTCATCACTATATTGTTTATGATTTATTTTTTCTATTATTCTTACTGATCTTAATATTAAACCATCACTTAATTTAGAGGATTCAACAGCTTTTTGATTAGAAAACATAAAAATAACAATCATCCATAATATTATTAAACACAATTTAATCTTTCTCATAATTATATTTTATCAAAATTTTAATTAAATGTCTTTATTTTAAATAAAATACTTTTTTTAATTAATATTATTATAAATATTTAATATATAGAAAATTTTACCAAATTTTTTATTATATATTATATTAAAATGTTTTTTGTATATTATATTAATGGTGATAAAATGAAATTGCTTGAAAAATATAAAATTGACAAATTTTTATTAATACCTATTGTTTTATTTATATTAATTAGTATATTAACAATTTATAGCTCCCAAAGTTTGTTACTAGAAGATAAAAACAATTTATTTTTAAAGCAATTTTTTTGGTATTTAATAGGCTCTATTTTAATACTTTTTATCATGTTTATTGGTAATAAGCAAATATATAAATATATTTGGATTTTGTATATTATATTTAACATATTGTTATTTTTGCTTCTTATATTTGGAACAAATATAAATAATGCAAAATGTTGGTTTACCATTCCTGGAATTGGTACAGTGCAACCAAGTGAGTTTATGAAAATAATTTTAATTCTAATTTTGAGTAAGCTTATAGATGATTTTAATTCAAACTATTCTAATCCTACTTTAAAAGAAGAATTTTTGTTTTTAATTAAAGTTGGCATAGTAGTATTAATACCAAGTGTTTTAACATTTTTAGAACCAGATACAGGTGTTGTACTTATCTATATGTTAATAACTATAGTAATGCTTTTTATATCAGGTATAAGATATAGATGGTTTATTATTTTGCTTATGTTTTTATTAATATTTGTAGGTAGTGTACTTATTATATATAAATTAGATCAAGATTTATTTATTAAAATATTTGGAACATCTTTTTTCTTAAGAGTAGACAGATTATTAGATTGGTCAAATAAAAGTGGCTATCAACTTTCTAATGGAATAATTTCAATTGGAAGTGCTGGAATATTTGGTCATGGATTTAACAATACTCCACTTTATTTTCCTGAACCACAAACTGATTTTATATTTGCTGTATTTTCAAGTAACTTTGGATTATTTGGCAGTTTATTACTTTTTATATTAATTGCTTTTTTTGACATAAAACTAATAGGTACAGCTATAAAATCAAATTCAAATATTAATAAATATATAATTGCAGGAATTGTTGGAATGCTTATATATCAACAATTTCAAAATATAGGTATGACATTTGGTGTTATGCCAATTACGGGGATAACACTTCCATTTATCAGTTATGGTGGTTCTAGTTTACTTAGCTACATGATTATGATAGGAATTATTTTTAACATTTCTAATGAAAATTTAAAATATAAAAATTAAAACACCGATTGGTGTTTTATTCTTTTATTTTATCAATTGTTATAGTTTTAATTGTTTTATTTGAAGCATTATCATATACACATACTGTATATATTCCATTTTTTGTTACTTTGATTTCATTATTTTTTACAATTTCTCCATATTTATCAAAATATTCTAAATCTTTTTCACCTTTAACATATTTTATTTTTGATATTCCGTTATCATCATTTGCATTTACTTTTATAAGATAAAATGATGCATTATCAAGTTCTCCATAAAACTTAAAATTTCTTATTTTAGTTGTAGGTTGGCTCCATTGATTACCAGTTGTAAATGAAAATTTTACATATTTTACACTATCCCCAAATTCATTCCAACCATTCCAGTTAAAATTATTAGTCCAACTATTAATTGATAATTTTGAAGCATAACCATTTCCATTATGGCTATTATCGCTTTTTACAAAAGTATGTTCTAAATCATAATATGAAGAACCAGCATTAAAACCTCCAAATTCACTACCAAATTCTTCTGATATAGATGTTGTATATGCATCCCAAGTAGCATACCACTTTTTCCCATTTACATCATAATAATTAGATGTTGCAGTTCCATCTTTGGATAATGTCAAAATACCATTTTCTACACTCGCACCATCAGGTAATGTCCACCCATCAAACCCTTCTACATATGTTTCTTTTGATAATTCAAGTGTTGGAGCAACATTATCAATTTTAGTAATTTTAATAGTTTCTGATGTTATTTTATTTCCACTTTGATCTTCTACCCAAAAAATAATTTCACCATTACTTGTAAAAGTTATATCATCTTTATTGTTTTCTACTAAAATATCCTTATTAATTTCAATATTATCAGTTGTTGTTCCACTTACAATTTTATATTTTTTTAAAAAATTACCGTTTGGATAATATAAAAATACTTTTTTACTTTTTGTATACTTATTATTATCAGTTATACTATATGTTAGTGATTGTTTACAGCTTTTATTATCTACTAATTCATAATCAAATTGATTATGTTCGTTAGTTACTACTTTAACATAATAATTAAGTGGAATTTCTTTATCGTTTTTCATATCTTTTATAGGAGATACTAATTTACCACTATTTACTAATTCTTCTAACTTAATACAATAATTTAAGCCTTCTTTATTAGAATAAACTTCTGTATTTTCTTTTATATATATATCAGTAGCATCATATATTATTTTTTTTGCAGATTCACTAATACTACTTTTTTCATTATTAACGTTATTTAATAAACTTGGCATTATTACTAATGTTAATACCGTAATAAGAGTTATGACTGCTAAAAGTTCTATTAATGTAAATCCTTTTTTCATATCATCACCTACTATATTTATTATATATAATAATTAATATTTTTTCAACAAAAAAAAGCTTAAATTAAGCTTCTTCTTTTTTTATAACTTCTCTTCCTTTATAAGTTCCACATTCTTTACAAACTCTATGTGGTCTTACAACAGCACCACATTTTGGACAAGTAGTTGTACTGTTTTCACTTATTTTATAATGAGTACGACGAGTTCTTTTACTTGTTTTACTTGTTTTTCTAAATGGAACAGCAAATAATTGAATATCTAACTTTAGCATTTTAACACCTCACTTTTCCTCAAATAATTTACTTAATTTTTGAAACTCAGGATTTATATTCTCCCTTTTCTCATCTGTTATAAGTCTCCAACCATCACCTTCTAAGGTAATATTTCTGGCATCTTCACTTACAACCTTTATGGGAATTTCCATTAATATATTTTCCCATATAATTGGTAAAATATCAATAGAATTTTCTATTTTTTTATCATTTTCTTCAATTTCTTTTAAAATTTCTTCTAAATTACCATCTATTTTTATATTAAATTCTCTATTTACTGGTTTAAGTGTTATAGCACAAGGTAGTACCATTACACCCTCTAAATCTAAATTAATTAATAAATTGTTTAAACTATCTTTACTAATTTTACCTCTTATTTTAACATTATTTAATTCTAATAAATCTGTGCCTTTAATATAATCTTTATCAAAAGAATAAACTTCATCAATTAATATTTCCTTATCTATACCACTTTTAAGTCTTGTTAAATCAATTATCATAATATCCCTCCAAGAAATTGTATCATATTTATTTGTTTTTTTCAATATAAATGTGATATGATACTTATAGGTGATAAAAGTGAAAAGTGTTGGAATAATTTGTGAATATAATCCCTTTCATAATGGACATTTATATCACATAAATAAAGTTAAAGAAATGTATCCAGATTATACAATTATTTTAATAATGAGTGGTAATTTTACTGAAAGGGGAGACGTTTCTTTAATAAACAAATGGGATAAAACAGAAATAGCTCTTTATTATGGCGTTGATATAGTAGTAGAACTGCCATATGTCTTTGCAAGTGAAAGTGCAGATAAATTTGCTTATGCAGCTATATGCTTATTAAAAAATTTAAATGTCGATTATTTAGTTTTTGGTAGTGAATCAAATAATATAAAAAAATTAATAGAAGTAGCAAATATTCAATTAAAAGATAAAAAATATGATAAACTAGTAAAAGAATATATAAGTGAAGGTATAAATTATCCAACTGCACTATCTAAAGCAATATATGCCTTAACTAATAAAAAAATAGATAAACCTAACGATATCTTAGCTTTATCATATATAAGAGAAATAATAAAACAAGAAGCTTTTATAGAACCTATTAGTATTAAAAGAAATAATGATTATAATAGTTTAGAATTAAATGACGGAATAACTAGTGCTACAAGCATTAGATATGCTTTAGAAAATAATTTAAATATAGATAATTATATTCCAGATAAAACAAAAGATTATCTATATAATTTAAGATTTAATAATGATTATTTTAATTTACTTAAATATAAAATTTTAACAGAAAAGGATTTATCTATATATCAAACAGTTGATGAAGGAATAGAAAATAGACTTAAAAAGTATATTATTAATTCTAAAGATTTAAATGAATTCATATTAAAAGTTAAAACTAAAAGATATACATATAATAAATTAAATAGAATGTTTAATCATATTATATGTAATTTTACAAAAGAAGAAGCTAATAAATATTCTAAAATAGAATATATTAGAGTACTAGGTTTTTCTTATAAAGGTCAAAATTATCTAAATAAAATTAAAAAAATTACTAATATTCCTATAGTTACTAAATTTTCTAGTATTAAATCTGGAATGCTTGATATTGAATTTAGAGTGACATGTTGTTACGCTAGTATAAAACAAGAAAAAGATAAAACTAAACTTATAGAATGTGAATATAAAAACTCACCAATTATAAGATAGTTTTATCTTTTTTATGTTAATTTATATAACAAATCCATAGTAGGATAATCATCTTTATTATAAATAATAATATAATCTTGTAAATTTAAATATGCATATAAATAATTATCTTTAACATACATTTGCAAATTTTCTTCTAGTGAATTATAATTTTTTAATTCTATAAAACATTCATAAGTACATTCTATAGAATCAACATAATAATTAGATGTCTCTTTTTTATATTCATCTTCCATCACTATATCAAATCTTTGCTTTAAAATTGCTTTATTTAAATCATATTTTTCTATTAATTCATCAAAATTCATTAATTTTTTTCCACTTAAATTAATATTATATGTTTCATACTCTATTTCAAGTACATCATCTTCTGTACTTTTTATTCCTGTTTCAATTACAAGAGAAATGATTTCTTTATTTTTATAATATTGATATTTCATGTAACTTCCATTATTTTTTTTGGTAATCATTTCAAATCTATTATTTAAATCTTCATTTATTTTTGAAAATTCTGTTTTATTTATATTTATATAGGGAAGAATTGATTCACCAACAGTTTTCTTTGTATAAATAATATCTTTTTTATTAATATTACTATAAATCAGAATAAAAAGAAAAATTATAAATAAAACTATTGCTATAATTATTTTATTTTTATTTTCTATATATATTTCTTTTAACATTTTATCCTCCTAGTACCAAGATCCATAACCCATAATTTTACATGTAGAAGCTGAATAAGTTTTCTCTTTAACTTGATTACTTGAATTACCTTCTATTGTAATTATCTCATTACCTTTTACTTCTTTAACAATTCCAATATGATCTTGTGCTCCATTAGTTGGAAAAGCTCCATTCCATGATTGTTGCCAATCAAAGAATATTAAATCACCTTTTTTGGGAGTATATGTTTTTCCTGTTTTATTATATTTAGCACAACTACTATTATTATAAAATTTAATATTAGGATCACTATTAGTATGGAAGAAATTTAAAAATCCACTAACAAGTGCTGATTTTACCTTAATTGTATCTTTTAAATTTTTTCCATTACGATTTGTATTTTCTACATTCCAACTAACAAATGCTGCACACCAAGCTACTCTATTAGAAAAGCCCATAAACTTCCAATATTTTTTACCATTTACAGCATTTGGATCATTTTTTTGTGAAACAGCTAAATTTACAAACGTTTCAGCCATAGATGAAGACTTATTATTTGATGTTGATCCTCCACTTGACGTATTTCTTCTTTGTGCTACTAAATATTCATATGTATAGCAAGAACCAGATGTATTAGATCCAACCCATTCACAATTTTTATTTTTTGAACATGTTGTAACAGTTTTTATACTAGAACATGTTGCAACACATTTATTATTTTCTTTTGCACATGGTGTATCATATGTATCTTTTTCAGGGCATGAATCAGCACTATAACTACTACAAGAATAATTTGTTATAGTTCTTGTTTTAGTTGGACATCCTTCTTTATTTAACAAACAATTCATACACTTATTAAAACCATTTTTATAACTAGTAGTAGAATCCATTGACTTAAATACAAATTGAACTATTGCAACAACCAAAAAAATGATAACAGCGGCAATTAAACGCGTTATAAAACTCTTTTGACATTTTTTCATTTTTTCTTCATCAGTTGCTGACATTGCTTTAGTAAAATCAATCATTCCCATAATTATAAGTATTACGGGAACTAATAGTTTTATCATATTAAAAAGTGAACTGGTAAAATTAGGTACATTATCTGGTACATAATCAAAACCACATAATTCAATTACTTTGTTTGTCGAAAATGATGCAGCTTTAACATTAACTACAAAACCAAATAAAATTACTATTGTTAATATTTTTAAATATTTTTTCATATTATTTACTCCTATATTTAAATATTAGCATATTATAAAATATTTTTCAATTAGTACAAATAAAAAGTCTTAAATAATAAGACTAATTATCACTTTCACCTAAATATGTTATTTTAGCATAACCATTTCCTTGTTTAGCACAATTTTCAGTAGGTTCTTCTTTAGTACAAGTTGTAGAAACTGTTTTAGTTGATTCTTCTTTTGATTCTTCACAATTATAGCAATACATAACTTTATCAGTTAATTTAGAATTTCCTATATAAGATGAACCTCCACAACTATAAATTTCACTAGTACCCCCTCCATAATAACCTCCTCCAGCACCAGGACCGACATATCTTCCTATAGAACCACCTTGTCCAAATGCTGAATTAATTGTATCACTTCCATTACCACTTTCAGTTTGAGTACCACCACTACAATCAACATCTCTATCTATTTTATATATAACTGATTTAGAACCAACGTATCCTCCGCTTGAGCCACCTTGTGCGGAATAAGCATTTTCATTGAAAGATGAAGCACCTCCACCACCACCTGAAACAACTAAAATGGAATTTTTATCATTTTCAAGATCCTTTAATAACCCAGATTTTAATGATATATGCGTAGCACCCCCTCCTGAACCATAAAATGTTTGTTTTGTATACTGTCTTGTTGATCCACCTCCATTATATCCGCCATCATCTGGACATGTAGTTGTTCCACTTGTAGTAGTACCATATTTTAAACATGATTTACCAGATCCTCCAACATTAATAAAAAATGAATAATTTTTTTCTAAACTGATAATTCCTGAAGAATATCCTCCATATCCGCCATCATATGTTTTACCACTTATAGTATTTAAAATACTACCTCCCTGAGCCCCCCAAGTTTCTAATTTATATTTACCAGAAATAGGAGCAGTAAAAGTTTGTTCAGTTCCCGTATAATCATATAATACTTCTAATTTAATATTTTCAAAAATTTTCTTAGGAATTGATATAACAGGTCTTACACCATATTTATCATTATTATTGACTGAATAACTTTTTAAAGAACCTGATGAATCTACTATCCATGAGTTTTTAGAATCACCATTTGTTTTTGTTGATGTCCAATATCCAAAAGTATCAGACACCACTACACTACAACCATATTCCTTACACTCATTTGTATTATTAAATAACCAACTATAGTTACTAGTTCCTTCTGCTTTTTTACAAGAATTTGTAGTATCAGTTTCATTTGTGTCAAAACAAAACCATTTATCACTTTTAGTTTCTATTCCTTTAAAAGATTTATTATTAGTTATTTTTGCTATTTCATCTGCTTCAATTAATCTAGCATTTTGTTTCCAATTTTTTGTATCACTTTCTAAAGCAGTTTTTAATTCCTTTATTTCAGCATTTGAACCAGTTGAGTTAAAATATACTTTATCAGTTGTATTATGATCTAATATAATATTTAACATTGCTTTATTTTTGTCATCATTAAATACATACCATTTCATACAACCTTTTTTTACTCCTGTTTTACTATTTTCTTCCAAGTAGTTTCCACATATTTGACCATCTACAGGATTATAATAAATAACATAACCATTTTCATAAGTTTTATATACTTTTGTCTCATTTATTTCATTTTTAATATCACCTTTTAATTTATCAAGTATTTGTTTTCTATTTGATAAAAGTGATAATAAACCTAGTATTAAAGCTAAAAATAATAGTAATAACGAATATAATAAAGCAGTAGATACAAAGCCTTTTTTATCTAAATTCATATTAACACCCTCTCTAGCTTATTCTCATAATAATTTTATAATAAATATACAAAAATTGCAATTAAAAAGATAGAAAAATCTATCTTAAATTTTGTTTACCAAGTTCAACTAATCTTTTAGTCATTTCTCCACCAACACTTCCGTTAGCACGACTAGTAGCATCTGGTCCCATTGTAACACCTAATTCTCTAGCTATTTCATATTTCATAGTTGATAAAATTTCTTTTGAATTTGGAGCTACTAAACTCTTATTAGACATATTTTTCACCACCTTTTATTATTATTATGTACAAGTACTAAATAATAATAATAGGTAATTTTTGCTATTTAATTATGTATTTTTTTTCATTGCCATTTACTTCTTGTAATTTTCTATTTTCAAAAGTAATTTCTTCAAATAAAAAATTTAGTAAAACTTGTTCTTTGATTGTAATATAATTGAAATTTTTAATTAAATTAATAAATGTATTATAATAATATATTTCATTTGGATTTGTTAATCTATTAATTTTGTCATTAACATTTTTTAATAAAATATTATATAAAGAATCATCTAAATTATTATTTTTTTGTTTGTTACAAATTTTCATAACTAAACCATCAACAATTAAATTATTATATAAAACATTTGTAGATTCTAATTTATATTTATTAATTTTTTCAAAAATATCATTTAAAATAACTAAATTTTGATTATTAATAGAATCCTTTAACTCGAAATAATTTTTTAAAACAATTGGAATATTTTCTTGTATTATCATTTATTTATTCCTCCTTCATTTAAAGAAAACTTCATTTGAAATTCCTTATTTTTGGCTACACCTTTAATAAAATATTCTACAATTTTAGGATCAAATTGTGTGCCCGCATTTTCACTGATAATTTTTAGCACTTCATATAATGATTTTTGACCATTATTTTTTACATATTCTCTATTTCCTGTTAAAGCATCAAATGTATCTAAAACAGCTATTATTCTAGAAAAATATGGTATTTCATCTTTTTTTAAACCCCTAGGATATCCTTTACCATCATATCTTTCATGATGACTCAAAGCAATTTCTCTATAATCATCCATTAATTTTAAGTTAAATAAATAAGCATTTTCTGATACATGTTTTTTTATATCATAATACTCATTATCAGTTAGTGATTCTTTCTTTTTTAATATTTGATTTGGAATAGTAAGTTTACCTATATCATGTAATAAACATGCTTTTTTTAAAAAGATAATATCTTCTTTTTTCATTTTTTTATTATCTGGCATTCCATCAACAAATATATCAACATAATCGCTTACATTTTTTACATGTTTATATGTAACTTCGTCTTTATCTTTTATTAAATTTAATAATTCATCTATAACTTTTTTTTCTAATTCATTATTTTCTAAGTTTTTATATTTTTCTTCTATATTTTTAATATTTTGCTTTTCTACTTCAAAATATTTTAATGTTTTTGATTTGTAAATTTTTCTTTCAATTTCATTTATTGTTTTTTTTAGCAAATCATTATCAAGCAAAATTTTTTCATTAACATAATAAACTTTTATATTTAAATCTAATAATATTTGTTGTTCTTCTTCTGTTAATTTAGTGGTTGGTTTCATTATTAAAATATCTGGTCTATTTAATAAATTTTGATTTTTTATCCAACTCAAGTCATTTATTCTATATTTATTACAATTATATTTTTCTATATTTAAGCAAATTATTTTTTCTAAATCAAAGTTTTCTAATTTATAAAAAGCAACTTGATATGCATCATTTTTATTTTTGCATATATCATCCATAATTAACTTAGTTATTGGTATAATTTGCATAATATCACCTATTATTATTCTATCACAAATATTTAAATATAACCATTTTGTATACATTTTATTTACGAGGTGACTAACTACATATAAAAACGACAGTTTATATCTGTCGTTTAGAATTATTTAGATTGATAATTCATACCACCTAAGTGTTGTTCACCCATTTGAACTAATCTTTTAGTGATTTCACCACCAACTCTTCCGTTAGCACGACTAGTTGCATCTGGTCCCATTGTAACACCTAATTCATTTGCTATTTCATATTTCATGTTTTCAATAGCTTGTTTACTTCCTGGTACTACCATTTTATTTTTATTATTCATTTAATTCACCTCCTGTACACTTATAGCTTGTGTACATTTGGTAATTTAATACTCTTTTTTTTTGTTAATTTTTGGTTATAGATAATCATTATATTTATTTTCTTCAAGATTTGTTATTACTTCCATATTATCTATACATTCATCTATTAGTTTTTTATAATCAAAACTATTTTCATATTGTATTGCTTTATTTAAATCTGGATTTATTACAGGATGTTTTGGTAAAAATATTGTACAACAATCTTCATATGGTAAAATGCTTGTTTCATATGTTCCTATTTTTGTAGCAATATCTATTATTTCTAATTTATCCATACATGCTACTGGTCTAATTATTGGAAGATTTGTAACATTATTTATTACTATCATACTTGTTAATGTTTGGCTTGCCACTTGTCCTATACTCTCTCCATTAATAATTACTTTTAACTTTTTCTTTTTTACTACTTGTTCTGCTATTCTATACATCATTCTTCTCATAATAGTTATAATATAACTATCAGGACAATTTTTATAAATTTCTTCCTGTATTTTTGTAAAAGGAATAACATTTACTTTTATATTACCAGAATATTCATTTATTATACTAGCAAGTTTAATTACCTTATTTTTTGCTTCTACACTTGTATGTGGAGGTGATTCAAAATATAAACATTCTAAATCAACGCCTCTTTTTAAAGACAAATAACCTGCAACTGGAGAATCTATTCCACCACTCAACATTAATAATCCTTTTCCTTGAATTCCTACAGGATATCCTCCAATACCTTTTATTTCATTCGTATAAATAAATGTACCTTCCTTTCTTATTTCAATATTTATTAAAACATCTGGATTATGTACATCTACTTTTAGATTTGTATTTTTAAGTACAAAACCGCCTATAATATTATTAAATTCCATACTATGAATTTCAAAATTTTTATCGGCTCTTTTAGTATTTACTTTAAATGTTCTATAATTATTATTTATTTTTTCTAAAACTTTATTTTTTATACTTTCTATATTAGTATCTACTTTATCTACTATTACTATACCATGTATTCCAAATACTTTTTTTAATTTTTTTACTATATTATCTAATGAAGCACTACTACATTCTATATACATTCTAACTCTATCTTTTGTTATTTTATACTCTTCATTTTTTAAAATTTTATTTATATTATTTTCTAACATATTAATAAAAATTTTTCTATTTGCTTTTTTTGTAGTAAGTTCTCCATATTTAATCATTATAAGTTTATCCATTATATCACCTATTAAATTATACATTAAATAATAAAAAAAAGGAATATTATAATTCCTTTTCAAAGATTTTTTTATTATTTATGAGTCTTTCATTATCTTTATCCATTTCTAGTGCTAAATTAATATTTTTAATAGCATTTTCTCTGTCTTTTAAATAATAGTATGATATAGATAATAAATCATATATTGTTGAATCATAGCTAAATATTTCATTAATATATGTTTTAGGATGTTTTTTTATTTTTAAAGCTAAATTACAATAATAAATAACCTTATCGTAATTTTCCATCTCATACTGAAGTAAAGCCATTTCAACATATGGATCTCTTAAGTAAGGGGCTTCATCTATAGCTTTTAAAAGCCACATATTTGCTTCCTCATATCGTTTTAAATTTTTATATGATCGAGCTATAAAACGCATTGATGCACATCTTTCATCTTTCCAAGTAGCTTTTTTTAAACTTAAATGTTTAATTAATGTATCAATACATTCATTCCATTTATGATAATACATATATTCTCTTCCTAAATAATGCATATTTCTATCATCTAGTGGGTCTTCTTTTACCGATAATTCTAAAAGTTTTAAATAACTTCCTCGTGATTTTGTTGAATCAGGATAATGATTCACTGTAATTAAATCTGTTGTAATAAATTCTTCTTTATCACCTAGAAAACTAAGTACTTCATGAACAGGATGTGTCCATTTATAATTATTTCTTGAATGAATTTTATCAATATAAAAATTTACAATAGGTTTATTATTTTCATCTAATTTCCAATTATAATTATATCTAAGTCTCGTTGTTTCATCCTTCCATAAATTATTTATTATTTCTATAAAACCAGGTTGAATAACCTCATCTAAATCTAAACATATACATATATCAACATCATTAGGCACCATTTTTAATGAAAGATTACGTGCAACATCAAATCGCCAAGGATCAATTATTTTTTGTTCAACTATAGCTCCTCTTTGTTTTAATTTAGAAACAGTATCATCTGTAGAACCTGTATCTAAAACATAAACTTTATCTATTTCTTTTAATGAATCCATAAACCTATCTACAAATTTTTCTTCGTTTTTACTTATAGCATATACACAAATTTTATATTTCATTTTTATTATCCTGTTGGCCCTGTTGGTCCTGTTGGTCCTGTTGGCCCTGTTGGTCCTGTTGGTCCTGTTGGTCCTGTTGCTCCTGCTTCTCCTGCTTCTCCTGTTGGACCTTGTGGAATAGTTAAATTTAAAACAAAATTAGGTGATGTTCCTGATATTGTTGCAATTGCTTGAGTTCCTGGATCACCAGTCGAAACTGTTCCAATTGTTAAAGATGGTGATGCTCCTGTTGGTCCTGTTGGCCCTGTTGGCCCTGCTTCTCCTGTTAGCCCTGTTGGCCCTGTTGCTCCTGTTGGTCCTGTTGGCCCTGTTGCTCCTGCTTCTCCTGTTGGCCCTGTTGGCCCTGTTGGTCCTGTTGCTCCTGCTTCTCCTGCTTCTCCTGTTGGTCCTGTTGGTCCTGTTGCTCCTGTTGCTCCTGCTTCTCCTGTTGCTCCTGTTGGTCCTGTTGGTCCTGTTACTCCTGCTTCTCCTGCTGGTCCTGTCGGACCTGTTGCTCCTGTTACTCCTGCTTCTCCTGCTGGTCCTGCTTCTCCTGTTGGTCCTGTTGGTCCTGTTACTCCTGCTTCTCCTGTTGCTCCTGTTGGACCTGTTGCCCCTGTTGGACCTGTTGGTCCTGTTGGTCCTGTTACTCCTGCTTCTCCTGTTGCTCCTGTTGGACCTGTTGCCCCTGTTGGACCTGTTGGTCCTGTTACTCCTGCTTCTCCTGTTGCTCCTGTTGGACCTGTTGCTCCTGTTGGTCCTGTTGGTCCTGTTACTCCTGCTTCTCCTGTTGCTCCTGTTGGTCCTGTTGGTCCTGTTGGTCCTGTTGGCCCTGTTGGTCCTGCTGGTCCACCTGATGGCCCTGTTGGTCCTGTTGGACCTGTTGCTCCTGTAACAATGCAACACGATGGTTTAAATCTTTGATCATGCTTAATTTTCTCTAATGCATCTCTATAAACATCATCTCTGTTACTATTCATTATATCTCTCCTTTCTAATATAAAATATGCTCCACAAAATTTTTTTACAATAATGATAACCTATTTTTTTCATAAAAATATTTATAAATGATTTCTATTAAATTTTTTCATCTTCATATTAAACAGTACCATAATTCATATTTTACATATAATAAATTAGAAAATAAAAGGAGGGATATTTTGAAAAAATTTTTATTTTCAATTATTGGTTTATTGGTAATAATTACATGTATAGTCATTGTATTTATAAACAATAATCAAAAATCAAATTTGAAAAAAATAAAAGTTGCAGAAGTTACACATTCAGTATTTTATGCACCACAATATGTAGCTCATGCTCTTAAATATTTTGAAAATGAAGGTTTAGATGTAGAAATAATACTAACACCCGGAGCAGATGCAGTTGCTGCTGCAGTACTTTCAGGAGATGTACAAATAGGTTTTTGTGGAAGTGAACAAACAATATATATATATAATCAAAGAGAAAAAGATTATTTAATCAATTTTTCAGCATTAACAAAAAAGGATGGAAGTTTTTTAATTTCAAGAAAAGAAAACAAAAATTTTAAGGTAGAAGATTTAAAAAACAGCCATATAATAGCAGGTAGAAAAGGTGGAATGCCTTCAATGACACTAAAATGGGCATTAAATCAAAAAAATATAAATACAGAAAAAGACTTAAAATTTGATACTAGTATAGCTTTTGCATCTATGAATGGAGCATTTATAGGAGGAACTGGAGATTATGTAACAGCTTTTGAACCATCAGCATCACAACTTGTAAAACAAGGATATGGACATATTGTAGCATCAGTTGGAGAATTAGGAGGAAATGTACCATATACTACATATAATGCTAAAAAAAGCTATATAAATAAAAATAAAGATGTTATAAAAGGATTTACTAAAGCAACACAAAAAGGACTAGATTATATACATAAACATTCATCAAAAGAAATTGCAAATGTTATTACAACATATTTTCCAGATGTATCATATAATGAATTAGTAAACTCTATTCAAAAATACAAAGATATAGATTCATGGTATGAAACAACAGAAATAAATGAAAAAGATTTTAGCCATATACAAGAAATTATTAAAAATGATAATGAATTAGATAAAATTGCACCTTTTGATAAATTAGTAAATAACTCATTTTCTAAATAATGAATAAAATATTAGAAATTAAAAATTTAAGAAAAATTTATCACACTAAAAAAGATGAAATATTAGCTGTTGATAATTTTTCTTTTGATTTATATAAAGGTGAATTTATTTCAATAGTTGGTCCAAGTGGCTGTGGTAAAAGTACAATTCTATCAATACTATGTAATTTAATTGATTGTAGTAGTGGAGAAATAAAATTTAATAATAATTCTAAAATAGGATATATGCTACAAGAGGATAGTTTATTTGATTTTAGAAATATATTAAATAATTGTTTGATAGGTTTAGAAATAAATGGTAATTTAACTGAGGATTCAAAAAAAAATACAGAAAAATTATTAAAAAAATATGGATTATATGAATTCAAAGATAAATATCCATGTAATTTATCAGGTGGAATGAGACAAAGAGTTGCTTTAATTAGAACATTAGCAACTAATCCAGATATATTACTTTTAGATGAACCATTTAGTGCACTTGATTATCAAACAAGATTATCAGTATCTGATGATGTATATAAAATAATAAAAAAAGAAAATAAAAGTGCTATCATGGTAACACATGATATTGCTGAAGCTGTATCAATGTCAGATCGAATAATAGTATTAACAGGAAGACCAAGTAAAATTAAAAATATATATGATATAGAATTAGAAAACAAATCAACTCCAATAAACAATAGAAAAGATACTAAATTTAATTATTATTACGATATGATATGGAAGGATATAGATTTTCATGTATAGTGAAGAACATAAATTATATCTAAAAAAAATTAAAAAATACAATTTTTTAGTTAAATTCTTCCAAATAATGATTTTAATAATATTATTATTGTTATGGCAATTTTTAGCTGACAAAGAAATAATTAATAGTTTTATAACATCAAGTCCAAAAGAAATAATTAAAATGATTGTTCATCTACATAAAACAAATAATTTATATCAACATATATGGACAACAATATATGAAACAATGATAAGTTTTATTTTAGGAACCTTTTTAGGATGTATAATTGCAAGTATATTATGGTGGAATAAATTTGTATCAAAAATTATTGATCCTTTTTTAACAATACTAAATAGCTTGCCAAAAGTAGCGCTTGGACCTATCATTATAATTTGGTTTGGTGCAGGAATAAAATCGATAATAATAATGTCATTACTTATTTCATTAATTATAACTATAATTAATGTTGCAGAGGGTTTTGATAAGACTGATGAAAATAAGATTAAATTATTAAAATCATTTAAAGCCAAGAAATATCAAATATTTTTTAAACTTGTTTTACCATACAATTATAAAACAATAATAAATGCCTTAAAAATAAATATAAGTATGTCTTTAATAGGTGTCATCATGGGAGAATTTCTTGTTTCAAAAAAAGGTATTGGTTATTTAATAATATATGGATCACAAGTATTTAATTTAAGTTTAGTAATGACAGGTATTGTTTTATTAGCAATAGTTTCAATAATTATGTATTATTCTGTTTCATACATAGAAAAAAGACTATTAAAATAGTCTTTTTTAATTTAATTTATCAGTTGCTTTAACATTTAAATCAAGTGATGCTCTTCTTCCTAATTTGTATGCATAATAACCAGCAGCACCAATCATAGCCGCATTATCAGTGCAATACTCTAATTTAGGTATTGTTAAATTTATGCCTTCTTTTAAACACAATTCACTAAATTTATCTCTTATACCCTTATTAGCAGATACACCACCAGCAATAATTAAATTTTTTACATCATATTTTCTTAAAGCTCTCATTGTTTTTTTAGTTAAAATTTCAATAACTCTATTTTGAAAAGAAGTTGCTAAATCTTGTACATTTATATCATTTCCTTTTTGTTCCTCATTATGTTTTAAGTTAATTACTGCACTTTTAATACCACTAAAACTAAAATTATATGAATCATCATCAAGTGGTATCGGAAGATTATATGTATCCTTACCAATATGAGCTAATCTATCAACTTTTGGTCCACCTGGATATGGTAAATTAATGACTCTAGCAACCTTATCATATGCTTCACCAACAGCATCATCTAAAGTTGAACCAATAACTTCAAAATTATAATCCTCTTTCATATAAACAAGTTCAGTATGTCCCCCACTAATAACTAAAGCAATTAAAGGAAATCTCATTGATTTTTCTAAATTATTTGCATAAATATGCCCAGCAATATGATGAACTGGAACAAGTGGCTTATTATAAACATATGATAAGGTTTTTGCAGCCTGTAAACCTATAAGTAATGATCCAACTAAACCTGGTCCATATGTAACAGCAATTGCATCAATATCTTCCATACTAAGATTTGCATCATTAAGTGCTTGCTCCAAAACAATAGTAATATTTTCAATATGCATTCTGCTTGCAATTTCAGGGACAACCCCACCATAATTAGAATGTGTATCCATTTGTGACAAAACAATATTAGAAATTATTTTGCATCCATTTTTTATAATTGCAACACTTGTTTCATCACAACTTGATTCAATTGCTAAAATATATGTATCTTTCATTTTATACCACCCTAACCATTAAATAAGCATCATCATTATTAAAATAATTTTTTCGCAATGCCTCTATTTTAAAATTAAATTTTTCATATAATTTAATTGCACTAACATTATTAATGTTAACTTCTAAACTTATATTACAACAATTATTTTTTTTACATTCAAAAATTACATAATCAATAAGTTCACTTGCAATCTTTTGATTTCTATATTCTAAATCAACAGCAATATATTCAATCTCACATCGATCATAAATTAAATCAAAAATACAAAAACCAATTATATTATCATCTTTTTTATAAATTGCTATTTTTGAATAAATAGTTGTTTTAATTTCAAAGTTAAATATTTTATAAAAAATTTCTTTTATTTTATCTAAATCATTAGTTATTTCTATCATTAAGTTTTTCCTCGGCTTCAGTTAACTTTAAATAAATTGGGTTTACTTTATGAGGATTAGTTGGCAAATCATTAACATGTTTATTAACTATTTTTAAAATATCAATTTTTGGTTTATTACATGAAACAAAATTATTTGATTCACTAACAAACAAGATGTCATCTTTAATATTTTTAATATCATTTTCTAACGTATCAAATTTTATATATTTATCAGAAACATAATTAGATAAATCATTATTGTATATACCAGCATAAACATATCCTCTTCTAGCATCAATAAAAGAACAAACATATTTTTTATCTGTATCATATGATGCCATAACTTCAAGAGAAGAAATAGGAATAATGTCAATATTTAAAGACCATGCAATTACCTTAGCAACAGTAACTCCAATTCTTATTCCGGTAAATGATCCAGGACCAACAGATATATATATTCTATTTAAGTCATTAACTTTATAACCATTTTTATCTAACATATTTTTCATAACAGGTAACAACTTTTCAGATAATTTATTATCATTTTCAAATTCAACATAATCAATTAAATCTTTTTCATTTAATAAACCTATTTTTATTATTAGACTACAAGTATCTAAAAAAAGAGAAATCATAGAACAGCCTCACATAATTCCTCGTATTTTTTACCATAAGGAGTTAAAACAAGTACTCTCTTATTTTCATCAATAACTTTAAATTTAATATGTAGTCTCTCTTCTGGTAATATATCTTTAATAGTATCAGACCATTCAATGACAACAACGCCACCTTTTGTAAAATATTCTTCAATTCCAACACCATCTGTATTACCATCTAATTTATAAACATCCATATGATATAAAGGAAGTTCACCATCATATTCTTTAATAATAGAAAAAGTTGGAGAAGTTATACTTTCTCTTATACCTAAAGCATTAGCAATACCCTTAGTAAAAACTGTTTTTCCACTTCCAAGTTCTCCATCTAAACAAATAATCATGTTGGGGAACTTTTCTGATTCAAAATTTTGAGCAATTTCAATCGTTTCCATTTCACTTCTTGTCGTAATTTTATATTCCATATTATCACCTAATATATTATAACAAAAAAAAAAGTATTAATACAATACTAAATTAAACAAAAAAAAAATTATTGGCAACTTCCTATTTTCGCTTACACTATC
>CAKPMH010000006.1 GCA_934167935.1 uncultured Bacilli bacterium
GTTTAACAGTATCTTCAAGTGATAATGTAGGAATAGCATATTATCAATATAGTTATGATAATTCAAATTGGACAACATATGATGGTTCAGCAGCAACTACATATGTAACGACAGCGTTTAGTGCAGAAAGAAATCAATTAGTTTATATAAGAGCGTGTGATAGTGCTAAAAATTGTTCAAGTTCATCATCAACTTATATAAGAATTGATAAAACAGCTCCAACTGTGCCATCACTTACTGGAACAAATACAAGCTGGACAAATCAAAATATAAATGTTAAGCCATCATCAACTGATTCGGGTTCTGGAGTAAATCATTATGAATCATATTATAGTGGTTCATGGCATAATTATCCATCTAATGATTATTTTACTAGTGAAAGAAACGAGACAGTTTATTTTAGAGCATGTGATAATGCTGGAAATTGTTCTGGAAATGCTTCGACTGAAATTCATATTGACAAAACAGCTCCAACTAAACCAACATTATCAGGAACAAATGAAAATTGGACAAATCAAAATGTAAATGTTAGGCCATCATCAATTGATTCAGGTTCAGGCGTTGATCATTATGATGCATATTATAGTGGTTCATGGCATAATTATCCGTCTAATGATTATTTTAATAGTGAAAGAAATGAACTTGTATATTTTAGAGCATGCGATAAAGCTGGTAATTGCTCTGAATCATCATCAACATATATAAGAATTGATAAAACTACACCTTCAATATCAATAAACACGAAAGCTTTTTATAATCAAAACTTATCAATATATTCTGTATCATATGGAAAAAGTGGTGGAGCAACAACTTGTATTAATCAAAGTGATGGAAATAAGACAGTATCAAATGTAAATAATTTAGGAAGTTTGGGTTCACATAAAATTACGTGTACGGCAACAAGTAATTCTGGAATGAAAGCAACAGCAACAACAAATTTAGTAATTAATGGAATGTTTTCCTATGGAACAGGACTAAGCTTTATAAGCCCAGCTTATGCAAGTGGTAGCAGTATTATAATTCCACAAGGTGGAATTCAGTATGGCCCATATATTCCGGTGTTACCAGGCTGCTATCAGATTTGGTACAATGGTAATGCTTTAAATGCAAGTAAAGATGTTTATAAGGCATATAGTGGAGCCGGTGCTGGACCACATTACTCATTAATTAATCAAAATTATATATCTGAAAATTCTAATTATTATTTACAATTTAATTCATCAGTTTCTGATTTAGAAACAACAATTTATAATAATACTGCATCAACAATAACAGTTAGGGATGTAAATATATGGTATATTGGTACTTCATGTTAAAAATAGTGTAATTTACACTATTTTTATTTTATTTATAAAAAAAATTGCTAAAATATTAATAATTTGATATTATATAAATAGGTGATAGTATGAAAAAAAATGGTTTTACACTAATAGAGCTTTTAGCAGTTTTAGCAGTACTTGGATTAATTTCATTAGTAACAGTATCTACAATAACTGGAACATTAAAATCATATAAAAATACATTATATGAAAATCAAATTAATAATATAGAAGCTGCGGCAAGATTATGGGCATCTGATAATATGCTAAAATTACCAAATGATGATTCATCAACTGAAGTTTGTGAATACGTAAATTATAATAACTGCTCAGATAATTATTACAAACTAGTTATTACTCTTTCTGAACTTCAAAAGGGTGGATATCTTGATACAGATTTAAAAAATGCTAAAACGAAAAAACCATTTGAAAATATAAATATAAATATTATAAAAAAAGGTAAAAAAATTATCTATGAAGTAAATGATACAGAAAATGAAAGTTAAATGCTATAGAGGCATTTTTTTTCTAGACTAAATTTTACATGAATGATAAAATAAGGATGGTGATTAAAGTGTTATATACAAATACAAAAAATAATAAAATAAAAGGAATTAAAAAATTAAATCAAAAAAAATATCGTGATAGAGAAAATTTATTTTTAGTGGAAGGGGAACATTTAGTTTTAGAAGCATATAAAAAAGGAATGATAGAAGAACTTATTTTAGAACAAAATATTGTTTTTCCACTTGATGTTCCAACTATTTATGTTACAAACGATGTTATAAATTATATAAGTGAATTAGATACGCCACAAAACATTATGGCAGTATGTAAAAAAATGGAAGAAAATAATAATTATAATGATCGTATATTAATTCTTGATGGAATACAAGATCCTGGTAATTTAGGAACTATTATCAGAAGTTCAGTAGCATTTAATATAGATACAATTATTTTAAGTGATGACACGGTTGATTTATATAATAGTAAAGTTGTAAGAGCTAGTCAAGGACTATTATTTCATGTAAATATTGTAAAAAAAGATTTATTAGAAATATTACCAAAATTAAAGGAAAATAATTATAAAATAATAGGAACAAAAGTTACTCATGGAAATAGTTTAAAAACACTTGCAAAATTCAAAAAATTTGCTATAATAATGGGCAATGAAGGAAATGGAATAAAAGAAGAAGTAAGTGAAATGTGTGATGAGTTTGTTTATATAGAAATGAATGAGGCATGTGAAAGTTTAAATGTTGGAGTTGCTACTAGTATAATATTGTATGAATTAGATAAGTAGGTGTTTTATGGATTTTATATATGTAGGTGAAATAGTAAATACTCATGGAATAAAGGGAGAAGTTAGAATTGTTTCTGATTTTAAATACAAAAAAGAAATATTTAAAAAAAATTTTAGATTATATGTAGGAAATTTAAAAAAGGAATTAATAATAAATACTTATAGAATACATAAAATATATGATATGGTAACATTTATTGGAATAAATGATATTAATGATGTTTTAGATTATAAAGGACAAAAAGTTTATATAAATAGAGCAGATTTAAAAATAGATGGAATTTTAGATGAGGATATTATAGGATTAGATGCAATTAGTAAAGAAAAAAATATCGGAGTTGTAGTAGATATTTTAAAAAGCAAAGCACATGATATTTTAGTTGTAGAAAAAAATAACAATAGAAATTTAATTCCATATATAAATGAATTTATAGAAAAAATAGATTTAAAAAATAAAAAAATATATATTAAAGAGATTGAAGGATTACTAAATGAAAATTGATATTTTAACACTTTTTCCTAAAATGTTTGAAGGATTTTTAAATGAATCAATTATAAAAAGAGCACAAGAAAAAAAAATAGTTGAAATTAATATTTATGACATTAGAAATTATACGAAAGATAAACATAAAAAAGTAGATGATTATCCATATGGTGGAGGGGGTGGAATGGTCTTGATGTGTCAACCTGTTGTTGATGCAATAGAAACATTAAAGACAGAAGATTCAAAGGTTATTCTTATGTGCCCTCAAGGAAAAAAATATAATCAAAC
The DNA here is from genome assembly GCA_934167935.1 of uncultured Bacilli bacterium. The sequence goes on from CAKPMH010000006.1 coordinate 3,395, forward strand.
TACTGCATATGAATTAAAAAGTGAAAAACACATAATATTAGTATGTGGACATTATGAAGGTTATGATGAGAGAATAAGAAATTTTGTCGATTTAGAAATTAGTATAGGTGATTTTATTTTAACAGGTGGAGAAATACCTGCAATGGTGGTTACAGATAGTATAACAAGATTACTAGATGGTGTGATAACAAAAGAATCATATGAAAATGAATCATTTAATAATAACTTGTTAGATTATCCAACTTATACTAAACCACAAAATTTTAGAGGAATGGAAGTTCCAGATGTATTACTTTCTGGTCATCATGAAAATATAAATAAATGGAGAGCTTTGGAAAGCTTAAAAAGAACCGAAAAAAGAAGACCAGATTTACTAAAGAAGGATGATTAATATGGAAAAAACTTATACAATAGTAAAAGAACAACATAATGGTGAAAAAGTATATATAGATTATACAAAATTTAAAGGATTTAAAGTTAAACCAAGAAATCATGTTAAATATGATGGAATAAAAGTTAACTCACTTGTTATTATAAAACCATCATTCATAGAAAAATTATTAAAGAAGAAAGTAAAAAGAAAACTTGATTTTTATCTTCAATATATAATTTCTATTATGGATAATGATAATGATGAAGAAGGAGAAACTGGAAATTTACGTCTTGCACTTGATGATTTAGAAAGATATAAATCAATTGTTGAATATAAATATAGAAAATATTTAGATCAAAAATATATTAATCTACTTTTAAAGAAAATAGAATTATTAGAACGAGAAATAAAAATGAAATTAATTTATAAACAAGAAGAAGTTTATGATATGGAAGAAGTAAGAGGAAAATCAAGATAATTATGTATAAATGTCTTTTAAAATCCAAAAATAAAAAATAAAGAAAAGAATAAACTTAAATAAAAGATATTTACAAAATGAATAAAATGTGTTAGAATTAATGCTGGCTATATATTTTTATATAGGCTTAATAAGTGGGAGCGCGGATAATAACCACTTAAGAGTGATCTTAAGGCATTAGAACCACTCGCGAAAAAAATAATAGGAGGTGTTTTTCGTGGCAAAAGAAATTACAAAAGTAATCGGACTTCAAATAGAAGCTGGAAAAGCAACACCAGCACCACCAGTTGGAACAGTTCTTGGACCAGCAGGTGTTAATCTACAAGAATTCTGTACAAAATATAATGATGCAACAAGAGATAAAATGGGAGATATATTACCAGTTAAAATAACTGTTTATGAAGACAGAACATTTGACTTTGTTATTAAAACTCCACCAACAGCTTTCTTAATTAAAAAAGCTACTGGATTAAAAAAAGGATCTACTAAAGGATCTAATGAAGTTGTTGCTAAACTTACTCAAGAACAATTAAAACAAATCGCAGAAACAAAATTGCCAGATTTAAACGCATATACAGTAGAAGATGCAATGAAAATTGTAGCTGGTACTGCTAAAAATATGGGTGTTGAAATCGAAGGATAATAATATACATATAGGTTATAACCTATGTGGAAGGACAAATCCGCTTGTACCACATAAGGAGGTTAAATAAATGAGAAAAAGCAAAAAATATTTAGAAGCTTCAAAGAAAGTAGAAAAAAATAAATTATATACAAAAGAAGAAGCAATAAAATTAGTTAAAGAAACATCAATTACAAATTTTGACTCTTCAGTAGAACTTGCAATGAGACTTAATCTTGATACTAAAAAAGCAGATCAACAATTAAGAGGAGCAATCGTTTTACCAAATGGAACTGGAAAAACTAAAAGAGTTTTAGTTTTAGCTAAAGGAGAAGCTGCAAAAGCAGCAAAAGAAGCTGGAGCTGACTATGTTGGAGATATGGATTACATAGAAAAAATCGAAAAAGAAGGATGGTTCGAATTCGATACTATGATAGCTACTCCAGATATGATGCCTCAATTAGGTAAAATTGGTAGACTTTTAGGACCTAAAGGATTAATGCCAAATCCAAAAACTGGTACAGTTACAATGGATACTAAAAAGGCTGTTGAAGATGTAAAAAAAGGACGTGTTGAATATCGTACAGATAGTTATGGTAATGTACATGTTTTAATTGGTAAAGTTTCATTTGATGATTCAAAATTAGTTGAAAATTTAGATGCTTTTGTATCATTAATTCAAAAATCAAAACCATCAGTAGTAAAAGGGAAATATATTTTAAATGTTTCAGTTTCATCTACTATGGGACCTGGTGTTAAAATTGATACAAATAGCTTTGACTTTTAATTATATTTGTGATATAATTAATTCGTTCACATGAAAATTGAATATTTGTACCGTAGACAGTAGGGGAGAAATCTTAATTATCCTACCGAGGAACTTTTATAGATTCTTGGCCTTACTCTACGTAAGGCTTTTATATGGTACTTTATATGAATGGAGGTGCAGATGTGGCTAATCAAAAGATAATAGAAGCAAAAGCTAATGTTGTTTCTGAGATTGAATCAAAAATTAAAGATTCATCTTCTGTTGTTTTATTTGAATATAGAGGACTTACAGTTACTGAAACAAATGAACTAAGAAGAAAACTTAGAGAGACAGACTCTGAATATAAAGTATATAAAAATACTTTAACAAAAAGAGCACTTGATAATTTAAATATCGATTTATCTGATAATTTAAATGGGCCAAAAGCTATTGCATTCGGTAAAGATGCAGTAGCACCAATTAAAGTTTTGAGTGATTTTGCAAAAGAACATAAAGCACTTGAACTTAAAGCTGGAATAGTTGATGGAGAAGTTGCTGATATAAAAATGTTAAACGAACTAGCTTCAATCCCATCAAGAGAAGGATTACTTACAATGTTTGCAAGTGGACTTCTTGCAATACCAAAAGATTTTGCAATTTGCTTAGATTTACATAGTAAAAATTTAGAAGGTTAATAAAAAGAAGGAGGAATTAGAATGGCAAAATTAAGCGCAAAAGAAATTATAGATTCATTAAAAGAAATGACTCTATTAGAAATTAAAGAAGTAGTAGATTTAATGAAAGAAGAATTTGGAGTAGATCCAAGTGCTGTAGCTGTTGCAGCTGCACCTGCTCAAGCAGTAGAAGAAGGACCAAGCAGTGTTAATGTTGTATTAACAAGTGCTGGTGCTAATAAAATCGCTGTTATTAAATTAGTTAGAGAAATAACTGGTTTAGGATTAAAAGAAGCTAAAGATGTTGCAGACAACGGTGGAGTTGTTAAGGAAAAAGTTTCTACAGATGAAGCTAATGAATTAAAAGCTAAATTTGAAGAAGCTGGAGCTACTGTAGAATTACAATAATTATTATTGGGTTAGCCTGTACTAAAAATATTAGTATGGGCTTTAACCATCTATAAAAGGAGGTATTATGTCACATTATTTTACAAACGATAACATACAAAGTAATGAAAGAATAATCAAATGTAAAATTAATAATATCTCTTTTTCTTTTTATACGGATAATAATGTTTTTTCAAAAAAAGGATTGGATTTTGGAACTAGATCATTACTTGAAAATCTAGAAATAGAAAAACTACATGGCGATATATTAGATTTTGGATGTGGTTATGGTCCAATTGGAATATATATATCGAAAATAAAAAATATTAAAGTTGATATGATTGATATTAATTTAAGAAGTATAGAATTAGTTAAGAAAAACGCTTTATTAAATAATACTACTATCAATGTTTTTGAAAGTAATTTATATGAAAATATAAAAGGAAAATATGATTTTATAATTTCTAATCCACCAATAAGAGTAGGAAAAAAAATACTATATGAAATACTTTTTGATGCAAGTAAGCATTTAAAAGAAAATGGTGAATTATGGATAGTTATTAATAAAAATCAAGGAGCAAAAACAATTTTAAAAGATTTAGAAAAAAAATATAAGGTTACACTTATAGATAAAAATAAAGGATTTTATATAATTAAGGTTCAAAATCAATTGACAAATTGAAAAGATTTTGGTAAAATTATAAATTGGTTGTATGTACTTATTTTTATAAGTACACTCTTTGTTAAAATAGTATATGGGGTGAGAAAGTGGCTTATACAATAAAAAAATTTGGAGATCATCGCGAGAGAAGAAATTATGGTAAAACAAAGAATGCTATTGAACTTTCTAATTTGTTAGAAATTCAAAAAAAATCATATAATTGGTTTATTAATGAAGGAATAAAAGAAGTAATAGATGAAATTTTTCCAATTGAAGATTTTCAAGGGAAATTATCTTTAGAATTTGGAGAATATTCATTTGAACAACCTAGATATTCTATTAAAGGATGCAAAGAAAGATATTCAACATATGCAGCACCTTTAAAAGTTGAAGCTAGACTTTTTAATCATGAAACAGGGGAAGTAAAAGAACAAGAAATTTATCTTGGAGATATGCCTATCATGACTGAAGGTGGAACATTTATAGTAAATGGAGCTGAAAGAGTTATAGTTTCACAATTAGTTAGAAGTCCATCAGTTTATTTTGGAAAAGAAATAGATAAAAATGGTAGACTTGTAATTACATCACAAATAATACCTAATCGTGGAACATGGTTAGAATATGAAATCGATGCAAGAAATGTTATTTATGTTAGAATTGATAGAACAAGAAAAGTTCCATTAACAACATTATTACGTGCAGTTGGTTTATCTAGTGATGAAGATATTGTTGATTTATTTGGACAAAGTGATTATTTAGAATATACAATTGCTAAAGATTCAAATAAAAATACAGATGAATCATTAATAGATATTCATTCTAAATTAAGACCTGGAGAACCATCAACACTTGATAGTGCAAAAAATCAACTAATCACTAGATTCTTTGATTCATTTAGATATGATTTAGCTAAGGTTGGACGTTATAAATTTAACAAAAAACTTAATGTAATAGATAGATTACTTGGATGTACTTTAGCAGAAGATATTAAGGATAATGGAGAAGTTGTTGCTACAAAAGGAACTGTTGTAACAAAAGAAATTCTAGAAAAATTAAAACCAGCATTTTTAAATGGATTTGGTGTAAAAGAAGTTTTAATTAATACAGAACTTGATACATATAATAAAGTTCAAATGGTTAAAGTTTATTCAAAAGTAAATGATGGAAAAGTAGTTAATATAATAGGAAATGATTACACAACTGATATAAAAAGACTTACTATTTCTGATATTTACGCAGCAACATCTTATTATTTAAACTTACTTGAAGGAATAGGAAATTATGATGAAATAGATCATTTATCTAATAGACGTGTTCGTCAAGTTGGAGAATTATTACAAAATCAATTTAAAGTTGGTTTAAGTCGTATTGAAAGAGTAATTAGAGATAGAATGAGTACACAAGAAATTACAGAAGTTACTCCAAAATCTTTGATTAATATTAGACCTTTAACAGCTGCTATTAAGGAATTCTTTGGTAGTAGTCAATTGTCACAATTCATGGATCAAATAAATCCTGTTGCAGAACTTACAAACAAAAGAAGATTATCATCACTAGGACCAGGTGGTTTATCAAGAGATAGAGCTGGAATGGATGTACGTGATGTTAACCCAAGCCATTACGGAAGATTATGTCCTGTTGAATCTCCTGAAGGACCTAACATAGGACTTATTACATCGCTTGCTTCTTATGCAAGAGTTGATGATTATGGATTTATAATGACACCATATCGTAAAGTTGTAAATGGTGTATTAACAGATGATGTTGTTTATATGACAGCAGATGAAGAATTAGATTATTATATTTCACAAGCAGCAGTACAAACTGATGAAAATAATAAGATTGTATCTGAAAGAGTTCCTGCTAGATATCGTGGAGATAATATAATGATTGAATCTGAAAAAGTTGATTATGCAGATGTATCACCACAACAAGTTGTATCTATAGCAACACAAGGAATTCCATTCTTGGATCATGACGATGGTAAACGTGCACTTATGGGTGCAAATATGCAACGTCAAGCAATTCCACTTATTAAAGCCGAAGCACCACTTGTTGGAACAGGTGTAGAAGCAATTGCTGCAAGAGATTCTGGAGCAGTTGTAATATGTAAAGCAGATGGTGTTGTTGATTATGTAGATGCAAATAAAATTATTGTTAAAACTGTTAAAGGAATGGATACATATTACTTAAATGGTTATGAAAGAAGTAATGCCGGAACTTGTTATCACCAAGTACCAATTGTAAAATTAGGTGATAAAGTTAAAAAAGATGAAGTTATAGGTGATGGCCCATCAACTGAAATGGGTGAAATGGCTTTAGGTAGAAATGTTACCGTAGCATTTATGAACTTTAATGGTTATAATTATGAAGATGCAGTAGTCTTAAATGAAAGATTAGTAAAAGATGATGTATTTACATCAATTCACATAGAGGATTATGAAATTGAGTGTCGTGATACTAAACTAGGACCAGAAGAATTTACAAGAGATATTCCAAATGTTAGTGAAGAAGCACGTAAAAATTTGGATGAAAATGGTATTGTAAGAATAGGTACAGAAGTTAAAGATGATGATATATTAGTTGGTAAAGTAACTCCAAAAGGTATGGCAGAACTTACAAGTGAAGAAAAATTATTACATGCAATATTTGGAGAAAAAACTCGTGAAGTAAGAGATACATCTTTACGTGTTCCACATGGTGGAGATGGAATAGTTCATGATGTTAAAATATTTACAAAAGAAGATTCTGATGAACTTCCAGCAGGAGTTTCTAAAATAATAAGAGTTTATATTGCTCAAAAAAGAAAAATATCTGTTGGTGATAAAATGGCAGGACGTCATGGAAATAAAGGTGTTGTATCACTTGTACTTCCAGAAGAAGATATGCCATATTTACCAGATGGTACACCTGTTGATATATTACTTAATCCACTTGGAGTACCTTCACGTATGAATATTGGACAAATTTTAGAAATGCATTTAGGTATGGCAGCTAAAGAACTTGGTATTTATGTGGCTACACCTGTATTTGATGGAGCAACACGTGAAGAAGTAATAGATGCATTAAAAGAAGCAGGATTAAGAGAAGACGGGAAATTTGAATTATATGATGGACGTACTGGAGAACCATTTGATAATCCAGTCAGTGTTGGTATTATGTATATGATTAAATTAAATCACATGGTTGATGATAAATTACATGCAAGATCAACAGGACCATATTCATTAGTTACACAACAACCACTTGGAGGAAAAGCTCAATTTGGTGGTCAAAGATTCGGAGAAATGGAAGTTTGGGCTCTTTATGCATATGGAGCAAGCCATGTTCTACAAGAAATGATGACTATTAAATCAGATGATGTAGTTGGACGTGTAAAAGTTTATGAAGCATTAGTTAAAGGTACACCACTTCCAAAATCTGGGGTACCAGAAAGTTTTAGAGTTTTAATTAAAGAATTCCAAGCATTAGGACTTGATATTACAGTTCTTAATAAAGAAGGAAATTTTATTGATTTAAAAGAATTAGAAGATGAAGAAGAAAATAATTTCTTAGCTAATGTTGATTATCAAGTTGCAGATGATGAAGTAGAAGAACCAACAGAAGAATATGATTCAGAAGAAGAAGCAGAAGAAGATTTAGATGATATAGAACCAACATTAGAAGATTTAGAATCAGTTATGAAAGGGGTTGAGGATTAATGGATGTTAATAACTTTGAAGGGTTAAAAATTGCTATTGCCTCTCCTGAAAAAATAAGAGATTGGTCTTATGGTGAAGTAAAAAAAGCAGAAACAATAAATTATCGTACATTAAAGCCTGAAAGAGATGGACTTTATTGTGAAAAGATATTTGGTCCTACAAAGGATTATGAATGTGCTTGTGGTAAGTACAAAAGATTAAGATATAAAAACGTTGTATGTGATAGATGTGGTGTTGAAGTAACAAGATCAAAAGTTCGTCGTGAACGTATGGGACATATTGAACTTGCAACACCAGTCTCACACATCTGGTTTTTTAAAGGAATTCCATCACGTATGGGACTTGTTCTTGATATGTCACCAAGGGATTTGGAAGAAGTATTATACTTTGTTTCATATGTAGTATTAGACCCTGGGGCAGCACCTTTAGAAAAAAAACAAACAATAAGTGATAAAGAATATAGAGCATATTATGAAAAATATGGAAATACATTTAGAGTTGGTATGGGTGCTGAAGCTATAAAAGAACTTTTAAAAGAAGTTAATTTACAAGAAGAAGTAGACACAATTAAAAAAGAAATAGATGAAATAAAAGATTCATCAAGTCAAAAAAGAATAAGATTAATCAAACGTTTAGATGTTCTTGATGCATTCTTAGAATCAGGTAATAAACCAGAATGGATGATTATGGATGTACTTCCTGTTATTCCACCTGAACTTAGACCTATGATTCAACTTGATGGTGGAAGATTTGCAACAAGTGATTTAAATGATTTATATAGACGTGTTATAAATAGAAATAATCGTTTGAAAAAATTAATTGAACTTGGAGCACCAAGCATTATCATTCAAAATGAAAAACGTATGTTACAAGAAGCTGTAGATGCTTTATTTGATAATGGAAGAAGAGGACGTAATGTAACTGGTGCTGGTAATAGACCACTTAAATCTTTATCAAGTATGTTAAAAGGTAAACAAGGTCGTTTCCGTCAAAACTTACTTGGAAAACGTGTTGACTATTCAGGACGTAGTGTTATTGTTGTTGGACCATCTTTAAAAATGTATGAATGTGGTATTCCAAAAGAAATGGCACTAGAATTATTTAAACCACATGTTATTAATGGGTTAGTAACAAAAGGTATTGCATCTAATATAAAAGCAGCAAAAAGAATGATAGAAAATCAAGATGCTAGAGTATGGGATGTAGTAGAAGAAAAAATAAAAGAACACCCTGTAATGTTAAACCGTGCTCCAACACTACATAGACTTGGAATTCAAGCCTTTGAACCAAAATTAATTGAAGGACGTTCAATTAGACTTCATCCACTAGTTTGTACAGCATTCAATGCTGACTTTGATGGAGATCAAATGGCAGTACACGTTCCAATTAGTGAAGAAGCTCAAGCAGAAGCTAGAGTATTAATGTTAGGTGCTAATAATATCTTGAAACCATCTGATGGTAATCCAATTGTTACTCCAGGACAAGATATGATTTTAGGTAACTATTATATTACTATTGAAAAAGCTGGAGAAGTTGGAGAAGGTAGAGTATTTAGAAATCCAGATGAAGCATTAATGGCATATGAAAGAAGAGAAATATCTCAACACACCAGAATTGCTATTCCTACGAGTGGATTTAAACATAAATTATTTACAGAAGAACAAAAAGATAAATATTTAGTTACAACAGTAGGTAAACTTAAATTTAATGAAATTTTTCCTGATACATTCCAATATATAAATGAAGGAACAGATGAAAATATAGAAGGAATAACTCCTAATAAATACTTTATTGAAAAAGGAAAAAATATAAAAGAAGAAATAGAAAAAATGGAATTAGTTAAACCTTATGGTAAAAAAGTTTTAACTAAATTAATTGCTCAAACATATAAAAGATATCAAACAACTGAAACATCAATTATGCTTGATAAAATGAAAGATTTAGGATTTAAAGAATCAACATTATCAGGTATATCAATTGGAATCGGAGATATTATACCATCAAGTAAGAAACCTGAAATATTAAAAGAAACTTCTGATAAAGTTGCTAAAATCAATAAACAATTTAAAAGAGGTCTTATTACAGAACGTGAAAGATATGAAAGTGTTGTTGCTGCATGGACTGAAGCAACATCAAAAGTTGCAGCTGAACTTTCAGATATAGTAAAAGAACATAAAGATAATCCAATTTCTATAATGATTGATTCTGGAGCTCGTGGTAACTTAAGTAACTACAACCAAATGGCTGGTATGCGTGGACTTATGGCTAAACCAACTGGTGAACCAGATGAAATTCCAATCAAATCATCATTTATAGATGGTGCAAGTGTTTCAGAATTCTTTACAGGAACACATGGTATCAGAAAAGGATTTGTTGATACTGCCTTAAAAACAGCAGATGCTGGATACTTAACAAGAAGACTTGTAGATGTTGCACAAGATATTATTGTAAAAGAAGAAGATTGTGGAACTGATGCAGGTGTTGTTGTTGAAACACTTTTAAATACTGATAATACAGTCATCGAACCACTTCGTGAACGTATTATAGGTAGATATACAAATAAAAAAGTAATAAATCCAGAAACAAAAGAAGTAATAGTTGATAAAAATGTTTATATAACAGAACAACTTGCTGATAAAATAATAAAAGCTGGAATTACAAAAGTTTCAATAAGAACAATTTTAACTTGTAAGAGTGAACATGGTGTATGTAGACATTGTTATGGTAGAAACCTTGCAACAGGACACATTGTTGAAATAGGTGAAGCTGTTGGTATTATGGCTGCTCAATCAATTGGAGAACCTGGTACACAACTTACAATGCGTACAATCAACTCAGGTGGAGTTGCCGGAGACGATATTACTCAAGGTCTTCCACGTGTTCAAGAATTATTTGAAGCACGTAATCCAAAAGGAAAAGCAACAATATCAGAAATTAATGGTGTTGTTACTGAAATTGAAGAATCAAATGGAAAATTCATTATTTCAGTTAAAAATGATGTTGAAGTAAGAGAACATACTTCAAATTATGGTGCTAAACTTGCTGTTTCTAAGGGTGAAGAAGTAAAAGCAGGACAACGTTTAACTCATGGTGCAATAAGTCCAAAAGAATTATTAGTTGTAACTGATCCTATTACTGTTCAACAATATATCGTAAAAGAAATTCAAAAAGTTTACCGTTCTCAAGGTGTTGATATTTCAGATAAACATATTGAAGTAATGGCAAAACGTATGATTTCAAAAATTAAAATTGTTAGTTCAGGAGATTCTTATTTCTTACCTGGAACAATGGTTAATATTAATGAATTTACAAATAAAAATACAGAATTAATTCTTGAAGGAAAAACTCCATCAACTGGTAGACCAGTACTTCTTGGAATTACTAAGGCTTCACTTGAAACTGATTCATTCTTATCTGCTGCATCATTCCAAGAAACAACAAGAATTCTTACAGATGCTGCTATCCATGGAAAAGTAGATCATTTAAATGGATTAAAAGAAAATGTTATAATTGGTAAATTAATTCCTGCAGGAACAGGAGCTAAAAGATATCAACAAACTGATTATAAGTTAGAAAATGAACAAGATGAAGAACCTTTAGATGTATTAGAAAGTGAATTAATGGATTAAGGACTAAAATTAGTCCTTTTTTCATATATTAAATTGAAAAGAAAAAGATAATTTGATATAATATCTTTGATGGCACATTATTCTAGTCATTAAATTTACTATGAAGGTGGGGCTAAAAATCCACTAAAGGGCACATCTGTGAAACTTCTTGTGCTTGCTTCTTACGCCCAGTTTGGGGTGAGTGCTGGGAGGTTAGGATATTGGGCAACCGTAATGGCATACGTTATTGACCCAATATCTGTGGAGACCTAAACTTGTTATAAGCCTATACACAACAGTTGACGGACTTATGACGATTTAGGATTAAACCTACTATGTGGGGAAACTTACGAGTAGCGTAGCTTGTCTTGAGTGAATATAGGGAATTATTGATCAGATTCTTATCTTTGGCCAAAGGTATGAATTATTGCATTATGAAACTATATTTGCAAAAGAGAATTAATAGTAAATAGATGGTGGGGAAATCTTCTAGAATGTATTTTAATATGGGATTGCGGTGCGTACTAAGTGGCAATCAAGTCATATATTTGGTGACAATATATTTGTATTTTTAAAGGGGAACCGCAAGTTTGGTAACGAACTGTAAATACAAGAGAAATTCAACTTGACCTAAGACGCAAAGTTTACTATTTTAAATGCCATCTTTTTTTTATTTAGGTGATTAAATTGAGAAAGAGTAAGTTAGAATTAATTAATTTAAAAGTACAAACAAGAAGAAAAGAATTAAAACATAAAGAAAAAGTAGATAAGGTATGGGTTATTAAAATTATATTAATTTCATTTATAGTAGCATTAGTATTTGCTTTTGTATCAGAAACTATTATTCCTAATGTAAATTTAATATTTGGAATTGTTCTTCTTATTTTGGTAATAACTTTAGGGGTAATATTTGATATGATAGGAGTTGCTGTTACTGCGGCAGATATAGTTCCTTTTAATTCGATGGCATCAAGAAAAGTTAAAGGAGCTAAAATTGCTATTAAATTAAAACAAAATGCTGATAAAGTTTCTTCCTTTTGTAATGATGTTTTTGGTGATATATGTGGTGTAATTTCAGGATCAATTGGTGTAATTATATCTAGTTCTTTATCAAAAGTTATAAGTATTAATAGTTTATATATATCACTATTAGTTACGGCAGTAATTGCATCTATAACAATAGGAGCTAAAGCACTTTGTAAAAGTTTTGCTATTAATAAATCAAATATAATATTATATAAATTTTCAAAATTTATTAATATATTTTATAAATAAAATGGTAATATTATTGACTAGAGAAATATATAATGATATAGTTAGTGTAGGAGTGATATAGTGAAAGATAATAATATAAATAGTGAAAATTTAGAAGAAAAAAAAGAAAATGAAGTTGTAACTGATCAAAAAGATAATAGCTCTACAGAAGAATTAGACAACATAAAAATAGAAGAGTTGGCAGATGATAATGTAGATGATGATATTTCAAAAGAAGAAAAAGAAACTACAGAAAATAATATTTCAAAAGAAGAAAAAGAAACTACAGAAAATAATATTTCAAAAGAAGAAAAAGAAATTACAGAAAATGATATTTCTAATGAAGAAGAAAATAATCAAGTTATAAATGAAGATATTTCAAAAGACTTTTCTATTAAGAAAAAAAATAAATCAGTAATTATTATAGCAATTATCGCTATTTTAGTACTTGCTTTATGCTTATTATATAAGTTTATATATAATCCTAAAAAATTATTTATTAGATCAATTAATAAACAATATACAGAAGTTGAAAATTATTTAGATGATTTAATTAAAGAAACATCAAATAAAAAAGCTATGACTATTTCAAATGATTTAGAATTTAATGTAAAAGTTGATGAAAGTATATCAAATAATAGTACTAATTCATTAATTGATGAAATAAATAAATTAAAATTAAATTCTGAAATTGGATATGATAAGAAAAACAAACAAATGTTAATAAATGTAAATGCGTTATATGAAAAAGATTCTATAATAAATTTAATAACATATGTAAAAGATAAAAATCTATATTTAGAACTTAAAGATTTATTTGATAAATATATAATTGTTCCTGTAGATGATTATGACTCATATTTTAAAAATACAATATCAGAAAGTGATATAAAATATATTTTAAAGAAAACAAAGGATGTTTATATAAATAATTTAGATGAAAAGAATTTTAAAAAGAGTAATGAAACAATAAAAATTGATGGAAAAGATACAAAAGTTAGTAAAATAAGTTATGAAATATCACAAAAAGAAGCTTATATTTTAGGAGAAAATATTTTAAAAGAATTAAAAAATGATTCAAAATATATTGAGGCATTAGCAACTATTTCTAATGAGGATAAAGAAACAATAAAAAAAGCAATGGAAAAAGGAGTAGAATCATTACAAAAAGATATTTCTTCAAAAGAGTTTGATAGCAAAAATAGAATATCATTTGTTACTTATGTAAAAGGAATTACAAATAAATCAGTTGGATATGAAGTATTAGTAAATGGCAGTGATAATGTTAAAATTTCTTATACAAAAGGTGATAATAACACTATAAAGGTAGTAATGAATAATGAAGAAATTTTAAATGTACAAATTTATAATGATAAAATTAAAATGTCTATAAATGTAGAAGATAAAAAAATTACTTTTGACATATCAAAGAAAGTTAATGGTAAAAAAACAACTTATGATTATGATTTAAATATATCTGGAATGAGTGTTACTGGAAATATAATAGTAGATATGAAAAAGGAAAATAAAGATGGATCATATGAAGCAGAAGTTGATGTAAATGCTAATGTCATGGGATTAGTTAAATTAAATGTTAAAAATACAGCAAAAGCTGTAATAACTGATGAATTGAAGCTTCCAGATTTATCAAATAGTATTAATTATGAAAAATTGACTGATGATGATATTAATAATATTAAATCAAAATTGTATGAAAATAAAGCAATTAAAACAGTAATTGAAAAATTTAGTAAAAGTGAAGTAGGTTTATATTAAATCCTACTTTTTTTATGTATTTAAAGCATAAAATTAGTGTAATATGAATAAAATTTATTGACATTAACATAATAAAATGATATATTATTTTTGCATAGATTATTAGATTTACTTTGGTAAATCTTTAATTAAGGCATAAAAAGAAACACCTGGAAGTGTGGAATGAAAGGAGGACATTATGACAACTATTAATCAATTAGTTAGAAAACGTAGAACTGATAAAGTTAGAAAGAGTAAAGCTCCAGTCTTAGGAATTGGATATAACAGTAGAAAGAAAAAAACAACTAATCAAAATTCACCACAAAAACGTGGAGTATGTACTCGTGTTGGTACTATGACACCAAAAAAACCAAACTCAGCATTAAGAAAATATGCTCGTGTTCGTTTAAGTAATGGAATGGAAGTTACTGCATATATTGGTGGAGAAGGACATAACTTACAAGAACATAGCGTTGTATTAATACGTGGTGGTCGTGTTAAAGACTTAATCGGTGTTCGTTATCATATCGTTCGTGGAACACTTGATACAGCAGGAATTGACAAAAGACGTCAAGGACGTAGTAAATATGGAACTAAAAAACCAAAAAATAAATAATAGAAAGGAGAAAACATATGCGTAAAAGACGTGCTGAAAAAAGAGATGTACTTGCAGATCCAATGTATAATTCTAAATTAGTTACTAAATTAGTAAATAGACTTATGCTAGATGGTAAAAAAGGTACTGCTCAAAAAATATTATATGAAGCATTTGATATAATAAAAGAAAAAACTGGTAAAGATCCTATGGAAGTTTTTGAAGCAGCAATGGAAAATATAAAACCAGCTTTAGAAGTTAAATCTCGTCGTGTAGGTGGGGCTAATTATCAAGTACCTATCGAAGTTAGAGGAGATAGAAGTCAAGCTTTAGCACTTCGTTGGTTAGTACAATATGCTCGTTTACGTGGAGGTCACTCTATGGCAGAAAATTTAGCTAACGAAATTATTGACGCATCAGAAGGAACTGGTGCTGCAGTTAAAAAACGTGAAGATACACATAGAATGGCAGAAGCAAATAAAGCATTTGCACATTATCGTTGGTAATATAAGAAAGGAAAAATAGTATGGCTCGTGAATATAGCTTAGAAAATACTCGTAACTTTGGTATCATGGCTCACATTGATGCCGGAAAAACAACTATGACAGAACGTATTTTGTTCCATACTCATAAAATCCATAAAATTGGAGAAACTCATGATGGAGCTTCTCAAATGGACTGGATGGAACAAGAACAAGAACGTGGTATAACTATAACTTCAGCAGCAACGACTGCATACTGGAAAAATCATAGATTAAATATTATTGATACTCCAGGTCACGTTGATTTTACAGTTGAAGTATCTAGATCACTTCGTGTACTTGATGGTGCTGTTGCACTTCTTGATTCAAATGCCGGAGTTGAACCACAAACTGAAACTGTTTGGAGACAAGCAGATGAATTTAAAGTTCCTCGTATTATTTTCTGTAATAAAATGGATAAGTTAGGTGCTAGCTTTGAAATGTCACTTAAATCTATTAAAGAAAGATTAGGTGTAAATTATGCTCCTATTGAATGGCCAATTGGTGCAGAAAATGAATTTGATGGAATAATTGATTTAGTTACAATGAAAGCTTATCATTATGATGGAAAACAAGAAGAAGAACCAACAGAAATTGAAATTCCAGATGAATTAAAAGATATAGCTGAGGAAAAACGTGCTGAATTAATTGAAGCAATTGCTGAATTTGATGATGATTTAATGGAAAAATATCTTGAAGGAGAGGAATTATCTGTTGAACAAATTAAAGGTGCAATTCGTAAGGGAGTACTTGCAGTAGAATTCTTCCCAGTAATGTGTGGTACTGCACTTGGAAATAAAGGTACAAAATTATTACTTGATGCTGTTGTTGATTATTTACCAGCACCAACTGATATCGCATCAATAAAAGGTGTTGATATGAATGGAAATGAAATAGTTAGACATCCATCTGACTCAGAACCATTTAGTGCATTAGCATTTAAAGTAATGACAGATCCATTTGTTGGAAGACTTACTTTCTTTAGAGTTTATTCAGGACATGTATCAAGTGGTTCATATGTTCTTAATGCAACTAAAGATAAAAAAGAAAGATTAGGACGTATTCTACAAATGCATGCTAATAACAGAACAGAAATATCTGAAGTATTTACAGGAGATATAGCTGCAGCAGTAGGATTTAAAGATACTACTACTGGAGATACTTTATGTGATGAAAAACATGCATGTATTCTAGAATCAATGGAATTCCCAGAACCAGTTATTGAACTTACTGTTGAACCAAAATCAAAAGCAGATCAAGACAAAATGGGAATAGCACTTCAAAAACTAGCTGAAGAAGATCCAACATTTAGAGCTAGTACAAATCATGAAACTGGTCAAACTATAATTGCTGGTATGGGTGAATTACACCTTGATATTATAGTTGACAGAATGAAAAGAGAATTTAATGTTGAAGCAAATATTGGTCAACCACAAGTTTCATATCGTGAAACAATAACTCAAGCTGGAGAATGTGAAGGTAAATATATTAAACAATCTGGTGGTCGTGGACAATATGGACACGTATGGGTTAAATTTGAACCAAATAAAGATAAAGGATATGAATTCGTTGATGCTGTTGTAGGTGGAGTTGTTCCAAGAGAATATATTCCAGTTACAGATAAAGGACTTCAAGAAGCTATGCAAACAGGAATTTTAGCTGGATTCCCAATGATAGATGTTAAAGCAACATTATTTGATGGATCATACCATGATGTAGACTCATCAGAAATGGCATTCAAAATTGCTGCATCTATGGCACTTAAAGAAGCTAAAAATAAATGTAAACCAGTTATATTAGAACCAATTATGAAAGTTCAAGTAGTTGTTCCAGATGAATATCTAGGAAATGTAATGGGTGATATAACTTCAAGAAGAGGTAAACCAATGGGTCAAGAATCTAGAGGTAATGCACTTGCAATTGATGCAATGGTTCCACTTGCTGAAATGTTTGGATATGTTACATCACTTAGAAGTAACACACAAGGTAGAGGAAACTTTACAATGGTATTTGATCATTATGAAGAAGTTCCAAAAAATATTCAAGAAGAAATTATTAAGAAAAATGGGTCAAATTAATTAAAATAATTAAAAAGACTTGAAATTTTTATGCCAATAATATAAAATAGATTTGTAATATATAAAAGGAGGAAATAATTATGGCAAAAGCAAAATATGATCGTTCAAAACCACATGTTAACATTGGTACAATTGGACACGTAGATCATGGTAAAACAACTTTAACTGCTGCTATTTCAAAATGTTTAGCAGGAAAATATGGTAACGAACAAGTTGACTTCGCTAACATTGATAAAGCACCAGAAGAAAGAGAACGTGGTATTACAATTAATACTGCACATATCGAATACTCAACAGAAAAAAGACACTACGCACACGTAGACTGTCCAGGACATGCTGATTATGTAAAAAACATGATTACAGGTGCAGCTCAAATGGATGGTGCAATCTTAGTTATTGCAGCAACTGATGGACCTATGGCACAAACTCGTGAACATATCTTATTATCACGTCAAGTTGGTGTACCTCGTATGGTTGTA
This sequence comes from uncultured Bacilli bacterium, assembly GCA_934167935.1. The sequence continues at coordinate 21,329 of CAKPMH010000006.1, forward strand.
TTCATGAATAAATGTGATATGGTTGATGATGAAGAATTATTAGACCTTGTTGAAATGGAAATTCGTGAATTATTAACTGAATATGGATTCGATGGAGATAACACTCCAATCATTAGAGGATCAGCTTTAAAAGCACTTGAAGGAGATCCAGCTTGGACATCAAAAATTGATGAACTTATGGATGCTGTTGACACTTGGATTGAAACTCCAGTTCATGACTTAGATAAACCATTCTTAATGCCAATTGAAGATGTGTTTACAATTACAGGACGTGGAACTGTAGTTACAGGACGTGTTGAAAGAGGACAATTAAAACTTAATGATGAAGTTGAAATCGTTGGACTTAAACCAACACAAAAATCTGTTGTTACAGGAATTGAAATGTTCCGTAAACAATTAGATTCTGCACAAGCAGGAGATAATGCTGGTATCTTATTACGTGGTATCTCAAGAGATGATGTAGAACGTGGTCAAGTATTAGCTAAACCAGGTTCAGTTACTCCACATACTAAATTCAAAGCTCAAGTTTATGTACTAAGCAAAGAAGAAGGTGGAAGACATACTCCATTCTTCAGCAACTATCGTCCACAATTCTATTTCAGAACTACAGACGTAACTGGTGTTATTGAATTACCAGAAGGTGTTGAAATGGTTATGCCTGGAGATAACGTTGAAATGACAGTTGAATTAATAGCTCCAATCGCTATTGAAAATGGAACTAAATTCTCAATCCGTGAAGGTGGTAGAACTGTTGGTTCAGGAAATATCTCTGATATAATTGAATAAAATTAAAGCAAACATTATGTTTGCTTTTTTTGTAAAAAAAATATAGAATTAATTTTCTATATTTTTAATATATTTTTAAGCGGTACAGCTTTATATAGATAATATAATGTATCATTACAAATTAATTCAATATCACCTAGATATTCATAGCAAAGTGAATTAAAATTAAATTTAAATGAGTTCAATCCTTTATATTGATTATTTATAGTATTTGGATTAGTAACACCACCTAAATTAAATCTTTTCATTCCTATTTTAGAATACATTTCACATAATTTCCATATAAGAAGATGTTTTGAATTTAAATTTTTATATTTTTTATCATAGCCATCTATAAAGATATAAGCTTCATCTTTATCTTTTATTATAAGAGCTGTTGATGTAATAATACCATTTGGATTTTCTTTTAAATATCTTGTTGCTTTAACTAGAGCTTTTTTGTAATAATTCAATTTTTTATCTTCTTCCATTTTTTTTATAATATTTTTTTCATTATTTTCAATATTACTTGAAATAATAGTACTATAATGTTGACATATTGCTTCTTGATTAAGATATTGTTTTTGAATTTTATTTAAATATTCATTTGTATCTAATTTGGTATAGAAAAATTCTGCATCTTTTCCAAATTTATTATAAATATTTTTAATGTAATTAAAGTTTCTAGAATATTTTGTTTTTATTTGAGCATATAAGTATTCAAGCTCATCAATTGATCCTTTATATACTTTTATTACGTTTGCCTCAGCACTTCTGATTTTTGTTCTATATTCCTTTTTTATATTTTTAAATAAAATATAATATGGAACATTTAAATCTATTACTGCTTCAAATCTTGGTTTTAATGCTTCAAAGTAGTTATTATAACCTAAATGTTTATATCCTAATTTATTTAAATTAAATATAATATTATCATAATAATTATTATGATTAATTATATTATACTTCATATCAGTTATTGATTTTAATATGATAGGGCATAGTTTTATCGATAGCACATTTTTTTTACTTAAATATTTTTTTAACATTGTAGTAAATGTTTTAAGTAAATTAAAGTTATTGTAATCTAGTAAGAATCCTCTAGGTGCATATCCATATTTAACTTTTCCTTTTTTTTCAATTATTATTAAAGAAGCTGCTAAGATATTTTCATTATCAACTAATCCAAGTAATAATGTTTCAAAGTTTTCTAAATTCATTACTTCTTTATATGGTACACTTTGATATAAAGATGATGAATTAAAGCTATTTTTAAATTTATTAAATTCTAAATCAGTTAATTCTTTTAATATCATTATAATCTCCTTTCATATAGTGTATTATAACATATTTTATTTTTAAAATATATACTATTAACAATAATTCTTTTTTTTGATATAATTATTTTGGGAGAATGATAATATGTTTGAAAACAAAAAAATATTTATATTTGGAATGGCTAAGAGTGGATATGAAGCTGCTAAATTACTTTCTAAATATAACAATGAAATAATTATAACAGACAGTAAAATGCAAGATGAAAATCATATTAAAGAGTTAGAAAGCTTAAACGTAAAAGTTGTAATTACAGATAATCAAATTGATTTAATTGATGAATCATTTGATTATATGATTAAAAATCCTGGTATACCAGCTAATAACCCTTTAGTTGTAAAGGCAAAAAGTTTAAATATTAAAGTAATAAATGAAATAGAAGCTGCTTATCACTTTTTACCTAAAAATGTAAAAATTATTGGAATAACTGGTTCAAATGGTAAGACAACAACAACAACAATTACTTATGAGATGCTAAAGATGAAATATGATAATGTATATTTAGGTGGTAATATAGGATATCCTTTGTCACAAATAGTTGAAAATATAAAAGAAAATTCTATATTAGTTATGGAAATATCAGATCATCAATTATGTGATATGTATGACTTTAAAACAGATATAAGTATGTTACTTAATTTAGTTCATGCTCATATAGATTTTCATGGAACATATGAAAAATATATGAAAATGAAAAAGAGAATATTTAATAATCATACAGAAAAAGATATAGCAATACTAAATTATAATAATAATGATGTTTTATCTTTGACAGGTGATATCAAATCAAAAAAGATTTATTTTTCAAGTACGAATGAAAAAGATGCTTATATAAAAAATGGTGCTATTTATTATAAAAATGAGGAAGTTATTAAGTTAGATAAAATAAAATTAAAAGGAATTCACAATTATGAAAATATAATGGCATCAATAATTGCTTTAAAAGAATTTGATGTAGAAAATGAAATAATTGAAAAATATTTATCTAATTTTAATGGAGTAGAACATAGAATTGAATATGTTAGAACATTAAATGGAAGAGTATTTTATAACGATTCAAAATCTACGAATAATGAAGCAACAATTACAGCTTTAAAAACTTTTAATACACCAACTATTTTAATTATGGGTGGATTAGATAGAAATATTCCTTTTGATGATTTAAAAGAATATTTAACTAATGTTAAAGCAATTGTATGTTTTGGAGAAACAAAAGATAAAATAAAAGAATTTGCAAACAAAAATAATTTAGAATGTTATGTTCTTGATGATTTAGAAAGTTCTACTAAAAAAGCATATGAGATAAGTAGTGATAAAGATACAATTTTATTATCTCCAGCATGTGCTTCATGGGATCAATTTAAATCATTTGAAGATAGAGGAGATTTATTTAAAGAAATTGTCAATGGTTTAGAATAAATTTTATGTTGTAAATAAATGTAAAATTTATTTTTTTAATTATAACCAATAAAATTGATATGATATAATTATATTGATTGGAGATGTAAAAATGCCAGTAAGCGAATATGATGCAATTATTACAAATTTTGGTGGGTCTGATTTTACAGCTTATTATAAAAAAGGTATAAATATTAAATTATCGGATGGAGCAACGGTTGTAAATATTTATAAACCAGGAACATTAAAAAAAAATAAATATGAAAAACAAAATAATGAGTATTATAAAGATGCGATGATTGAAATGAGTGGAAATTCCACAAATATGTTTCACTATCAAGATTTACTTAAATTACAAGAATCTATAGAAAAAGCAATAGACTATTTAAATAAGGAAAATGAAAATTTAATTGATAGAGATAAAGAATGTTCATATGAAACTATTGAAAAAGAACCACCTAAAAAGAAGAGAACTTCTGCTTTAAGATACGCCGATTTAGAAATTGGTGGTATATATAAGGATAATAAAGAAAAGGAATGGATTTTTCTTGGAGAAGCCGAGTATTATGAAAATAATCAAAAACATAATAGGATTGGATGTAATTATATTTATATGCCTAATATAGATGGTTTGGAAAAAGTTGATGAAAATAGGTTTAGAAGTAAGGAAAGTCTTCTTTGTACTATTGATTCTTATGCTTCTAAAAAGAGATTTTTTGAAAAAGTAGGGCAATTAGAAGTAAATCCAAATATGTCTATTACCTTTATTGATAATTATAGGTTTTATGCAATATATGGTAATTCAGTTACAGATAAATTGGAAAATGAACAAAAAATAGCAAATGAAATAAATAAAATAAAATTGGAAAATGAAAAGAATAAACAAGAATTAGAATTAGTTCAAAGAGAATTACTAACTAAAATTATAAATTCAAATGAAAAGTTAAGTTTAACTATAGATTTTAAAGAAAATAAAATGGTAAATTTAAAATTAGTTGGTTTAAATATTCAAGAAGAATTTAATTTAAAAGAAAGCCCTGAATTTTATCGATTATTATTTTTACCAACATTATCTATAGTACCAATGAAAAATCAAGATAATTTGGGCAGTATTGATCAAATTAGTAAAAATCAAGAAAATAATAGTAAAATGTTTGATTATATTGCTGATTCTAGTAATTTAACTTTGATTGTAAAAAATAAAGATAATGATTTTGTTAGAAATATTAAAGAAACTGTTAATAATTATATTTTAAATTATCAAAATAAAGAAGAAAAAGGAAAGGGTGCTATATAGTGGAAGCAAGAGATGTTACTATATATTTTGTCCCTAATAATAAAAATAAAATAGGTGGAAGATTCTATAATATATATTTGAATAGAGAAGAAAAATTGGATTTAGCTTTATTTTTAAATAGTGTTGCAGATCTTGATGAATTTGATAAAAATTTTAAAGAAAAGTATGATAGATTTAAAATTATAGGTGGAATAAATTTAAAAAAAGATGGGAATGTAAAAGAATATGATGTTATTTTAACTTTTAATAATCCCCAAAATAATAAAGATTATGTTATATATACTGATAATTTATACGATAAAGATAATAAATTAAAGGTATTTGCTGCAATATATGATGTTGATTTTCCTGAACCATTTATAGGTTATCCAACATCAAATCAAGAATGGAAAGACATATGTGAACTTTTAGATAGTGTTATTTTAGAAAGTAAAGGAGAATAATATGAAAATAAAAAATGTAATAGGACGTGAAGTACTTGATTCAAGAGGAAACCCAACTGTTGAGGTTGATGTTATATTAGAAGATGGAACACTTGGTAGAGCAATAGTCCCATCTGGAGCATCAACTGGAGTTAGAGAAGCATTAGAACTAAGAGATGGTGGAAGCCGTTTTATGGGGAAGGGGGTTTTAAAAGCTGTAGAAAATGTTAATGGACCATTAAGAGATTTAGTAATTAATATGGATGCATCAAATCAAAAAGAACTTGATTATGCTATGATAAATCTAGATGGTACTCAAACAAAAAGTAAATTTGGAGCTAATGCTATTTTAGGTATTAGTATGGCAAGTATGAAAGCTATGGCAAATAGTGAGAAAAAACCACTTTATAAATATGTTAATGAAAAATATGGAAATGGTAAAATGTCAGAACCAAGACCAATGATGAATATTATTAATGGTGGAGCTCATGCAGATAATAGACTTGATTTTCAAGAATATATGATTATACCAATGGCTGATACAATTCATGATAGAGTAAGAATTGGTGCAGAAGTATTTCATAATTTAAAAAATGTTTTAAAAGCTAAAGGATTAGTTACTAGTGTTGGTGATGAAGGTGGATTTGCTCCTGATTTGAATTCAAATAGTGAAGGTTTTGAACTTATAATGGAAGCAATTAAAGCTGCAGGATATGAACCTGGTAGGGATGTATGTATGGCAATAGATGTTGCTGCATCAGAATTTTACAATAACGGAAAATATGAGTTAAAGGGTGAAGGAAGAACTCTTACAACAGAAGAATTGATTTTGTATTATGAAGAATTAGTAAATAAGTATCCTATCATTTCTATTGAAGATCCTGTTGATGAAAATGATTGGGATGGATTTAGATTAGTTACAGAAAAAATAGGTGATAAAGTTCAATTAGTTGGTGATGATTTATTTGTTACAAACAAAAAATGTTTGCAAATGGGTATTGATAAAAAAGCTGGGAATGCTATTTTATTGAAAGTTAATCAAATTGGTACCATAACTGAAACTTTAGAAACAATAAAGCTTGCAAGAGAAAATAATTATGCAACTATAATTTCACATAGAAGTGGTGAAACTGAGGATACAACAATTGCTGATTTAGCTGTGGGACTTGATTTAGGACAAATAAAAACGGGATCTATGTCTAGAACAGATAGAATTTGTAAATATAACCAATTAATGAGAATTGAGGAAGAATTAAGTAAGTGAGATTAAAGTATCTCACTTTTATGTTATAATATAACTAGGTGATTTTATGTTTGTAGAAGTACTTGTAGAAATTAAAGCAAAAAAAATAGATAAAACATTTACATATAGTGTTCCAAAAAATTTAGAAAAAAGTATAGAAATTGGTAAGAGAGTTTTAGTACCTTTTGGTAAACAAAAATTAGAGGGTTTTATTTTAAAGGTACTTAATAATAAAACATTTGATTATGAAACAAAAGATATTATAGATGTAATTGATATAAAACCTGTATTAAATAATGAATTATTAAAACTTGGAATTTTTATAAAAGAAAAAACTTTATGTAATTTAATAACTGCATATCAAACCATGTTACCAACTGCTTTAAAAGCAAAACATAAAATTAAAATAAATAAAAAATATATTACTTATTTAAGTTTAAATAGAAGTTATAATGATGCAATAACAGTAGCAACAAATGAAAGCCAAAAATTAATAATTGAAAAATTAAAAAATAATAAAATTAAAAAAAGTGATTTAAAAAATCTTTCTTTATCAAGTATAAATACGTTAATAAAAAAAGATGTAATAAAAGAAGAAAAAATAGAAGAATATAGAATTAAAAATAATTATATAAAAGATACCATAAAGCCTAAATTAACTAAAGAGCAAGAGCAAGCTATAACTAAGATAAATAATAATTATGAAAAGCCTGTACTTATCTATGGAGTAACTGGAAGTGGAAAAACAGAAGTTTATATGCAAGTGATTGAAAATAATTTGAGGGAAGGTAAAACTGCTATTGTTTTAGTTCCAGAAATCAGCTTAACTCCACAACTTGTTTCAACGTTTAAAAGTCGTTTTAAAGATGATATAGCTATATTACATAGTGGTTTATCAGATGGTGAAAAATATGATGAGTGGAGAAAAATAGAAAATAATGATGTATCTATTGTAATAGGTGCTAGAAGTGCTATATTTGCTCCTTTAAATAAAATAGGTGTCATTATAATAGATGAGGAACATTCATCAAATTATAAGCAAGAAAATAATCCTAAATATAATACTATAGATATAGCTTTATTTAGAGCAAAGTATAATAATGCTAAATTAGTACTTGGAAGTGCAACTCCTTCTATAGAATCATATACAAAAGCAAAAATAGGTATATATGATTTAGTAGAAATGAAAAATAGAGTAAATAATAATTTACCTCATGTAACATTAGTTGATATGAAAGAGGAATATAAAAAAGGCAATAAAATTATATCTGACGAATTAAAAAATAAAATGATAAAAGCTATTAATAATGGTGAACAAGTAATGCTTTTGCTTAATAGAAGAGGCTATTCAACTACAACAGTATGTAAAGAATGTGGTTATACTTTAAAATGTCCAAATTGTGATATACCTCTTGTTTATCATAAGAATTCTAATTATTCTAGATGTCATTATTGTGGGTATGCTATTAAAAAAATTGTAAAATGTCCAAATTGTAATAGTGAAGATATAAATGATTATGGAATGGGTACTGAAAAATTAGAACAATATATAAAACTTAATATAGAAAATTCTAAAGTTATTAGAATGGATGTTGATACAACTAGTAAAAAAGGTGCTCATGAAAAAATAATAAAACAATTTGAAAATAAAGAATATAATGTGTTGATTGGAACACAAATGATATCAAAAGGTTTAGATTTTCCATTTGTATCAGTAGTAGGTGTTATTAATGCTGATCAAACTCTTAATATCCCTGATTTTAGAAGTAGTGAGAGAACCTTTGAACTTTTAAATCAAGTTGCTGGAAGAGCTGGAAGATCTAAAATTAAAGGTGAAGTTGTTATTCAAGGATTCAATATTGATCACTATAGTATAGTAACTTCAAGTAACCATGATTATAAAACTTTTTATAATTTAGAGCTTGGTATTAGAAAAAAATTAGGTTATAGTCCTTATTATAATCTATGTTTAATAAAATTATCATATAAAGATTTTGATACTTTATTAAAAGAAGGAAATAAGATTGTATCTTATTTAAAAAGTAAAAATTTAGCTAATACAAAAATACTTGGACCTAGTGTTTCTAGTATTCCAAAAATTAACAATATTTATTATGTTAGTATTGTTATAAAATATAAAAATACAAATGAATTAAAAAAAGAATTGATATATATAGATAATCTTTATAAAACTAAAAAGGTAAATTTAGAATGTGATTTAAATCCAATTAGATTATAAAATTTGTCGAAAAAAATCTTGATAAATGATTACATCTCATATATAATTATTATGTTAGGAGAGTAAAAATGGAGAAGAAGTTTAGAATTATAAGTATCTTATTTATAATAGGATGTTTTATTTATTATGGGGGAAGATTTGGATATTATTATATGAAATATAATAAAAAATCTAGTAATACAGAAGAAAATGAAGTACTTGCTGTTACAATTCAAAAACAAGGAATTGTAAGTAGTGGAGATGGTCTTTATAATAATAGTGGTGAACTAATTTATAAGGGTAAAAATGTTAACAATTATTTATCTTACTCTAATATTTTATGGCGTATTGTAAAAGTTAATAGTGATAATTCAATTGTTTTAGTAACAGATAGTAAGATTAATGATTTAGCTTATGGTGTATCAAATAGTACTTATTTAAAATCAAATATTAATGATTATTTAAATAAAAGTTTAGAAAATACAGGAATATTTGAGACAATATTAAATAATAAAGAAAAATTATTGACTAAAAATACTTTGTGTTTAGATGATGTTAATAATATAAAAAAGATAACTTGTAAAAATAAAGATACAAATATGTATGTTAGTTTATTAAGCGTTAGTGATTATTTAAATAGTAAAAATAGTGATAGTTATATTAATAATGTTGATACGTTATGGCTTTATAATAAAACTAGTGATAATAAAGCTTGGTATATAAATAATGGTAAATTACTTAAGGATTCACCACTTAATATGCATGGAGTAAAAGCTGTTATTACTTTAAAAAATACTATAGGTAGTATATCTGGAGATGGATCTTTAAATAATCCTTATAAAATAGAAAAAGATGATAATGAAGTTTCATTTAATAAATATGTTAAATTAGGTAATGATTTATATACTATAAATGATATTAATTCATCTAGTATTAAACTTGTTTCAACGACTTTAATTAATGATATAACTTCTAGAAGTATTAATTATTATAATAAAAATTTTGATTCTAAAGTTACATCATCTATAGCTTATTATTTAAATAATAAATATTATAATAGTTTATCATATAAAAATATTTTAACTGATTGTACTTTTTATACAGGTGATTATAATAAATTAACAAATTATGATTATAAAAATATCTATAAAGGGAAAGTTATATCTAAAGTTGGATTATTATCAATTGCTGATTTAAACTTAAATAATAATTTAACCGATTATTTTACTTTAAATAAATTAGATAATAAAATTTATTATGTAAAAAATAATAATACAAATATTTCTTCAATTAATAAAATACGAACTAGTATTTGTATAGATAAAAATACTAAATTAAAAGGTAATGGAACAAAAACAAATCCATTCGAATTAGAGGTGTAGTATGAAGGAAAAAAGAATAAAAAAGAAATCAACGTATTTTATTATTTTATTAGATATTTTAGTAGTAGCATGCTTTTTTCTAGCATATGGACCAATTGGGTATTTTAGAAATTTATTTGTAAATACAGCTTTAAAAACTATGAATCATAAATATTTTGCTTATGTTTTATATAGTGAAGCAACTGTTGAACATATAAAAAATAGTAATTATTTTGTAAGAATAAGTGATACAACAGATATTAATGATATAGTGATTGATACAAAAGAAAAAAATACATATGATAATGAATATGATAAAGCCATATTAACTCGTGATAATAAAAATGATGATTATAAGGTCTTAAATATTAAAGTAGGAAGCGCTAATGCACATTTAGTTGCAATATATGATCCTTCTAAAGTACACTTGATAAGCAAAGAACAACTTGGTACACAATATGGTGAGAGAGTTATTACTATGTGTAAGAGAAATAAAGGTAAGGTTTGTATTAATGGTGGAGGATTTGTTGATAAAGGATATGGTAGTGGAATACCAAATGGTTATGTTGTAAAGAATGGTAAAATTATATGGTCTGACGGATATAATTCTAAAGCAGAACTTATTGGATTTACATATGATAATAAATTACTTTTAACAACTGATTCAGCAGAAAATGCTATTAAAAATAAAAACTTAAGAGATGCACTTGAATTTGGACCTTTCTTAATCGTTAATGGAAAACCTCTTGAAATAGTTGGTGATCCTTGGGGAAAGGCTCCAAGAGTTGCAATTGCTCAAAGAAAAGATGGAGTTGTTCTATTCTTAGTTGTTGATGGAGAAAATTATTTGTTTGGAGCATCACTTAAAGATATGATAGAAACTTTACAAAAATATGGTGCATATAATGCTGCTAATTTAGATGGTGGTACTAGTGCAACTTTAATAATAAATAATGAACTTGTAAATAATCCAGCAGGTGGTGCAAAAGAAACTGGTGGAAGATATGTAATTACTGGATGGGGATTACTTTCAAATTAGAACACAATGTGTTCTTTTTTCTTTACAAAATAATTAATATGTTGTATTATTTATACAGAATAGAATTAGGATAGATTTTAGTAGAAGGATGTGTAATATGGTAGCTAAGTATAAAAATAGAAGTATTTTAGATAATGTCAGTAAAAAAGGTTTTACATTAATAGAACTTTTGGCGGTAATAGTAATACTTGCAGTAATAGCTTTGATTGCAACACCAATCATATTAAATATGATAAATAGTGCTAGAAAAAGTTCTGCAGTAGATTCAGCATATGGATATATAAAGGCAGTTGAATATAGTAATTCAATGAATATGCTAGATAAAGAAAAATATCCGTTGATAGAGGATGGAAATGATATAGATATTACTAAAATAAGTGATAAAGTAAATTTAAAGGGAACAAAACCAACAGGTGGAATAATAACAATAGAAAAAGGAATTGTAAAAAAGGCAGATTTATGCATAGATGGATATAGTATAAAGTATGCATTGGATAAGGCAGAAGTTAGTGGAACTTGTACAAAAGGAGCAATAAAAAAGCAAGGAAAAATAGTATTATCAAGTACAAATGGAGCATATACATATCCAGAAAGTAAAACAATAGAAGTAGTAGAAAATTTAAGTAATGGGAAATTAATATGTGAATCAGATAATGAAAAGGTTGCAACTTGTAAGGTAACAGAAAATACGATAACAATAACATCTGGAAAAGAGGAAGGTGAAGCAACATTAACAATTAAATCAGAAGAAACCGATGAATATACAGAGGGAAAAGTAGTATATGTAGCGATTACATCAAAGGGATTATTAAGTGTAACAGCAAGTGATTATGTAGGTGAATATGATGGATTATCTCATGGAATCGTAGTAACAAGTAGTGGATCAATAATAAAATATGGAACAAGTGATGGAACATATGATTTAGATGAAAGTCCAAAGTATATAGATGCTGGAACGTATAAAGTTTATTATGAAGTAAGTCGTGAAGGATATAAAACAGTAACAGGTAGTAAAACAATAACAATAAATAAAAAAGAAGGAACATTAACAATATCAGAAACAAGTGGAACAATATTTAAAGGACTAACTACAACAATTACAGCAAGCAATGCATCAGGAAATCTAAGTTGTTCAACAAGTAATTCTAAAGTAGCAACATGTTCAGTAAAAGATACAACAATAACAATAAATGGCTTAGAAATTGGAACTGCCATTATAACAATAACGTCAAATGCTTCAAAAAATTATAATACTAAAAACAAAACATATAATTTGAATGTAAAACAATCAGTTTTTTCGGAAAGTGTAAAATTAGGAGATTATATAAAAATGACACCAACATCTACAAGTTATACAACGGATACAAGTAAAACAGGATATACAAGTACGCAAACAATAAATCCAAGTGAACTTGATATGTGGCGAGTAATAAAAGTAAATAGTGATGGAACAATAGAAGTAGTATCAGAAAATATATCAAGTACGTCTGTGTATTTTAGAGGACAGGTAGGATATAAAAATTTAGTAGGATATTTAAATGTACTAGCAAATCAATATCAAAACAGTAAATATACAATAAAAGCAAGACATATGGGATATAATGGACAAACAGAATATTTGACAGATACAGCAAGTACAGTAGATTCGGCAGCAACAACGCCACCATGGACGTGTTCTACAGGAGGTAGTTGTAATCCGGTAGAAAGTAAAGGAGGAGGGGATACTTTATATCAAAATGATGTTAATTTAGTAAATAATGCATTAAATACTTTAGTTTCAAAAACAAAAAAAGGAACTGCAGATTATTATTGGTTAGCAAATCGCTATTATGGCTATTACGGTAACTGGAACTATTACGGGCGTAGCATAGACACTAGCGGCAGTGTGCGCAGCAGCAGCTTGTATTACTATAGCAGTGGCTTTCGCGTGGGCAATGACAGTAATCGTCTCCGCCCTATACTCACTCTGAAATCTGGAATCAGTTATACCTCAGCACTCGGAACAAGTGATGATCCATTTGTATTAAGTTAATTAGGGGGTGAGTAACGGTCAAGGACAGCCTAAGGGTGTTCCTGACCAGCCATTCAAAATTAAAAATAAAAAATTCAAAATAATAAAAGAAAGAAGGAAAAAATATGAAAAAGATAGTAACAATTTTAGTTGCAATGTTATTAGTAACAGGACTAATAACAGGATGTGGATGTAAGAAAAAAACAAAAGAAGATAATAATAAAGCAAATATTAAAGGAGATAAAGTAATAGAAGATCAAATATTTGAAGGATTAGAATTTGTAAATGTAGGAGCAAGCAATAATATAGTAAAAACAGTAGTAATAAATAATACAGGAGCTACATATGAAGGTTCTAAATTCAAAATGAAAATAATGGATAAAGAAGGAAATGTTTTAAAAGAAGTAGAAGATGAAGTAAAAGAGTCTATGGAAACTGGAACAACAAAAAATATAGAAACAAAAGTAGATATTGATTTATCTAAAGCAGGAAGTATAGAATATAGTATAGTAAAGTAAAATATTTGATTTATTATTTTTTAAGAGAGAACACAATGTGTTCTTTTCTTTTATTTTTTGATATAATGTAATAGGAGGTTATTCTATGAAAAAAATAATTGATATTGCTAATAATCTTAATATAAAAGATATAGAAACTTATGGTAATTATAAAGCTAAAATAAATTATGATTATAAAAATAATAATAAAAATGGAAAATTAATACTTGTAACTTCTACTAACCCAACACCATTTGGAGAAGGTAAAACAACATTATCAATAGGTTTATCTGATTCTTTAAATAAACTTGGTAAAAAATCTATTGCAGCTTTAAGAGAACCATCTTTAGGACCTGTATTTGGAAGTAAAGGTGGAGCATGTGGTGGTGGACTTGCAAAAGTAGAACCAGAGCTTGATATAAATCTTCATTTTAATGGTGATTTTCATGCAATAGAAAGTGCTAATAATTTAATATGCTCTATAATAGATAATCATATATATCAAGGAAATGAACTTAAAATAGATAAAGTGGTTTTTAATAGATGTTTAGATATAAATGATAGAGCACTTAGAACAATTAATTTAAGTAATAGAATAGAACATTTTAATATAACACCAGCAAGTGAAATAATGGCTATACTATGCTTATCAAAAGATATTTATGATTTAAAAAATAGAATATCTAATATAATAGTTGGTTATACAAAAGAAGAAAAGAAAATTTATGTAAAAGATTTAAAATGTGAGGATGCTGTAACAATATTACTTAAAGATGCTATAAAACCAAATTTGGTTCAAAGTTTATATAATAATCCTGTTATAATGCATGGTGGACCATTTGCTAATATAGCACATGGATGTAGTAGTATTATTGGAACACTTACATCTTTAAAACTAGCTTCTTATGTTGTAACAGAAGCTGGATTTGGTAGTGATATGGGAGCTTTAAAATTTTTTGATATAAAATGTAGACTTAATAATATATATCCTGATGTAGTAATTATAAATGCTACTATTAAAAGTTTAAAATATAATGGAGATAATTCTTTAGAAAAAGGAATAGAAAACTTAAGATTTCATATAAAAAATATGCAAAAATTTAATGATAATGTAATAGTATCATTAAATAAATTTGATGATGATTTAGAAAGTGAAATTGAGTATGTTAAATCTTTTGTAGAAAAATTAAATGTTAAATTTGTAATTTCAACAATGTATGAAGATGGTGATACAGGTTGTATAGAACTTGCTAAAATAATATTGAATTTAAAAAATACAAAAAAATATTATTTATATGATTTAACTGATACATTAGAAGAAAAAATAAAAAAAGTATGTAATCATTTAGGGTGCAATAAAATTACTTATAGTAATAATGCATTAAATAAATTAAAGAAAATAAAAGAAAATTATCCAATTTGTATTGCTAAGACACCTTTTTCTATAACCGATGATAAAAATATTTTGGGATATCCTAAAGATTTTGAAATGAAGGTAACAGATATAAAAATATTAAATGGAGCAGAGTTAATAGTAGTTTATATGGGAAATATCTTAACAATGCCAGGACTTACTAAAAATGCTAATTACTTAAATATGAATATAAACGATATCATCAGTAAATAATAATACTGGTGATTTTTTATGAAAAAAATATTAATAACAGGAGCTTATTCTGGAATAATGAGAGAATTAATAAAAAAAATCAAAAACAAATATTTTATCTATGTAACAGTTCATACAGAAAACGAACTTAAAAATATAAAAGAATATTATAAAAAGGAAAAAAATATCGAATGTTTAAAATTAGATATAAAAAACGATTTAGATATAGAAAAAATAAATAAATTAGATATAGATGTATTTATATCTAATGCAGCAGTTGGATATGGTGGAAGCATTATTAATATGGATATTAATAAAATAAAGGAAAATTATGAAGTAAATGTTTTTAGAAATTTTTATTTAATTCAAAAAATATTAGAAAAGATGAATCAAAAAAATAAAGGTAAAATAATAATAATGGCATCTCTTGCAGGCATAATTCCAATTCCTTTTTTAGGATCTTATTCATCTACTAAAGCAAGTATTATTAAATTAAGCGAATGCTTAAATAAAGAACTTAAAATACTTAATAGTAATGTTAAAATAGCTTTAATAGAACCTGGAATGTATAAAACAGGATTTAATAAGTATATGTTTGATAATAAATATGATAGTAATTTCGATAATTTATTTAAAGAAGAATTAGAATTAATTCGTTTAAGAGAAAATTTACTAATGTTTTTTTTAGAAAAAAAGAATTTAAGAAGTATTGTAAATAAAATAGAAAAAGCAATAGAAAATGATAAATTTTTGTATAGGGCACCTCTATTGCAAAGTGTAGCAACTAAAATATATAATATATTAAATTAGAAAACTTTAGTTTCTAATTTTTTTGTGATAAAATATATATAAGTGGTGGTTATATGGAAAAAATAATAAATATAATAAAAAAATATCTTAGTTTAATAATTAAATATATAAAAATATTTATAAATAAAATAAAAAATTTTTTAAAAAAAATAAAAAATAAGATAAATATTAAAAAAGAAAAAAATGAAAAAAGTAAAATTAAAATATTTTTGATAGGATTTTTTTCATATGTTGGTAGTGTAGTTGGATATTTAATAGCAAAACCAAAAGAACCATTAAAAGAAATAGAAAAAATAAATAAAAGAGCTATTAATATAGAAAAAGAAATAGAAAATGAAATATCACCATTTGTACTTAAAACATATAAAAAAGAAATTAATAAAAAAATACAAAAATTAGAGAAACTAAAAAATATTAAAACAAGAGAAGAAATAAAAGAAATAAAAAAAGAAGAAGAACATCTTTTAAATATAAATAAAAAAATAGAAGAAAAATTAATTAATATAGGTAGTTTAGAAAAAGACAAAGTAAAAAGTGAAATAAAAAATAAAGAAGAGAAAAAATTTTTAGAAACAGAAAGCAAAGTAGAATTAAATAATAATAAAATAAATAAAGAAGTAATAAAAAATAAAGTAGATACAAATTTAAAAAAAGTAGTAATTACATCAAAAAAAGGTTTGAAAAAAATTAAAAATGCAAGTTTAATAGGTGGAACATTATTATTAAATAAAGTAGTCAAAATAAAAAAGTATGAAACCAAAAAAAAGATAGAAAAACTAGATAAAAATGATAATATAAAAAAAGAAATAATAGAATTTAATAATATAATTAATAAAACTTATAATGAAGTAAAAGACAATAATAACGAAATAGATTTATTAGAAAAAAAGAAAAAAATAGAAGAGTTAAAACAAAAATATATAGAATTAACTAGATATGATGATTTTATCTATTTGAAAGATGATTATAAGATTAATAGTATTGACTCAAATCATTTAGTATATCATGACAAATCAATAGATGATTTAATTGATTATTTAAATAATAAAATAGATGAAGTTGAAAAAGAAAAAGCCCTGAGAGAAAAGGACTTATTAAACGAAAAGAAAAAAGTTAATGATATAATGCTTGCTAAAACTAGTATTAAAGAAGATATTAGTTTGAGTATGAGAGAAATAAAAAAAATAAAGAAAGATATTTTAAGAATTCCTACTAGTTATAAAAAACCAAATTTAATAACAAGATTATCTAATTTCTTTAAATATTCTATCAATGTTGGTATAAGTTTAATTCCATTTGGAATATTTAAAAATAAATTATTAGCAACATTAACAAGTGGAATAATTTTAAATAATAGAATAAGATGTATGAATTCCATTATTTCAAATAGTGATAAAGTTGCTTTTATAGAATATGAGAATATTTTAGCAAATTTAAATGATAGAAAAAATTACTTAGAAAATACTAACTATGTTTTATTAGATACAATAAGTCAAATAGACTTGTTAAAAATAAAATTAAATGAAATAGATATTAATAATTCAGAAAAAGAAAAACTATTAGTTGGATTAGATGAAATGAAATTAGATCTTTTAGAAGAAAATTTAAAAGTAGAAACAACTTTAGAAGAAGTAAATAAAATAGGAAAAAATAAAATAAAAATAAAGGAGTAATATGAGAGAACAATATAAAAATTATATAGAAATTGATCATTCATTTGACAAATTAACAATGTTTGGAATAATTTGTTTAATAATAGTAATATCAGGTATTTTTGGCTTTATTTATGAATTTATATTTTATTATTTTAATTTTGGGATGAAGGAATTTTATTATAGAGGTGGTAACTTTCTACCTTGGATAAATATCTATGCTATAGGAGCAGTATTTATATATTTTTTTACATATAAATATAGAAAGAAACCTATAAAAGTATTTTTAATTAGTATGATTACATCAGGAATACTTGAATATATTGGTGGATTACTATTATATAAAGTAGGTAATGGGTTTAGATGCTGGGATTATAATACAGAAATACTTAATTTTTTAAATATTAATGGATTTGTTTGTTTAAGAAGTGTATTATTTTTTGGAATATCGGCTTTATTATTAATATATTTAATTGTTCCAATTTGTTTTATTTTAGCTAATAAATTAGATAAAAAATTATTTTTAATTATTAGTATTTCAATTTGTTCTATATTTTTAATGGATGAAATATATAATCTTTTAGTAGCAAGAATATTTAATTTGAAAAGAGCTTCTGATATATATAAAAGTTTAGGTGTAAAATATGTAAGTTTTAAATAGGTGATTTATGGAGATATATGATTTAGATTATAATAAAAGAGATTTGTTAATTAGTTCTTTATCTTTAAATTTAGAAGATAATATAAAAGCAATAGAAGAATATTACAAAAATTTCAAAATAGAAAAAAATAGATTTTTAGTGATTTCCGATACACATTTTGGTAGAAGTAAATGCGATATATATCTTATGGATAAAATATATAATTATGCTATAAATAATAATATAGATACAATTATTCATGCAGGAGACTTAGTAGAAGGAAAGAGTAATCCTTATATGAAAAATTTAAGTATTGATGAACAAATAAAAAATTTTATAAAATATTATCCTAATGATTTAGTAAAAACATATTATTTATATGGAAATCATGATTTTAATTGTTATTATTATGATAAGGTTGATTTAAAAGAATATCTAAAGGAGTTAAAAAATTTAGAGTATATAGGTGTTAAAAATTCATATATTTATTTGAATGATAATAGTATTATTAAAGTTGAACATAAATGTAAAACGTGTAATTATATTGTTCCAAAATTAGAATATGATTTTAAAATTTATGGTCATAAACATAGTTATGGAGCTTATAGTGAGGCTAGTGATATAAGATTACCAGCTCTGATTTTAGATAATCCTGATAATATTGAGACAGGCTTTTTAGATGTAACTTTAGATTTAGGAAATCTTATTGTTAATTTTTATAATAATGATATTAATCATATTAAAGAAGATGTAGTATGTAAAAGAAAGGTACTTAAATGTGAATAAAAAAATAGAAAAATTATATAATATTCTTTTATCGGATATACCAAGTAGAGAAATTAAAAAAAATGAAATATTTATATTTGAATTAATCGAAGAACTTGAAAAATGTAAAAACTTTAATCAAAATAATGAATGGCATATTTATGATGTTTATGAACATATTTTACACGTTGTTGATTATGTTGATTCAAACATTTATTTGAGATTATCAGCTTTGTTTCACGATATTGGAAAACCCTATACTTATACAGTAGATACTAATAATGTTGGACATTTTTATGGTCATTATAAAAAATCTTTAGAAATATTTGAAGAGTTTAGTAAGAAAAATGATCTTGATAAAAAAATATATGATATTGCATCTAAATTAATTTATTATCATGATATAAATATATCTAAATTAGAAAATAAAGAATTATTAAAATTTTTAAATAATTTTAGTTATGAAGAATTAGAAATGTTGTTTAATTTAAAAATAAGTGATTTAAAAGCACAAAATCCTAAATTTCATTATTTAATAAAAGAAATAGAAAAAGAAAAAATAAACGTTTTAAATATAAAGGGAGGTTTTTATGAAAAATAGTGAACTTGAAAGTATAAGAAGTGAATATAAAGATTTATTAAATTTAAGAGCAAAAATAATAGATAAATTAAAAAAAATAGAAGATTTAGAAAAAAATCCATTTGTAAAAGAATATTTAAAATTAAGGGAAGAACTAGAAAGTGATAATGATCACAAATATACTCATATGGAAAGATTGAATGATTTTGATATGCTTAAATTATGCTACAACAAGGTAAATATTACAGAAACAAATAATATATATGTATATACAGGAACATTTAAAAATGATATTAATGATAGTTTGGGTACAAGAGTAAATTATGATAGTGAAAATGCTTTATATAGTAAATATAGTAATATAGAATTACAAGAATATAATTTTAATAGTACCATGATAATTCCAGTATCTAAAAGAGAAGAATTCGAAAAAAATAATATAGTTATATTTCCTAAAAATTATTTACTAGATAAAACATTTTATGATATACAAAATGATTTTTTTCTTGATGCTATGGAATTAGGACAAGAAAAAGCAATAGAGAAATTGTTAAAAAAATATAAATAAAAAGTGTTTATTTTTTTTACAAATGTAATTTATTACATTTTTTTTTGTTAATAAATGTAAAATTTAAATTAAAATAAAGTATCATAAAAAAATATGTGATAAAATAATAAAAGATAGGAGAGATATAATGATAAATTATGATTTTAAAGGTAAAAATGTAATTGTTACAGGAGCAAGTATGGGACTTGGATATGCGATTGCTTTAGAATTTGCTAAAGCTGGTGCCTCTTTAATAATTGCAGATATAAATATAGAGGAAGCAGAAAAAGCAAAAGAAAAATTAAGTCAATATGGAGGTATAGTTGAAACATATAAAATAGATGTTTCAAATTATAGTGAATTTGTGTCTTTAGCAAATTTTGCAAAAGAAAAATTTAAAACTATAGATATTTTAGTAAATAATGCTGGAATATTTGTTGCAGAAATGTTTAATGATATGGATACATCTAAAATGGATAAATTAATTAATGTAAATTTAAATGGAACTGTTTATGGATGTAAAGCTATTTTGCCTATTATGAAAGAACAACAATATGGTAAAGTTGTTAATATGTCAAGTATTGCAGCTAAATTAGGTGGAAGTGGTGCAGCTATTTATTCAGCTACTAAGGCAGCTGTTTTAGAACTTACGGCGTGTTTAGCACGTGAATATGCAAAGGATAATATTAACATAAATTGTGTACTTCCAGGTATTATAAGAACACCTTTATGGGAAAAGGCATTAGATGAAATGACAGAAGGAGACGTATCAAAAAAAGATACAGTGTTTGCTCAATTTACAAAAGATATTCCAATGGGTAGACCACAAGAACCTATTGACATTGCAAAAGCTGTTTTATTCTTATGCAGTGATGATGCAATTAATATTACTGCTCAAAACTTAGCTGTTGATGGAGGACATACATATTAAAAATAAAAAGAAACATTAAAATATAAGTAGAAATAATAATTGTAATATGTTATAATATACTGCAATTTATTATGTTTAGGGAGGTTTTGTATGTTTAAATATAGTGAAAAAGATTTATATAATAGATGTGGATATGATAAAAATAGTGTAGGAAAAGATTTTAAAGGTGACTTTTATGTAACACCTGATGAATCAAAAATTCCAACATTTACTTATGAAAAATTAGGTGATAGTGGATTATCAAGAGGTTTAGTTTTAAAAACATCTAAAGGATATATACCTGTTGATAGAATAACTAAATTTAGTGATATTCTTGATGAATCTTTGTATTTAAAAGATGAAACTTTATGGATAATTCCATATTTAAGTTATCCTTTATTTTATTCTGAGTCAATTTTTAAGTTTGCAGTTTTAATGGGAAAAAATTGGGAAGGGATTATTTATAAAACAAATAGTTATAAAAATAATCTAGAAGAGGATGAAATTAGGGAAGAATTTGTAATAGGTCATGTAAAAAAGAAAAAAATATAGATAAATTATTATAATACAGATTTATATATCTGTTTTTTTGTTAGAAAGTGTTATAATATAAATATATTAAAATCTTTTTGAGTAAATACTTTAACAAATATTAAATAATCTATTAATAATTAAGGGTGATAATAATGAAAATAGCAAGTAAAAAGGATATTGATAAAATTGCTCAAATTAGAATTAAACAACAAAAAGATGATTGGAAAGATGAATATAGTGATAAGTATAATTTGATAGAAATGACAAAATTATATTTAGAAAAACATCTAAATAAAGATTTTTACGCATTTATTGAGGAAAAAGATAATGATATAATTGCTATATGTTGTCTACAGATTATTGAATATTTACCTCAATGTAATGATAATGGTAAACAAGGATATGTATGTAATGTTTATACAAAAGATGAATTTAGAAATAGAGGATTACAAACCAATTTACTAAGAGAAGTTATAAAATTTGCTATTAAAAATAAATTATGTAAACTTAATTTATCAACTGATAACAAAAAGGCTATATCAATATATAAAAAATTAGGTTTTGAATTTGATACTTTAGCAATGAAGATAGAATTTTTTAAAGATGATTAAAAATCTATACAAGGATAAAAAGCAATTTAATAATTTGTTAAAAAATATTGCTTGTGGCAACTAAACATTTATAATACAATTAGCTTGATGAAAGGAGAATATTTAGTATGTTAAAAGATAATTTAAAAATACTTAGAAAAAATAAAGGTCTTTCACAAGAGGAATTAAGTATTAAATTAAATGTTGTTAGACAAACAATTTCAAAATGGGAACAAGGATTATCTGTTCCTGATGCTGAGATGCTTATATCAATATCAAAATTTTTCAATACTCCAATTAGTGATATATTAGGAGAGAATATTATAGAAAAAGAAAAGAATGATTTAAAAGTGATATCTGAAAAATTAGAAGTTATTAATGAACAATTAGCTATGAAGCAAAAACAAAAGAGAAAAATATTAGTTAATACATTAATAATTATTGATATATTTTTAATATCATTGTTTATTTTGTTAGCGATATTAGACAGCCCATATCAATCATGGGATTATGGTAATTTTGAATGGTCTGTTATAGGAACATTATGGCATTCATTTGAATGGATATATTTTAAAATTTCTCCACTTATGATTATCATAATTACTTCAATATTAGGAATAATAATTTTAAAAAAAAATAAATAGCTATAATTTAAATTTTATTTATGAAAGTTTTATAAATAAAGAGATACTAAAAAATATAATACTTTTTTTGTATAATTATTTAAAGTAGGATGTGAAAGTATGGAAAAGTTATATCATGGAAGTTCTAAAGAAGGAATTAAAAGATTAGAACCGATGAAATCTACACATGGAACGTATGTGTATGCTACACCAGATAAGGAATTATCAATAATATTTTCTGGAAGATGTGGAGATGATTTAACATATACACTATATAAAGAAAATGAAAATGATCCATGGATAATTGTAGAAAGAATTCCAAAAGCATTTGATACAATGTTTAGTAATGAATCTTCTATTTACACTGTAAATGATTCATTTTTTAAAGATATCCATACTGGCTTTTCTGAGGTTGTATCTGAAGTAGGTGTTGATGTTTTAAAAGAAGAAAAAATTTTAAATGTTTATAATTCGATAAAAGAGATGGAGAAAAAAGGTAAGGTTAAGTTATATATTTATCCTAATAGACCAGATAGAATACCTAATGATGATAGAGATTTAATAGAAAAAATAATAAATCAATGTCAAAGAAATAATGAAAATATAACAAAAAATAAATTTAAACGCTTATTATTTTTACATCCTAACATGATTTTATTAATTAATGAAAAATTGAGAGAATTAAATCTAGAAATATTTCAAAAAAATGATATTTTAAATTTACTTGATGAATATATTGTTATGCAAATGCTTGATTGCAATCGTGAACAATATATAAAATCTTCTGTTATTCAAATTATAAATTATTATCCAGAATTAACAAGTGAAGTCCAAAATAGAATTGATATTTTTGATAAAGAAAAAAATGAAAAAATTAATTTTATAATCAATAGTATTTCTAAGAATTTTAAGAATATACCGCAAGATTTTGTAGAAGCAACAAGAAAGTATTATTTGAATGATGATAGAAGTTTTATTAAAATATGTTCTGAGTTAAATATACAATTAAAAAAATTAAATGCGATGGAGGAATTGGTAAATAAAAATATAAATCCAGAAATTTTAGATAATAGTATATTATTAATAGGACCTATGGGTACAGGTAAATCTACTATAGCTAATAAATTAAGTGAAAGTTTATCATTACCTCGAATTTCTTTAGATAATAAAGAACAATTAAAGGAATTATATAAACAAAAAGAAGGTTTTGAAAATTTTAAAGAGTTTGAATTTTTCTTAACTTGTTCAACTTTAACAAACTTGAATAAACCATGTATAATTGATTTTGGTGCTGGACATTCGGTATATGAGAGTCCATTAATGTTTTATGAGTTTAAAAAATTAATGAATAAGTTTTCAAATATAATATATATGATTCCAAGTAAAAATAAAGAAGAATCAATTCAAATATTAAATGATAGAGTAATGAAAAGAAATCCAAATGAACTAGTTCAATCATTAAATAATAACAGACATTTTGTTGAAATACCATGTAATGAAGAGTTAGCAACCTTAACTGAATATACAAAAGGAAAAGATATTCAAACGATTACTGATGAAATAATAAATTACGTATATGAAAAATCAAATGATTTAACTACAACACGTCATATAGTGTAGATTAAAAAAATATTAAATATTAATAAAGAAAACAAGATCTAATCTTTTTAATAAGCAGATTTAAATTTATAGTGATGAAAAATTTAGATAGATTATATAAGAAAAATTTGAAAATACAATTCTTGATTAATATGATGGTAAGAAATTTAAATAAATTGCTCTTAAAAAGGAGCTTTTTTATTTGAAAAGATTGTTATTTTAAGCTAAATTTAAGATATTTTTGTAATATATTTTTAGTGGCTATTAGTGGCTATTTTTTAGATCATTGAAAAATTAAAAACGAGTATCATAAAAATATATTATTTTTTTATCTTTTTTGTTATAATTAAAGTAAGAATTAATGGAATGGAAAAAATGCCTATTTTAAAAATGAAATAATATTATATGTATATGAAATTTTAATATATAAGTGATTAAAATGGATATGTATCAAAAAAGAAAAATGAGGCAAGAAAAGAAAAATAATGATAGTCAAAAAAGTTTTTCAAAGGTTTCCATTTCGTGGTATATACCGACTTTAATTAACTTTCCTAGAAAACCTTATTTTACAAGGGTTTATATTTGGGTGTTTTTTACATTTTTATATAAAAAATTAATAAAAATTATGTAAGAGTGATTTATGGAAAACTAATATTTTAGACAAAGGAGATGATAACAATGGCAAAAGATTTAATAATTAGAAGTAGCACTGAAGAATTTATAACATTCAAACTTCAAGAAAAAGACAAAGGTATACAAGTAAGATATGAAAATGAAACTTTATGGATGACTCAAAAAGCTATGGCGGAATTATTTAATGTAGAACAACCGGCAATAGCAAAGCATTTAATTAATATATATAATGAAAAGGAGTTAGATAAAGATTCAACTTATTCCAAAATGGAATTAGTTCAAAAAGAGGGACATAGAAGTGTTAAGAGAAATGTTGAATTTTATAATTTAGATGCCATAATATCAGTTGGATATAGAGTAAATTCATTAAGAGCAACACAATTTAGAAGATGGGCGACAAATATACTTAAAACATTTACAATTCAAGGATATGTATTAGATAAAGAAAGAATGAAAAATGGTTCATTTATTGATAAAGATTATTTTGAAAAGTTATTAGAAGAAATCCGAGAAATTAGA
>CAKPMH010000007.1 GCA_934167935.1 uncultured Bacilli bacterium
TTGCGATTAAAGCTATTATAGCTAGTATTACTATTACTGCTAAAAGCTCTATTAAAGTAAATCCTTTTTTACTATTTCTTATCACATTTTTACCTCTTTTCTACTATAAAAATAATAACAAAAAAAGTAGTTTTTGTAAACTACCTTTTTAAGCATATTATTCTTTTAGTTTGTTAATTTTTTCTTTAGTAAGTCCAGTTGCTAAAGAAATATTGTCAGTAGTTAAGTTTAATTTTAGAAGATTATAACAGATTTTTTTTATCTGTTATATTATTACCTATTTATTTATTAAATTTTTATCAAAAATACTAAATTTATATATTTTTAATTTTTTTACATTTAATATTCTTTATCATTTAAATATTCTTAATATATCATTAAATGTTATAAATACCATTAATATCATAAGTAATATAAGTCCTATAGAATGAATAGTATTTTCTATTTTAGGATTAACTTTTTTTCCTCTAATTTTTTCTATTATTAAAAATAAGGCTCTGCCTCCATCAAATGCTGGAATTGGTATTAAATTTATAAATCCTACATTTATACATAAATATGCAATTAAATAAATTATACTAATTAATCCAGCCTTTGCACTTTCTCCTACTATATTATAAATTCCTACTGGGCCTGACAAACTATTTAAACTTAATTTACCTGTTATTAAGTAAAATATAATCATAAACATTTGCTCAATTAAATTAAATGTTTTCGTAAAAGCATATTTTATAGATGGAATAATTCCTCTTTCAATTTTATTTTCTAGTACAATTCCATATCTATATACTTCTTCTTTATCTACTTTTTCTAATTTTGGTTTTACATTTATTACTTCTTTTTCATTATTTTCATGTAAAACAGTTAATTTTATTTCTTTACCATTATTTATAGCAAGAGCAAGTGTTAACATATCTTGACTTTTTACTTTTTTATTATTAACTTTTAGTATTTGATCTCCTTTTTTAATATTTGTGTTTTCTATTGGATAACCTTTACTAACTTCACTAATATAATTTTTATTTTGTGGTGCCCCAGTATTAAGTGCTACCACAAATAAAAGAATAATAGCTAATAAAAAATTAAACATTACTCCAGCAATTACCGTTAAAAATCTTTGTAGCCAGGTTTTATTATACATTTGTTTCTCTTCTGGAATACTTTTATCTACTTCGACATCTTCTCCTGCCATAGATACAAATCCACCAATTGGAAATAACCTAATAGAATATTCTGTTTCATCTTTTTTTCTTTTAAACTTAAATAATCTAGGCCCCATTCCAAGTGAAAATTCATATACATAAATTCCAGCTTTTTTTGCAAATATAAAGTGACCTAATTCATGAATAAAAACAGTTACTCCAAGTACAATAATAAAATATATTAATGTCATAAATTCCTCCTATATAATTGATATGAAAAACATAAATCCTAATATTACAAATATAATACTATCTAATCTATCAAGTATTCCACCATGACCAGGCATTATATTTGAAAAATCTTTTTTTCCATAGTATCTTTTTATTGCTGAGAAAAATAAATCTCCAAATTGTCCTATTATTGATAAAAATAAAGTCATTAAAACTACAACATATATTTCTAATGAAGAATTTATCACCGTTATATAAAAGCACGTTCCTATAAATGTTCCTATAACAGTTCCACCTATTGTTCCTTCCCAAGTTTTATTTGGTGAAATACTTTCTAATAACTTATGTTTTCCAATTAATTTTCCAGTTAAATAAGCATATGTATCTGTCATAATTGTTATTAAAAATAAATATATAATAGTAGATAAACCGACATTTCTAATCAATATCATTAATGAAAATGATATTCCAAGGAAAAATATTCCACCTATTAAATAAAAGGCATCTACTATACTATATAAACTTCTATCATGATATAATACGGTTGGAATAGTAAATACTAAGAATAATCCCGATATAATACGATAATCTATACTAAATATAATATCTTTATTAGTTATATTTGTAAGTACAAATAAAGTTAATAAAACATATGATATAAATACTATAAACGTTGGTAATTCTTTTTTTATTTGCTTTATATTTAAAAATTCTCTTAAAGCTAGCACTGATAAAATTAAAACTGCTACATTATATATTGTTCCTCCTACTATAAATATTGGAATAAATATTAAGAGTGCGACTATAGCACTAATTACTCTTTCCATCATAATTTATACCTCCAAACCTACGATCTCTTTTTGTATATTCTATTAAAGCTTTATCAAATTCCTGTCTATTAAAATCAGGAAAATAAGTTTTTGGAAAATAAAATTCTGCATACGAATTTTGCCATAACATAAAATTACTTAGTCGCATTTCTCCGCTTGTTCTTATTAAAAAATCAATTTGTGGTAAATCTTGATACAAATTTTTATTAACAATTTCTTCATTTATATCACAAATATCTAACTTATTTTCTTTCACAAGGGTTGCAATCTTTTTTGTCATATCAACAATTTCCATTTGTCCACCATAATTAAGACAAATATTTAAAATACCTTTTTTATTATCTTTTGTTAGATTTTTTAAATAATTAATAGCATCTACAACATCATTTCTTAAATTTTTGTTTGATCCTGAAAACACTACTTTTACATCATTTTTCATAAAGTATTTGGCATCACTTTTAAATTTTTTTACCATTAAATTCATTAAGTATCCAACTTCTTCTTCACTTCTTTTAAAATTTTCTGTTGAAAAAACATATAAACTTAGTATTTTAATACCTCTATTTAATATATATACGCTTAGATCTTTTAAATTATTATATCCAGCTTTATGTCCTTCGCTTCTACTTAGCTTTTTATTCTTTGCCCATCTACCATTACCATCTAGTATTATTCCTACATGATTGGGTATTTTTATATTTGTATAATCCATTTTATACTCCTTATCTACATTATAATTATATTATAATTTATTAATTAATACAAGAAATTATTTTTTTCTATTTTTTAAATATAAAATAAAATTTTTTAATATTTGTTTGTCTTCTTTTTTTATCCATTTGATATTTTCTAATGTAACTATAGCTTCATCATATAATTTATCTTTTAGGTCATTTGCATATTTATAAGCTCCACTATTTATATATATTTCTCTTACTTTTAAAAGATTATATTCATTTATTTCTTTTCCATAATAATTTAACAATTCATTATAATACTTTTTATTTTTTTTAGTATATGAATACAATATTGTTTGTTTAAATTCTTCAATGTCAGATCCCACTATTTTTCCAAGATCATCACTATATATACCTAAAATATCATCTTGTATTTGAAAAGCTATACCTATCTTTAAACCAAGTTTTTCTATTGCTTTTAAATAATCTTTTTTTCCATTTGCAAGTATAATTCCAAGTGATAATGGTCCAATTATTGTATAATATGCTGTTTTAAGCTTATATATAAGCATTATATTTTCTTCTAAATCACTATTAAGTAATTTATTTTCTTCTAAAAATGGTAGGGTTACGTCTATTATTTCACCTTTTATTGTTTTAATTACTATATCATTAAAATAAGTTAATACTTCTCCTAAATTAGGATCATTTTTATAATTTTTAGCAATCATTTGATTCGCTTCATAAAGACCTAAATCTCCCATACATATTGCTATTGAATCTGATATTTTTTTATCTTTATACTTATCATAATTATATGCATGTATTGTTGGTTTTCCTCTTCTTAAATTATCATTATCGATGATATCATCATGAACTAATATAGATGTTTGAAATATTTCAAAAGCAAGAGCAAGTGGATAACTATATTCACTAGAATCTTTTATTAATTTATATCCTAAGTTTACAAGTGTTCCTCTTATTAATTTACCATCACTATTAAGATTTGAAAAAACATTTAAGTTTTCCTTTATTAATTCATTTTCTTCTCTTTTTATATTATCATTATATTTTTTTAAATATTGATTCAATTTATCTTTTGTTTCTGAATAGTATTTTAAAAATTCATTTTCTTTCATTATCTCACCAATATTATTGTATCAAATTAATAATATTAAATCTATAAATTAATATTATTTAATAGATTTAAATTGACTATTTTTAATTTCTTATGTAAAATTATCTTGTTAGGAGGATTAATATGGTTGAAAATCTTGTCAATACATTTATTAATTTGTTTAATGGTCTTGATAAAAATTTAATTATATTTTTAATTTCTTGTATGCCTATTTTAGAACTTAGAGGTGGACTTATTGCAGCTACTTTACTAGGTTTAAATCCGGTTACAAGTTTTATTATTTGTTTTATTGGTAACATACTTCCAATTCCTTTTATCTTATATTTTATTACTCCATTATTTGATAGACTTAAAAAGACAAAACATTTAAGTAAATTAGTTAATAAATTAGAACAAAAAGCAAATAATAAAAAAGAATCAATTGAGAAAAGTGAATTTATCGGATTGCTATTATTTGTTGGTATTCCACTTCCTGGTACTGGTGCTTGGACTGGTACTTTAATAGCTTCTATGATAAATATGAATAAGAAAAAAGCATTTATTGCAGCTACTCTTGGAGTTATATTAGCAGGAATTATAATGATGATTGTATCATATGGACTCATTGGTAATTTAATTTAAATTCTTTTGAATTTAAATTTTTTTTATGTTTATAATAATAATGTAGTCTGCAAATTTAGGAGATGAATTTATGTTTTTTAAAAAATTTAAAAAATTATTCATTTCTATTCTTCTATCATTATTTATTATACCAATTAATACACTAGCTTATTCAGATTATATTATTGCCGGTGGTGAAAACATCGGTATATCTATAAATGCAAAAGGCATTATAATTGTTGGTACTTATAAAATTAATAATAAAAATACTGTTCTTGATTCTAAACTTAAAATTGGAGACATTATAATTAAGGTTAATGATAATTATGTTAATGATATAAGTGATATGACTAAAATGCTTAATGATATAAGTAATGATAAAGTAAAAATAACATATAAAAGAGATAATTCTATTAAAGAAACTTATTTAACTGTTATAAAAGATGGTAATATTATTAAAACAGGTCTTTATGTAAAGGACAGTATAACAGGTATTGGAACGCTTAGTTTTATAGATCCAGCAACTAAAATTTTTGGTGCGCTAGGACATGAAGTTTCTGAAAAAAATACTGGTATAATTTTAGAGGTTAAAGATGGTAAAATTTTTGAAAGTAGTGTCACTGATATAGATAGAAGTGAAGATGGTAATCCTGGGAGTAAAAACGCTACTTTAAATACAAATAACGTTAACGGAAAAATAGATAAAAATACTACAAACGGGATTTTTGGTACTTATACAGATACTATTCCTGATAAAAAAAAGTATAAAGTTGCCAATATATCTGAAATAAAACTTGGTAAGGCAAAAATACTTACAGTCTTAAATGAAAATAATATTAAAGAATATGATATTGAAATACTAAAAATTAATAAAAATGATAAATCTAATAAAAATATGTTATTTAAAATTACTGATAAAAATCTTATAAATAAAACAGGTGGAATTGTTCAAGGAATGAGTGGTTCCCCTATTATACAGGATGATAAAATAATAGGTGCGGTTACACATGTTATTGTTAATAATCCTATTAATGGATATGGTATATTTATAACTAATATGTTAGAAGAAGCAGAAAATTAAAAGAGACTTTAGTCTCTTTTTATGTTATTTTTTAATTAATTTTCTATTTCAAAATCTTCTTCTTTATTATTTTCAAGAACTATTTTTGAAACTTGTTTTTCAATATTATTTAATTCATCATCACATTCTTTAACAAGTTTCATTGCACTTGTATATTTATTAATTGATTCTTCTAGGTCTATTTCTCCATTTTCAAGTTCGTTTATAGTTTTTTCAAGTTCTTTTATTTTTTCTTCAAATTTCATCTTATTCACCTATTTCTTCTACTTTACTTATAATATATCCATCCATAAATTTTGTTTTAATTATATCATTTTTCTTTATTTCTTTTGTATTTTCAATTACTTTATCATTTATATAGGTTAATGTATAGCCTCTTTTTAAAACATTTAATGGATTAACTAAATTTAGTTTATCAATTAAATTATTTAATTTTATTCTTTTTTCTTTATATAAATTTTCTGGATTGTTTAATATATAATTATTTCTTAATTGAAACAATCTCGTTTTTTCTTTTTCAATTTTTAAATTAATTATCCTATTTAAATTTTCATTTAATAAATCTATTGTTTGTTTTTTATTTTCAAACATTATATTTGGATTTTTTATTACAAAGGAGTTTTTAACACTATCTAAATATAACTTTAAATAATTTACTTTTTTATTTATTGCTTCATTTAGTCTTATTTTATATTGCATTATATTATGTTTTAAATCTACAATATTTGGTACAGCTATTTCTGCTGCTCCCGTTGGTGTTGGGGCTCTAAAGTCTGCTACATAATCAGCAATAGTAAAATCTATTTCATGTCCAACAGCACTTATTATCGGCGTTTTAGCATTAAATATTGTACGTGCTACTTCTTCATCATTAAAACAGTTTAAATCCTCAAATGATCCTCCACCTCTACCTACTATTAAAACATCCATGTTATAGTTATCAGCCTGTTTTATCTTTTCTACTATATCTCGTGGTGCATTTTCTCCTTGTACTAAGCATGGAAATAAGTATGTTTCACATAATGGATACCTTCTTTTAATAGTTGATAATATATCTCTAATTGCTGCTCCAGTACTTGCCGTTACTATTCCAATTTTATTTGGTATTTTTGGAAGTTCTTTTTTATATTTTTGGTCAAATAATCCTTCACTACTTAATTTCTTTTTTAATTTTTCAAAAGCTATATATAAATTTCCAACTCCATCTTCTATCATATCTTCTACATATATTTGATAATTTCCAGCCATTTCATATATCCTAATGCTTCCTGTTACCAAAACTTTCATACCTTCTTTAGGTATAAAATTTAATTTGGATACATTTGTTCTAAACATTATTGCATTTATTTTGCTGTTATCATCTTTTAGTGAAAAATAGTAATGTCCCGTTGTATGTGCTTTAAAATTTGATATTTCTCCTTTTATAAATACTTTTATTAAATTAGGATCTTGTTCAAATTTATATTTCAAATATCTTGTTAAAGCAGTTATTGTTAAATATTTCTCATTCATTATTTATCCTCATGAAGTATCTTATCAAGTACCCCATTTATCATTTTTCTAACACTATCATCACTATATAATTTAGCAAGTTCTATTGCCTCATTTATGCATACTATATCTGGTGTTTCAGTATATATTAACTCATATATAGACATTTCTAATATTGCTTTATCTGTGTTTCCAAGTCTATCAATTTTCCATCCTTCTAGATATTTATTTGCAAGTGTATCTATCTCTTTTTCATGTGTAATTACACCATAAACTATTTCCTTTACAAATTCATTATCTACTTCTTCTACTTCTTTTATTATTGAATCTACATCATATTTCATTTTATTTTTTTTATACATATTTATTTGATATAATATCGTCATTATACTTTTTCTTAGTTCTGTTCTAGTTTTTTGTTCCATTTAAATCACCTTAAATAATTTTATCATAATTTGTGTTAAATAAAAAGTATCAATTGATACTTTTTAAATTATTTATTATAAAATACATTTTATTTTTTCCCTATTTTTTTATATTTTTGTTTTCTAAGCGTATCTATATTTTTTAGAGCTTGATTAGGATCATCCATATAAAAAGCAAATTCTTTTATATATTTTGAAGCTCTTAATTTTTCCAATACTTTTATTTCTATTTGTCTTATTCTTTCTCTTGATACATTATATTTTTTTCCTAATTCTACTAATGTTATTGGTTTTTTTATTCCTATACCATTTCTTAACATGATAATATCTTTTTCCATATCATTTAAATTACATTTTTTTAATAAATCCATTATTTCACTATATAGGTTATTTGAAAAAAATTCTTCTTCAAGGTTATTTCTTTCATCTTTTACATAATCACCTATTTCATTTTCATTTTCTTCACTTACAGGTTTATTTAAACTAACAGTATCTTTTTTTAGTTTCTCTAATTTTTCTATGGTTTCTTTTGTTTCATGTATTTCTTCTTGTAATTCTTCTATTGTTGGTTTTCTATTTAGTTCTTCTTCTAATCTTTCTTTTACCTTTATATATTTTTTTACTTTATCATGCATATAAATTGGTATTCTTATATTTCTTGATTTATTTGAAATTGCTCTTTTAATTGATTGTCTTATCCACCATGTTGCATATGTTGAAAATTTATATCCTTTATTTGGATCAAATTTTTCTACTGCTTTTATAAGTCCAATACTTCCTTCTTGGATTAAATCCATAAATTCCAATCCTTTTCCAACATAATTTTTTGCTATACTAACTACTAATTTTAAATTTCTTTCTATAAATATTTTTCTTGCATCGCTGTCATTATTTTTTATTTTTCTTGCTAATTCTTGTTCTTGTTCTTTTGTAAGAATTTTTTTATCAATTTCTTCTAAATAATTTTTTATAGAATCGTTTCTATATTTTTTTATATCATTTTGGGTTTGTATATAAACTTGTTCTATATTATATTCATTATAATTTTCTAGATAAAAAGTTTCTATTAATGACATTAATATTTCGTTATCAAAAATTAAATTAACTTCTCCTTGTTCAATTATCATTTTATTTTTTTTAACAATTTCTATTAATAAATTTTTTATTTCATCGTTTTTTATTATTTCTAAATATATTTCAGTATCAGGTGTATAATTAATATCATCAAAAAATTTTTTTAATTTTTCTAATTCTTTTATATTTATTTTGTAATTATCACCTATTTTTATATTTTTTTCTATAAATATCAGTAGTTTTTTCTTTATATTCTGTTTATTTAATATTATTTTTTCTTTATTCATATTATTCCCCCTAATAATGCTTACTATTATAACAAAATTTTTTAAAAAAATAAACAAAAATCTAGATATTCTAGATTTTATACGGTCATTAGTTCATTTTCTTTAACTTTTATTTTTTCATCAACTATTTTATTATATTTATTTATTAGTTCTTGAACTTCTTCTTGACCTTCTTTTATTTGATCCTCAGTAAGTTCGGATTTTTTTATATCGCTATTAGCATCTTGTCTAATATTTCTTAATGCTACTTTGCATTCTTCTCCTATTGTTTTTGCTTGTTTTACATATTCTTTTCTAGTATCTTCTGTAAGTGCTGGAATATTTAGTATAATAATTTCTCCATTATTATTTGGTGTTAATCCTATATTTGATTCAAATATTGCTTTTTCTATTAAACCTAATGTACTTTTATCATATGGTTTTATTTGTAATTGTCTTGCTTCTGGTACAGAAATTGTTGCAAGTCCTTTAAGTGGAGTATCTGCTCCATAATAGTTTATATATACTGAATCTAATATTGCTGGATTAGCTCTTCCTGCTCTTATATTTAATAATCTTTTATCCATACTACTTATTGAATTTTGCATTTTTTCTTCTGTTATTAATA
This sequence comes from uncultured Bacilli bacterium, assembly GCA_934167935.1. The sequence goes on from CAKPMH010000007.1 coordinate 9,584, forward strand.
ATATTTCTTCCATATTTCTCCCACTTTCTATTATTATTATATATTATTATAATATTTAAAACAATAATTTCTACAATATTTATTTCTTTTTTAATTTTTTTATACTTAATCTTTCACTTGAATATGTATACCTATATAAAGATTCTGGATCAACAAATTTATCTCCTACGTGTGTATAATATGTTTTATATCCTTTATTTTTTATTAAATCTATATTATTTTTTATATCATCTATATCAATATAATGTTCTTTTGCTTTTATTAAAATGGCATTTTCTTTATATATTTTAAATTTAGGACCTTCTAATTTTATAGAATATCTATCCATATATTTTTCACATATTAAAATATTTCCAATATATATATTTTCTTTATTCATAAAACCCCCCTAATTTATATAATATGCTATTGTAATATAATTGATTTTATTATTTAATAAAAAAAGATGAATTAAATCATCTTTTTTAACCATTTATTTGTTTTGCTACTTCTTCAGCAAAATTTTCTTCTTTTTTTTCGATTCCTTCTCCAACTTCAAAACGTATCATATTAACGATTTCTCCACCATTATTTTTTACATATGTTTTTACATTAATATCAGAATCTTTTACGAATGGTTGTTCTTCTAAACATACTTCTTTGTAGTATTTTTGAATTCTTCCTTCAACCATTTTTTGTGCTATTTCTTCTGGTTTTCCTTCATTCATAGCTTGTTCTTTTAGAATTGCTCTTTCTTTTTCAATTTCTTCTTCTTTAACATTTTCGCGTTTTACATAAATTGGTCTCATTGCTGCTGCATGCATTGAAACATCTTTTGCTACTTCACTTGATGCATTATTAACAATTGTTAATACAGCAATTTTTCCTCCCATATGAATGTATTCTCCAAATGATTCAGAATCAGTTTTTTCTACTTTAGCAAATCTTCTTAATGATAATTTTTCTCCAATTTTTGCAGTTTTTGCTATTATAATATCATTAATTGTTTCTCCATTTACCTCTTCTTTTAAAAGTTCTTCTACTGTTGTTGCATTTGATGTAATAATTGTATTTAATATAGTATTTACTAAATCTTTAAATTCTTCATTTTTTGCTACGAAATCAGTTTCTGAGTTAACTTCTACTATTGCAGCTGTATTTCCTTTTATTAAAACTTCTGCTAAACCTTCTGCTGCTATACGATCAGATTTTTTTGCAGCTTTAGATATTCCTTTTTCTCTTAACCAATCCATTGAAGCATTAATATCACCATTATTTGCTTCTAAGGCTTTTTTACAGTCAAGCATTCCTGCTCCTGATTTTTCTCTTAATTCTTTTACTAGACTAGCACTAATCATATTATTCTCCTTTCAAAGAAAGATGATTTAAAATCATCTTATTTATTTAAAGCTTCAACAAGTTCTGCTTTTTTCATTGTTGAATAACCTTTTATATCTTTTTCTTTTGCTATTTCACGAAGTTCTGAAACTGTAAGTTTAGTTAAATCTTTGGCTTCTTCTTTTTTTTCTTGTTTAACTTCTTTTTTAGTTTCTTTTTTTTCTTCTTTAGCTTCTACTTTTTCAAATTTTTTTACATCTTTTTTAAATGGTTTATTTGATTTATCAAATCTTTTTTTATTATCGTCTTTTCTTTTTACTGTTTCTAATGCTTTTTCCATTATATTTGCATCTAATTTTTTGTCTTCATCTTTTATATAGTTAACAATTTTTCCACCATTTGCTTCTACTATTGCATTAGCCATTACTCCTGTAATTAATTTTACAGCACGAATTGCATCATCATTACCTGGAATTACATAATCAACCATATCTGGATCACAGTTTGTATCTACAATACCAAATACTGGAATATTTAATTTTCTAGCTTCTCTTATTGCAATTTCTTCTTTTGATGGATCTACTACGAACATTGCATCTGGTAATTTGTGCATTTCACGAATACCACATAAGATTTTGTTTAGTTTTTCATATTCTTTTTTAATTCCAATTACTTCTTTTTTTGGAAGTAAATCAAATGTACCATCTTTTTCCATTTTTTCGATTTCTTCTAATCTTTTTACTCTTCTTCTTATTGTTCTAAAGTTAGTTAAAGTTCCCCCTAACCATCTTTCTGCTACATAATAAGAATTTGATCTTATTGCTTCTTCAGTAATTGCTTCACTAGCTTGTTTTCTAGTTCCAACGAATAAAACTTTTCCTCCGTTTGCTGCAATTTTATGAAGTGCTTGATATGCTTCTTCTATTTTTTTTGCTGTTTTTTGAAGATCGATAATATAAATATCATCTCTTGATGTAAAAATATATTCTTTCATTTTTGGGTTCCATCTTTTAGTTTGATGACCAAAGTGAACACCTGTTTCTAATAAATAACTCATTGACACTACTGCCATTTAAATTCCTCCTTTTGTTAATCCTCCATTATCTCAACTTTCTACACCACCATAGGCACTAGGCATAAAAATCAATAATGTGTGTTTTTTTGAAAAAGCCAGGTTAATTATACCATACTTTTATATAATTATACAAGTTTTTTGTTTATTTTTTCTAATACTTTATTTATTGTTTCTTTTTGTGGTTGATCTAACATTATTTCTTGATAATAATTATATATTTCACTGAATTTCATACCAGTTGGTATTTCAATTACAACTCTTTTTACATAATCTGTATCAATTCTTCCTTGTAGTGGTAGTGGTGTAAATATATATTTATACCATTCTTTACTTTCATCTTTATTTTTTGTATATGTTAGTTTACCACATTCTAAGCATTTTACACTTGCATATTCTGCATCTTTTTCTTCTGGAACACTTATTACTCTATTACTACTATTATGCTTTTTATATCCTGTAATTGCTAAAATTGGATGAGTACATCCAAATTTTAGACTTTCTATTTCTCTTGTTTGTAATTCTTCTAATTTACTTTGTAGTTCTTCTTCATACAAATATTCCATACCTAAACTTTTTAATTTTGTAACTATTTCACATTTTTTTAATTCTTCTACTAATTTGTTTATTTCTTCTTTTATTTCTTCTGTTCTTACTTTAGATTCTTCACACTGATTTTGTTCATTTAATATTCTTTCTCTTGTTTTTTCAGTCATATTATCACCTAAACTTCTTGCATTACTATTAATATCATTGGTTTACATTCAGTCTCTTTATATAAATATTTACCTAATTTTTCTCTTATTCCTAATTTTATTTTATTAAATTCTACATAATTATTCTTTATATTTTCATTTATTACTTCAAGAGATATTTTTTCTGCTTCTTTTATTATATCTATATTTTCTTTTACATAAATAAATCCTCTTGTTAGTATTTCTGGTCCTGCTAGGATCTTTTTAGTTTTTTTATCAAGTGTTGCACTTACAAGTACAATTCCATTATCACTTAAAAGCTCTCTATCCTTTATTACAAGCTCGCTTATGTCTCCTATTGTTTTTCCATCTATTAATATCTCATCTATTTTAACGGTTTCATTTGTTTCAACAAGTTTTCCATTTTGAAATTCTGTTACCATTCCATTTAGTTTTAAGATTATATTTGAATCATTATATCCGATCTTTTTCGCGTTATTAGCATTCTCTACTTGTTGTCTATACTCTCCAATTACTGGAAAATAATATTTTGGATTCATTAAATTTATCATCATCATTAAATCTTCACTTGATGCATGATTTGATAAATATGATTGTGATATTATTATTAAATTTGGTCCTATTTTTGATACATCATCATATACTTTTGTTGCTCTTCTTTCCATTCCTTCATATACAGGTGATGCGAATACTACTGTATCTTCTTCTTTTATTTTTAAGAATTTATCATATCCTTTTATTATTCTTGATATATTTGAAAATGGTTTTTCTCTTTCATCTGATACAATAACAACAACATTTTTATCATTTATATTTTTTATACTTCCAATTTTTTTCTTATCAAAATCAATATATTTCATATCTATAGCATTATAAATCATATTTTCTAATCTTTTTCCTAAGATTACTACTTTTCTATCTGTTTTCATGATTTCTTCAAATAATTCTTGTATTCTATAGAATTGAGTTTGCGATATATTAAATATTATTCTTCCTTCATTTTGATCTAATGTTTTAGTTATAACCTGCGTAATTCTATTATTTGGAGCAGTATATCCTTTTTTTTCTGCATAAATTGATTCACTCATTAGACATAGAACTCCTTTTTTTCCAACATATGCAAGTTTTCCTATATCTGTTTTATATTCTCCTTGCATTGTTTGATCAAATACAAAGTTTCCTGTATAGACAATTGCACCATCTTCTGTATCTATTACATAACAAACACTTCCTGGTACAGAATGTGTTACTGATATTGGAAATATACTAACTTTTCCAAATTTTAAATTTCGATGTGGTTCTATAACATGTAAGTTGTCACTTTTTATATTAGATTCTTTTAATTCTTCTTTCAATATTTCTATTGTAAATTCTGTTCCGTATATATTTATTTCTGGGATAGATTCTATTATTTCTGAAACTGCTCCCATTTGTCCATCATGACCATGTGTTATAAAAATCCCTTTTACTCTATTTTTATTTTCTTTTAAGTAGTCAAAATTAGGAATTATATAATCGATTCCTAACATTTTATCATCTGCATATTTTAAACCCGCATCTAATACAAAAATATCATTATCTACATCAACGATATACATATTTTTTCCTGTTTCGTTTAGTCCACCTAAACTAAATATTTTTATTTTACTCATATTTTCTCCTTTCTGTTTCATATAAAAAGACTAATTAATTATATCACTAAATAACTAATTAGTCTATATTTCTAAAAAAATATTAAAATCAACTACTTAAAAAAGGCTTTATGCCTTTCTTACTAATCAAATAATTTTTCTACTATATCTATTACTAATGTTGCTAATACAGACATTGATGCTACACTTAAGAATAGTTTATTTTTATCAATTTTAGCAACTTGATTTACTGATGCTGCTAATACTAATGTACTTGTTATTGTTGTAAATGAAGTTATGTAACTTCTAATATATCCCATAACTTCAGCATCTATAAATACAAATACTGAGTTTGCTACATTTGCTACTAATACTACTGCTAAACTTACACCAACTACAGATAACATTTCTTTAATTGTTGCTTTTCCTTTAAATAATTTTGTTATTAAGAAGTATCCTGCTACTGCAAGAACTGCATAAAGAACTAAATTAGTTGCAAATGATGTCATAAATTCTTTTAAATATTCTGGTTCTTTAGCTCCTAAATTTCCTTGCATTGCTTTATCTAATAAATCACTAAAATCATTTGAGTTAAATGCATTTGCATTATTTGATGAATACATATTTTTTAATGTTGCTATTTTATATAATCCTTGTGATAAAGCAGTTAAAACTATCATTATAATTCCTGCTATATATTTATTTTCACAAACAAATTTTTTTATAATGTCAAAAGGTTTTGTAAAAATTCCTTTTAATATTTCTAATGAATCTGTAAATCCTTGTTTAATATCTACTTCCTCTATTTGATTTTCATTAGTTGTTTTTTTGGTTTCCTTACATTTTGGGCACTTTCCATCTACCATTTCACTTCCACATTTTGTACAAAATTTTGCCATTTTATTTCCTCCTAATATCTACTAAAGTATGTTAATATACTTGATATATTTGACATAACATAATCTTTTTCACTTATTGTATAATCTACATATAATGTATCTATTTTATTTTTTCCAATATATTCTTTTGTTTCATCACTATATTTATATTCTAACTTATAACTATATTTCATTTTTACAACTAAACTAATTTTTTCTTCATTTGGTGATACAGATGTAATTTCAACATCATCAACTGTCATTTCTTTTAATTTAGAATAATCTGATTTTGTATAATCTTTTATATAATTATAGCTTGTTTCTACATTACTTCTAACTTCTTCTGTAAATGAATCTTTTATATCATCGAAGCTTTTATCTTCTAATGCTGATTTATATAATAATTCTAATTTTTCTTTAATTTCTTTTTCTAATTTTTCATTAGTTTTTTCATCTAATTTTAAATTACTAGTTCTATAAGTACCATAATTTCCATTTACTTTCAATTCACCAGATAATTTAACTCCAGATTTATATTCAACTGTTAAATTATATTTTCCTTTTAATATACTTGGAATCTTATATGAATCGTAATATGATGAATATGATTCTTCTTTGTATTCATCACTTAATTCAATATCATTTATTTTAACAGTTGTATTTTTTGGTACTGAAATAGTATAATCTTTTGATACTAATTCACTACTATCTACAGTCCAATTTTCAAAAAATAACCATTTTTTATTTTTATTTTTTGTTAATTTTACTAATTTAGTTTTTTCTTTAGATGATCCTTCTTCAACATATGTAATTACTACACTTGTACTTAAAGAATCATCTTTAGTTTCATCTTTTTTAACACTATAATTTGCCAATTTAATTTTTTCATTATTTTTAATGCTTTCTTCTAAAAGTTTTTTACTTACAAATTTACTTTCCTCTAAACTCATTGTATTATATAGTGTTTTTGCATCATTAGATGCATATGCCTTAAAATATTTTAAAGCTATTTTTTCAGGTTTAAATAAACTACCTAAATACATATAAATACCAACAAATATAACTGCAACTATAGCTATAACGCTAATAATTAATTTTGTTTTTTTATCCATTGGTTTTTTTGGCGCTACTTCTTTTGTTTCTTCTACTTCTAGTTTAGAACCACATTTTTCACAAAAAGCTGCACCTTTTTCATTTTTTGTTCCACATTCTCCACAAAACATAATTTCTCCTCCTTATGATAAGTTTATATTTTTTTTTATTTTATGTCAATATCTGTTATAAAATATCATAAATTATCACAAATTTTACACTTAAAAGCCACTTCTTTTAAATAACTTTTCTAATTCTTCTTTACTATAGTAAATTGTTGTTGGTCTACCATGAGGACAATTGAATGGATTTTTACATTTCCTTAAATCTTCTATTAGTTTTTCCATTTCTTCTTTTGTTATCTCTTCATTTGCTTTTATACTCATTTTACATGCTGTTGTTGCTGCTACATGATTTCTAAATCTTCCTATATCAAAATTTTTCTCTTTTTCTATTACCATATCTATAATCATTTTAATCATTCCATTTAATTCATCTGGTTCGTATTCTCCACCTATCCAAGTTGGATGGGATTTTACTATAATTGAATTTATACCAAATGGTTCTATATCAAAATTCATATCTCTTAATAATTCTATATTTTCTTTTAATATAATGTATTCAGCATTTGTAAATTCAAATGTTAGTGGAACTAGCATATCCATTTTATCATTACTTGGATTAGATAATCTATCTAATACTATTTCATAATTTATTCTTTCTTTTGCGGCATGTTGATCTATTATATACATACCTGTATCACTCTGACAAATAATATATGTTCCATGTACTTCTCCAACTGGATACATTATAGGCATTTTTTCATTTTCTAGTTCATTAATTTCATTTTTTTTATTCTCACTTATTATCAAATCTTCATTTATAAATAAATTATCTTCTTTTATATTATCAATTTCTTCGTTTACTGTTTCAGATGTTTCATTTACTTTTTCATATTTAATTTCATCTTCTTTTATATCAAAATTAAGTGTAAATGTTTCAATTTTTTTACGTTCTTTTTCTTTTGCTTCTATATTTGGAATTAAATTTATATTTTTAATTTTATTTATTATTGAATTTTTTACAAGTTCAGTTAATGAATCAAAGTTAGAAAACTTTACATCCATTTTGGTAGGATGAATATTGACATCAACAAGAGCTGGATCTACTTCTATTTTAAGTACGATAATAGGATATCTGTTATCTGGTTTATATGAATGGTATGAATCATTTATTGTTCTATTTAATTCTATATTTCTTACTACTCTATTATTTACAAGTGTTATCATCCCATTTTTATTTGATCTATGTACTTCTGGCAGAGAAATATAACCTGATATTTTGTAGTCAAGATTTTCTCCTTCTATTTCTACCATTCTTTTTGCAATATCTACTCCATATATACATTTTATGTTTTTAAGTAAGTTGTTAGAACCATCCGTATTTAAAAGTATATTTGAATCAGATATTAAAGTTATTTTTATTTCTGGATGTGTTAATGATATTTTGTTTACATAATCTGTTATACTTGCAAGTTCTGTATAATAACTTTTCAAGTGTTTAAGACGTGCTGGGGTATTAAAAAATAAATTTCTTACTTCTACAGTTGTTCCTTTTCTCAAATCTGCTTCTAAAACCTCTTCAATTTTTCCACCTACAACTTTTACTTCTGTTCCAATAATACCATTGCTCGTTTTTAAATTTACTTCACTTACACTTGCAATAGACGCTAATGCTTCACCTCTAAATCCAAGTGTTTCTATGTTAAATAAATCATCTATATCTTTTATTTTACTTGTTGCATGAAGTGCAAAGCATAATATAGCATCTTCTTTATCCATTCCAATACCATTATCTGTTACTTTAATTAGTTTTGTCCCGGCTTCTTCTACTTCTATTTTTATCTCTGTACTTTTAGCATCTATACTATTTTCTACTAATTCTTTTACTACGTTCATGCACCTTTCTACTACTTCTCCTGCAGCAATTTTATTAGATAACAATTCATCCATTATATGTATTTTTCCCATACTATCACCTAACTAATTATAACATTTATTTATAAAAAAAACTATAAACCTAAATATGAAAAAAACACATTTATATTTTTATAGATTCTACTTCTTTTTTTGAAAGTCCTGTTGATGATGTAATAACGTTAATATCAACATTGTTTTTTAATAAATTTTTAGCGATTTCTATTTGTCTATTATGTTCTTTTTCTTTTAAAATTGTTTTTTGATGTTTTAATTGTTCTTTTAACTGTTTATCTAATTGTTCCTTTAACTGTTTGTTTAAATTTTCTTCTCTTTTCTTCAATTGTTCTTTTAATTTTTCTTCTTTTTCTTTAAACATTGAGACCATTTCATCATATTCACTTTTTAACTCTAAATCTCTTTTACTATTCATGTCAAATTCTATCATTACCTCATCATCTCCACTTAACCTTATTACTTCATCTACTAGTTTTGATGCACTTTTTTTACTCAATACTTTTTTTGATGATTTTAAATTATTTTTGTCTAAATTTCTTTTTAATAGTTTTAAGTTTCCCTTTACTTCTTTTAATGGTATATCCATGTAAAAAACAATAAATTCTTCTAATAATGATATATTTTTTTCATTATTAAATACCTTTAACATCACATCATATGTCATTGGTATTATTTTTTTCATATTTCACGTCCTTTAAGGGCATAATATCATACTCAAAACATTATTACAAATCACACTTTTTTCTTTTTTTAAAGAAAAAATAACAGATTTTTTTTATCTGTTATAATAATGTTTATTTTATACTTATAAAACTATACAAATATTCAAAAATATACAATTTTAAATTTTTTTATTTATATTAATTATATTTTCTTTATATATTTTTTCAACGTTTCTCCTTCTAATATTTTTTCTTTATCTAAATTATATTTTTTCATTAAATCCATAGGATTTTTAATTTTGTTTTTGTTTTTTGAAAAATCATTTATTATATATTTTCCATATTCCATATCTTCACTATATATGTTATAAAACTCTAATGCTAAAATTATTCCATATGCATAATCTAAAATAGAATATATTTGGTAATACTTTTGCTTAAAGTCAATATTATTTATTATATTTTCATTTAATAAATTTTCTAAATCAGTTAATGAATCATACAAATCTTCTATAAAACCATATTTTACATTTTTACGGTCTTTTTTATCTTCTATATAATCATAAAATACAATTTCTAAATAATGAGAATATATTTCATTTAAATAGTTGTTTTTTAAATAACTATTATTTAAATCATATAAATGCCCTATTTCATGAACTAATGTTACAGATGTGAATATAGAGTTTAAATCCTCTACTAAAATATATGAACTAAAGTTTTTTCCAGCTACTGTTAAGCCTGTACATTCTAGAGAATTTTCATTTAAATATATAAATTTATTCATTTCTACGCATTTTTTAAATTTTCTTAAAATATTTCTATCATAATACTTTAAAAAATTTAAAACTAGTTTTGTTGTATCATTTCTTTTCATATATTCTACATCATATTTAAAAGTTTTATCTTCTAAAGAATCTATTATATATTTATAGTTATCTACAAGTTCACTATTATATTCATAATTATTTAAGTAGAAATTTTTTTCTTTTTTTAACAATTCTATTTCTTTTAGAAAAAATAATTTAAAATCATAATTATATTTATTAAAATCAGTTTCTAAGCATAATATATTTGCTAAATTATCAAGTAATGATAAATCTCTTACTAATGTATTATATTTTTTTATTGATTTTGTTTTATCTAATTGATTTAGTATTTTTAATAAATCATTTTGTATTTCGTATTTCATCTTTTTGTCCGTCATAATTTCACCTTTTTAAATATTATAGATTTTTTTTTTTGAATGTCAATTAGTATAACAAATTTAAAAATACATAATATAGTTATAGGTGTTTATATGAATATAAGTTTATATTTTTTAATTTTTATTTCTAAAGTAATAGAAAATGGAATTTCTACACTAAGACTTATTGTAGTTGCTAATGGTAAGAAAATACTTGGTGCTTTTTTACAATTTATTGTATCACTTGTTTGGGTCATGGTAACCGGTGTTGTTGTAACTAATTTATTAAGTGATCCTTTAAAAGTTGTGTTTTTTGCACTTGGTTCTTTGGTTGGTTCTTATATAGGAAGTATAATTGAAGAAAAAATAGCACTTGGTGATATTTTAATTAATTGTATTACTGATAATTTAAATATTGATAATTATATTAATTCAATTGGTTATAAAACTTCTATTATAAAAACAAATAATACAAATATTATATTATTTGTTATTCCAAGAAAAGAGAAAGAGAATATAATTAATAATATTAAAAAAATAGATAATAATATTTTAATATATAGTGAAAAGGTCAAGAATTTTTCTTAACCTTTTTTTAGTTTTTAAATTTATAAATATTTTTTAAGTTTTTCTACATATTTTTCTTGCATATCAACATATTCTTCTATTATTTTTGTTATTTTTTTATCAATATTTTTATTATTTAATATTTTTCTTCCTTCTATTATTCCCATGTTAGTTCCTTGAAGTAAAATTTCAGCTATTTTGGATGTACTTGTATTTGTCATTGTTTTCATATTTATTGAAGACCATGTCATAACTTTTGTCATCACATTTGTTTCATGTGGATTAGATTCACTATATTCTTTATATATATTATCTATTTCTTTTTTTATTTTTTCATATTCTTTATATTGATCTTTTACTAATTTTTTAAAATCTTTTTCTTCTATTTTTTCTATTATATCTTTAGTTGCATCCATTCCCATAGTTGTTCCTTTACTTATTTCATCTAATGCGTTTTTATTTTCTTCCATATCTATTCCTTTCATTTTAAAAAGTCTCTATTTGAGACTTTCATTACATCATATCTTCTAGCATATTTTTTTCTTTTTTTATAATTTTATTTTTTACTTTATTTATTTCTTTTGACATTGGTTTTTTATATTTTTGATATGCTAAAACAGCTCCTGCACCCATCATCATGTATGCTATATCCATTTTTTTCATTTAATCACCCTCTTGCTAAAAAATATGAATAAACGTATGCTTTTATACATACGTTTATATTTTACACATTTTATTGTTCTTTATACATTTTTTCTAATTTTTCTTTCAATGTTGTTTTTCTATACTCTTCCATTTTATTATTTATACCATTTTTAAATGCTTCTTCTTCACCTATTATTATTAATTTTCTTTTAGCTCTTGTTACTCCTGTATATATTAATTTTTTATATAACATTCTTTTATAATTATGACTCATTAAAAGTACTACTGTATCAAATTCACTTCCTTGTGATTTATGGACACTTATAATATATCCATGTTTTATTTTATTAAAATCATTTGGTAAAAATTTTACTACATTTGAGTCAAAATCAATATATATTTCATTTTTTTTGCTTTTAGATGTGCTACTTTCTTTTATATACTTTATTACTCCAATATCTCCATTATATACATTTTCATCTGGTAAATTTGTAAGCAGTAATATTTTATCATTTTCCCTAAAAATTATATCTCCTACTTTAATTTCTCTTTTAAATTCATCTTTAGGATTAAATATATTTTGTAATTCTTTATTTATATTATCTATACCATTTACTCCTACATACATTGGTGCCATTATTTGAACCTTTTTATAATCATATTCTTTTTCTATTAGTATATTTGATAATTCTTTTAGTGTTTTTATAATTAAATTACTACTACAATTTAAAAAAGTATAATCATCTGTTGTTTTATAAAAATCTTCACTTAAATTATTTTCTTTTATTTGATTTGCAAGTACTGGAATATATGAGTTATCACTTTGTCTATATAAATAATTTAATTTAACGGTATTTATAACATTGCTTTCTATTAAATCTTTTAATATTTGTCCTATTCCAACACTTGGTAATTGATTATAATCACCTACAAGTATTAATTTTATATTGTTTGTAAGTCCCTTAAATAAACTACTTAATAAATTGATATCTATCATACTTGTTTCATCTATTATTATTAAGTTTTGAAAATTTTTATTAAATTCATTTACATTAAATGAATTTGCTTCTTTATTCCATTTTAAAAATCTATGTATAGTTGATGCTTTTAAATTTGTTGATTCACTCATTCTTTTGCTTGCACGACCAGTTGGAGCGAGTAAAGCTATTTTATCATCTATTTCTCTATCTTTTAATTTATTTATTTTAATATATAAATCTACAATAGCTTTTATTATTGTAGTTTTTCCTGTTCCTGGTCCTCCAGTTATTATCGTTATATTATAAAGTAGTGCACTTTTTATGGCATCTATTTGTTCTTTATTATATGTTATTTCATTACATCTTTGTAATTCTTCTATTAATTTATCTATATCTTTTATTTTTTCATTTGGTTTTTCTATTAAATACTTAATTTTATCAACTATATTTTGTTCTGCATCATATAATTCTTTTATATAATACTTTTCTTCTTCTTTTACTATTTTACCTTCATACCTTAATTCATCTATATAATTAATGAAATCATTTTCTTCTATTTCTATATTTAGGTATGATAAAACATTATTTTTTATTTCTTCAAAATTTAGATATGTATCCTTATTTTGAAAGCTTAAATTTTTCATTATATAAAATATACATGCTTTTATTCTTTCAATACTAGTTTCATTTGTTAATTTTTTATTTATTTCATCTATTTTTAAAAATGATATATCTAAATCACTATCTAGTATACTATATATATTTTGTTCAATTTTCATAATAGTATCACTTTTATATTTATTATAAATTAAAAGGGAATCTTTCATACTAAACCCTATTTCTGTTAAATATACGATTGTTTTATGGCTTTCTTCATATTTATTCAAAGTATCTATTATTACTTTTGCTTTTTTATCAGTTAGTGTAGGAACTAAGTTTAAACATTCACTTTCTTCTAAAATTCTATCTAATGTATTATCACCTAGTGTTTCTACTATTTTAGTAGCAAGTTTTTTTCCAATTCCTTTAAATAAATCACTTGATAAAAATTCTATAATAGAATCTTTATCTTCTGGTTTAACTCTTTCATATGATTTTACATCATACTGAAAACCATATTTTATATGTTCTATTGCTTCTCCTTTGAATATATATCTATCATCTTCATTTAATTGGGCAAAATTACCTTTAAATGTTATTGTTTTATTTAAATAAAATTCAACTTCTTTATCATTTGTCTCTTCTACTTTAAATAATCCAATTATAAATCCTTTATCATTTTTATATATTGCTCTTTTATATATTCCTTTTATATAACTTAGCATGTTATCACCTAATAAATTATAGCATACACTTGTTTGTATTACAATCTTTTTAAAAGAAAAAAAGCTTATTAGCTTATTTTGTTATTGGGTTATATTCAACATATGGCATTGTGTCTAAATTTCTATACTCATTCATCATTTCTTCATATTCATCAGGATTATAATAATCTTTAGTATTTGAAGTTTGAGTATTTGAAGTTTGAGTATTTGAAGTTTGAGTGTTTTCTACTTTTTCAACATATGGCATTGTATCTAAATTTCTATAATCTTTTATATCTTGTTTCATTTGTTGTTCTTTTGTTTGTTCAAATATTTCTCGACCTTCTACTAGTTTTTCTGCTTCTTTACTTTCTCTTTCATCTTTAAAGTTTGCTGGATTTTCTATAGTAACTGTTTGATTTTGATTTTCATGTATTTTTGATACTATTTTTCCACCTATTAGGCTTCCTACTAAAATAAAACTTCCTGATATTAATATTTGTTTTAATTTTTTTTCTTTGTTTGCTAGTTCCTTATTTTTTACACTTTTATTTAATATTCTAATTAAATTTTGATTTTCATTTATATAATTTTTATCCACAACTATAGTTAAAGTATTTCTCGAGCTAAATATTGCTTTATATCTTATGATTGTTTCTTCTTCCTCTTTTATTATTTTTTTACAATCATTTTTCATTGTCTCTTTATTAAATCTTATAACTGTATCTTCTTTTAATTCTTTTTTATTTGTTTTTTCATTTATAGCAAACTTGTTATCTGTTATGTAATATTTTTCTTCTCTCATAGTTACACCTCTATAAGTATTTTAAACTATATTTTCTTTATAGTCAATTATATCTCCTATTATACTAGGATATTCTACTTTTATTAGTTTTACCTTTACATCTTTTCCAATAAGGTTTAAATTAGATTTTGCTTTTACTTGCAAGTAATTCCCTGTATGACCTATTAAATATCCGTCTTTTATTACTTCCGGTATAAAAATTAATTCTCTATTTATAAATTTTTCCATATACTCTGTTTCTAATTCTTTTGATAGTTCTATAAGTATTTTTACTCTTTCTTTTTTAGTTTTTTCATCTATTTGATTTTCCATTTCATCAGCTTTTGTTCCCTTTCTTCTAGAATATGGGAAAACATGTAATTTACTAAATTTTATTTTTTTTATTGTTTCTATTGTTTCATTAAATTCTTCTATAGTTTCGTTTGGAAATCCAACTATTACATCTGTTGAAATAGATATTTCTGGTCTTATTTTTCTTATTTTTTCTATTTTGTCCATAAAATATTTTTTATCATATTTTCTATTCATTCTTTTTAAAGTTGCATCAGATCCTGATTGAAGTGGAATGTGCATATGATCTACTAATATTTTATTATTTTTTAAAACTTCTAAAAATTCATCTGTTAATTCTGTTATTTCTATTGATGATATTCTAAGTCTTTCTAAACCTGAGATTTTACATAAATCATTCAATAAATTGGAAAAATTATAATTTTTTAAATCACTTCCATAATGACCTGTATGAATACCTGTTAAAACAATTTCTTTATGTCCTTGTTTTATCAAGTCTTTTGTCTCTTCTATTACAGAATCTTTATCTTTACTTCTTACATTTCCACGTACATAAGGTATTATACAAAATGCACAATAATTATTACATCCATCTTCTATTTTAACGAATGCTCTTGTTCTATTAAAATTATTTAATATCATTGGTTCAAAAGTTGTATTCATCATATCGTATATATCTAATTTTTTCTTTTTTGTTTTTATATATTCATCTATATATTCAACTACTTTTGATTTTCCAATATTTCCAAGTACGATATCTACTCCATCAACTTTTAATACTTCTTCTTTTTTATTTTGACTCATACATCCTACTACTACTATTATTGCATCATCATTTTGTTTAATAGCATGTCTTATTGTTTTAAATGATTTATTATCTGCAGTATTTGTTACTGTACATGTATTTATTATTGATATATCAGCTTTTTCATCTAAACCTACTTCTATATAACCTTTATTTTTAAGTAAATCACTCATTACATTTGTTTCATATGTATTTACTTTACATCCTAGTGTATATATATTAAACTTCATATTTACCTCCAAAAAAACTAGAAAATTTTTTCTAGCTAATCTAAATTCTTTCTAAATTCTTTTAATGCTTTTAAAAAATCATCATTTTTCTTTATTTCAGCATCTAATCTTTTTGTATTGATTATTTTTTCTTCTTTTTCTATATTTAATTTATCAAATATATCTTCTTCTTTATTTAATAATTTAGGAACTGATGGATATTTTATATCACTATCTTGTACCCCAAATATAGGTGATATAAATTCTGTGCTTTTAAATTTTTTATTTGGATCTATTCTATCCATTTTAAGTGTTTTGTCATTGTCAAAATCATTTATTTCTATTTTTTCATCTATTTTAACTGGTGTTACTTTTGGCTTTTGTTTTTCTTTAACACTATTTAATAATTCTTGATAACTTATTATTGATTTTTCTTCTTGTTCATTTTCAAAACTTTCTACAACATCTTTTGGTGTTGCTTCTAAATCTTTTTGCATTTTAAGTAACATTTCTTCTATTTCATTGTTTATAGGTTCTTCTTTTTTTGTAACAGGTTCTTCCTTTGAGTCTTTAAAACTAAGTTCTTCTATTGATTTTTCTTTAGGTGATTTATCAATTTCTTGTTCATTTAATATGTCATAGATTTCTTTTTTATCCAATCTTTTTTCTCTTATAATTAAATAAACTATACATCCAAAATTAATTAATAAAATACCTATTAATATAGATAAAAATAAAGTATTATTAGATAATATATTTAGTACATCCATTATATCACTCCATAAATTCATAGTTAATTATACTTAACAAAAATAAGGGAACTGTTTCTACTCTCATAATTCGCTCACCAAGTGTAATAGATTCAAACCCTAGCTTATTAAGCATTTCTTCTTCTTTTATTTCTAATCCACCTTCTGGACCAACTACTAAGTTTATTCTATCACAATTTTTTACATTTTTCATTACTATTTTTATATTTTTTGCTTTTTCTTTTGTACTACATACATACTTAAATCCATTTATATTTATTAGTTTTTCTATAGTTTTTATCTCACTAATTTCTGGTATATCTACTCTATGTGATTGTTCACTTGCTTCTTTTACAATTCTCTCCCATCTTTTTAGTTTTTTTAAGTAATCTGTTTGTTTTAGCTTTATAATGCTTCTATTTGTTATTATGGGTATTATTTTAGATACACCAAGTTCTGTTGCTTTTTGAAGTATTAAATCCATTTTTTGTTCTTTTAAAAGTGGTATTATTAATGTTATATCTGGTGTATTATAATTAACTTTTTCTAGTTCTTTTTTTATATTTATTTTAATATTATTCTTTACATTTTCTAGACAACATAAAAATGCCTTTTTTTCATATACAACTATTATTTCATCGTTATCTTTCATTCTCATTACGGTTTTAATGTGATATATATCATCATCTTTTAATATAAATGTATTATCTATTTTTTCTTTTGTAAAATATCTTTGCATAATTCACCTCTAATTTTTCTTTATTTTATCATATTTTTATCTATAATGCTAAAAAAAACAGTTTTACTGTTTTATCCATTTAATTATTTCTTCTTTACTTGATATCCCAACTCTTTTTTCTATTAATTTTCCATTTTCAAATAATATCATTGTTGGTATACTCATTATTCCATATGATTTTGCGATTTCTGGATTTTTATCTACATTAACTTTTAAAAGTTTTATTCCCGTTTCTACATTTACTTGTTCTAATATAGGGCTTAACATACGACATGGTCCACACCAATCTGCATAAAAATCAACTAATACTTTATCTTGTTTAATTATATCGTCAAATTTTTCTTTTTCTAATTCTAAATTCATTTTATCACTCCTTGTATTTTTCTATTAATTTATCTATATTTTTTACTTTTATTTTATTTTTTTCTTTCAATTTTTCTATTGATGATGGTTTTACTATTTTATGTTCTAACATAATATCTATTGCTTTATAATCAAAACTACTATCAAATTTATTTTTTGTTTTATAGTCATCTATTAAATTACTTACCTCTTCACTTGCTTTTATAGTATCTTTAGTCATAGTTGTTAAAATTGGTGTTTTATTTAGTATAGATGAAGCTATTTTTGAATCTTTTAAAATATCTGTTTTAAAAAATGGTAAATTTATTATGTATAGAATAATAAAACTCCATACTATTCCTTCTAATATTCCCACTACAAATCCAAGTATTTTAGATGGTATTCCAAGTACAACTGTTATTTTAAGTATTTTTTCAAATATAGTAGTTGCAAATACTAATACTTTAAAAATAATTGTAAGTAATGATAGTACTATAAAGAATGATATTATCTCATATAAAATAATATTTAAAGATGTTGCTCCTTTTATAATCCATGAAAATTTAAAAAATGGCAAATACTCATACATTAAACTTGATAATGGATTTTTCAAAATAAAAGCTAATATTATTATGATAAAGAAGCCTAAAAAACATACTAGTTCTTTTGTAAATCCTCTTTTTAATCCTAATAATGCACTACTTAAAATAAGTAAAAAAATAATTACATCTACAATCATAATATCCCTCTTTATAATTATATTACAAATTTTATTAAAAATAAATGTTTTTAATAAAAAATAATAGTATAATTCTTATTCTAATTTTTTTATACTATTATAATAACTTTAATATCTAAATATAAATTTATACTTTATATTTTCTATATTAAGATAACTTTTTTATTTATACCATCTTTTATCATAGATAGTAACAAATTATTTTATTTATTCAATTAAATTTACAAAAAAAGTTTCTTTATGATAAAATAATTATAGGTTGGTGATTTTATGACAATAACTTTAAAAGTAAGTGATAATACAAAAAAGGAAATGATTGAATTTTTTCAAGATTATAAAAGACCTAAAACACCTCAGTATGCTATCTTCCAGGCAGATGATGCTGATACGGTTGTAACTTTATATGAATCTGGAAAAGCTGTATTTCAAGGAATTAGTGCGGATATTTCTGCGAATATATGGATGGAAAGAGAAAAATATTTAAATCCAAATAAAACTATTGATATTAAAAACAGTGAGGAAAAGAAAAAAGAAAAAAGTGAAATTATTATTGATCCTAAAATATACTATTCTAATTCGATTGGCTCTGATGAAGTTGGTACTGGTGATTTTTTTGGGCCAATTGTTGTTACGGCAGCATATGTTTCCAAAGATAATATTAAATTTTTAGAAGAATTAGGTGTAAAAGATTCTAAAAAGTTGGATGATAATAAAATTATGGAAATAGTACCTAAAATTATTAAAAAAATTCCCTATAAAAGTATGATTCTAACTAATAAAGAGTATAATTTAAAATATAGTGATGATATTAATATGAACAAAATTAAAGCAATTCTTCATAATAAAGTTTTAGTTGAATTAAGTAGTGTTTATAAAGCTGATTATATTGTTGTTGATGAATTTGCTAAGGCACCAATTTACTATAATTATTTAAAAAATTCTAGTAATGTTTGTAAGAATATTACATTTATGACTAAAGGAGAAAGCAAGGTTCTATCCGTTGCTTGTGCATCAATGATAAGTAGATATATATTTATTCATGAGTTTGATAAATTAAGTGAAAGTGTTGATACATTTTTACCTAAAGGAGCAAGTGATAAAGTTGATTTAGTAGGTAGTGATATTGCTAAAAAATATGGTTTCGATAAATTAAAAGATATAGCTAAATTAAATTTTAAAAATACTGAAAAAATAAAAAAAATTATAGATAATCTATAATTTTTTTATTTGACTATTTCTTGTTCTAATATTAAATCTATATCATATTTTTCTTTTACTTTGCTTTTTATTTCATTAATTAATTTAACGATATCACTACCACTTGCTTTATTATAATTTATAATAAAATTAGCATGTTTTTCACTAACTTTTGCACCACCAATTACTTTTCCTTTATAACCAATATTTTCTATTAGCATTCCGGCATAACTATCTGATGGATTTCTAAAAACACTTCCAGCACTTGGATAATCAAGGGGTTGAGTCATAAATCTTCTTTGTTTTCTATCTTCAATAATATTTAGTATTTCATCTTTTTTACCATGTTTTAAAATTATATTAGCAGATAAACAAATAAATCCTTCGTTTTCTTTTAAAAATGATGTTCTATAATGGAAATTTAAATCTTTATTATATATTTTTTTTATTTTTAAATCTGGTGTTAATGCTATAATCGATTCAACAATATATCCCATATCACTTTTATAAGCACCTGCATTATTAAATATTGCTCCTCCTATAGTACCAGGAATTCCTGTTGCAAATTCCATTCCAGTTAATCCTAATTTGCTAACCTTTATAGCTAACTTCATTAAGTTATAGCCTGCTCCAACTTTGATTTTTGTATCTTCTATTACTAATTTATCAAAATGATCAAGTTTTATTAATACTCCTAAATAATCGTGTTCAAATATTAAGTTAGCTCCTCCACCTAATATTTTATATTTAATATTATTTTCTTTTAAGTAGGATAAAAGTTTTATTAATTGTTCTTCATTTTCTGGAAAAGCCATATATTTAGCATTACATGATATTTTATAAGTATTATATTTAGCTAAATTTACATCAGCTTCTATTTTTCCACATTTTAATTTTTTTAAATTTTCTAAATTTACCATATTACTTCCTATCTACGAGTTCTCTTAACTCTTCATATATTTTAGTTGCACTATTTTTTACACCTAATTCTTCTAAATTTTTTCTAAATTCATTTATTTTTTCATCATTATCTATTACATTATCGATTGTTCTAACTAAAATATCTCCTTTTAAATCTTTTTCTTCTATCATAATAGCGGCATTTTTATTTATTAAATCCAAAGCGTTTTTTACTTGATGGTTTTCTGTTACATATGGGCTTGGTATTAATATGCTTGGTATTTTAAGAGCAATTATTTCACTTAATGTTGATGCTCCTGCTCTTGATACAATTAAATCAGTTTTTTTCATTATTCTTGTCATATTTTCTATATATGGTACAACATGTACATTAGAAGGAAATTTAGCTTTTTTAACTTCATCATAAGAACTATTACCTGTAACAAATAATATTTCATATTTTTTATTTTTAAATAATGACATTGTTTTTAATAAAAAATCATTTATTTTTGATGATCCAAGTGATCCCATAACAAATAAAACTAACTTTTTGTTTTCTTTTAAGTTAAATTCTTCTTTTTTTGCTGGTTCTACATTTATAGCATTTTCACTGCAAGGATTTCCTGTAAATACAGTTTTATATTCAGGAAACTTTTTTATACTTGATTTAAAAGATACTGCTATTTTATCAGCAAAATTACTTAAAAAAGTATTAGCTTTTCCGGGAAAACTATTTTGTTCATGAATAAAAGTTTTATAACCTAATTTATGGGCTGAATATAAAACAGGGCCTGTTACATATCCACCCACACCTATTACAACATCTGGTTTAAAATCTTTTATTAATTTTTTACATTTTTTTATACTTTTAAAAAAACATTTTATTGTTTTAAAGTTCTTTGTAATTCTTTTTCTATCAAAGCCATATATTTCTATAGTTTCAAACGGAATATTATATTTAGGTATTATATCTTTTTCCATTCTATTATGTGTTCCTATATATAAAAACTCACTATTTGGTTCTTTTTCTTTTATTTTATTTATAATACTTAATGCAGGATAAATATGTCCACCTGATCCACCAGCACTAATTATAACTCTCATACAATCACCTATTTCATTATACCATAATTATATTTTATTTAAAAGTCAATTAGAACATGAACTTTTATAAAAAAA
Organism: uncultured Bacilli bacterium; assembly: GCA_934167935.1. Next base: position 31,583 of record CAKPMH010000007.1, read on the forward strand.
GGAAAACCATAACACTATAGTTTTCCATGTATTAAAAAATAATACACTATATTATATTCAAATTATTTTAATTATTGATTATTTTTATTAATCATGTTAATATATTTAATATAGGAGATGATTTGATGAATGCTAAAGCTAAAGTATTAATTCCAAATATTTTAACATTATCTAGGCTTATTTTAACGCCAATTATTATAATACTTGGATTATTAAAAAAATATAAAATTTCTTTAATTATGGTTGTTATTGCTTGTATTACTGATTTATTTGATGGTAAGTTAGCCAGAAAATGGAATACAGTTACTAAAACGGGAGCAAAACTTGATGCTTTATGTGATAAAATATTTGCAATCGGTCTTATTGCTTGTTTAATTAATAAATTTAAAATTTTTATTCCTTTACTTATTTTAGAATCGATTATAGGTTTATTTAATTTATTTGCTTATTATAAAACCAATTCTAATGATTCTTTAATGATTGGAAAAATTAAAACTAATTTTTTATTTATTACTATATCGCTTGGTTTTTCCACTTTGTTTACTAAATTCTTTACTAAATTAATTCCTGGTTTTTCTATTATGACTATTAATATTCAAACTTTAACATTTATTAGTTATATAATTAATTTTTATGATAATATGAAAAATAAAAAATTAGAAGAAGCTATTATTAAAGATAAGGATACTACAAGAGTTAAAATATATGAACCTCTTTTAGAAAAAAAAGAACCAAAAGAATTTAGTTCTGATACAAAAGTTTTAAAAAATATTAAAGATGTATTTTTAGATGAAGATTAATCTTCATTTTTTTTATAAATATTTGTTTGGTTTCTTCCGTTATTTTTTCCTTTATATAATGCTTCATCTGCTTCTACAATTAATTTATTTATGCTTTTTTCTTTACTATTTTTAGTTATACCAAATGTCATAGATGTATAAAATTCTTTGATACAATCGTTATAGTTTACTCTTATTTTAGTATTATTTATTAATATTCTTATTTTTTCTATTAATTTGTATGCTTCTTCTATTTCTAATGAAGGAATTACTATAATGAATTCTTCTCCACCATATCTTCCTATGACTCCTTTATCACCTATGTTTTTTATTAATAATTCACTAATTCCTTTTAATACATAATCACCTGCTAAATGTCCATAATTATCATTTATTTTTTTAAAAAAATCTATATCACACATAACCAATATGTATTCAGTATCTTTTAATTCTTTTAATTTTTCTAATATTGTATACCTATTATAAAGATTTGTTAAATAATCTTTTTCAAGTTTTTTTATTTCTAATTTATATTCTGTTATATCATTATATACTTGAATATTATATTCATTTATTTTTACATAATCTACTGAATATATTTTTTCATTATAATTTATTTCTTTTAAATTATTATTTTTTTCATATAATATGAGTGCGATATCGTTATTTTTGTAAATTATATTATCATTTAAATCTAAAACAATTATATATGTATTAATATTATTTAACAATTTTTTATAAAAACTATTCATGATATTACCTTCTTATTATTAATATAATTTAGTATATGAAATTATATCTTTCTTGTCAATTATTTTAAACTAATTTGTATGGATCAGTTTTTGTCCCTGTTCCACTTTTTATTTGTGTATCAAGTTTTAAATATAAACATGGATATATATTATACAATTGTGATTTTTCTTCAGCTTTTTCTATTTTGTTTTCATCTGATATATACCAAGTTTTATTATCACTCGTTTTATTAAGTAGCCAATAATTTTTACCTAATGATAAATAAGAACTACATTCATTTTTATTATAGCATTCTTTATCTAGTGATGAATCAAGATATTCACCCACATTTAAAAGCCCTATGGTATTATAGTCATTGCTTTGTTTTTCTAATGATTTTACGACTTGACTACTATCTAGAGAATCTACTACTCCTTGATTCCATTTAGAATTTTCATCTATTTTTTCTTTTATTTTTTCACTATAAGTTGTTCCTGTTTCATATAAAGAATTTAAGTCTTTAATAAAGCCATTTTCTTTTACTTCTTGTTGATTATCTTCCAAATTTATGATTTTAATTTTCATTGTTTCTTTATCAATACTTACAATTCTCCATATTTTATTATTAAATTCTATATAGTTATTTGGATTTACACCTTTATATACATAAGCATCTGTTTGTTCATATAATCCGTCTGTTTCACTATTTATTTTTACATCTTCACTTTCTATTATTTTTGTTGATGCTAGAGTTATTTTTTCTTCAGTACAATTATCTGTAAAATCATATTCATACTGATTTTTTTCTAAATTATATTTTACTTTAATATAATTTTTACTTCTATCTATTACTTCATTTGTTTTAGGATTTTTAAGTTCACCCTTTTTTAAATAGCCTTTATTTTGTAAAGCTTTCAAACTTATACAAATAGTATTTAAATGATACTTATCATCTGATTTATTTTCTAGCATATAATTTTTAGCACTGTCTTTAAAATTATTAACCTGTATATTATATGCTTTTTCTTTTGATTGGTTTATTTTTTTTGTTATTGTTTGAAAAGAAATCATTGCAACTACTGATATTATTACAATAACCATAATAAGTTCTATAAGTGTAAATCCTTTTTTTTTCATTATTTTTCATCTCCAGTTTCTTTTGTTTTTAACTTTAGTGTTACACTAGTATCTTTATTTATTATATCACCTTTTTTTACATTTTGTTCATCAACATAGCCATATCCTTCTATAGTATATTTAACGTTTAATAAATCTAGTATTTTCTCTGATTCTAATCTACTATATCCTTTTAAATCAGGCATTTCAAATTCACTACTATTTGTTAAAAGTATTACTTTATCTTTTGATGTTATTTTAGTATCACTACTTGGATACTGTTTTATAATTTTACTACCATTACCTAGTTTTAATATAGTTATTTTATTTTCTTCTAATTTTTTTATAGTACTTTCTGTATCTTTATTGATATATGATTCTAATACGAATTCTTTATTTTCTTCCTTTTTTATATTATCTGTTACTTTATATTTTGAAATACTCTCTATAATATCTTTAACAGAATCTGATAGTCCTTTTGATGTTTTTAAATTAGGTTTTTTTATCATTGCATATATTATATATTCTGGATTATCTTTTGGATACATTAGTGCGATAGAATAAATATACTCATCTTTTACATATTTACCTCTTTCACTTATTTGTGCGGTTCCTGTCTTACCTATTATATCAAAACCTTCTATTTTATATGCTTTTCCTGTTGTTCCACTATCTGTTCCATTTATTACATTATACATAAGATCTTTCATCTTAGATACAGTTTCTTTTTTTACTAATTGTTCAGATTCTTCTTTCTTACTTTCATAATATACTTCTTTTGTATTTGGATTTATTATTTTATCTACAATATGTGGTTTTAACATTTTTCCATTATTTGATATAAGAGTTAATGCTTGAAGTTGTTGAATTGCTGTTGTTGATATTCCTTGTCCAAATCCAGCAGTTGCAACTTCTATTTTATAATTAAAATTAATATTTCCAATTTGTTCTCTTGTTAATTCTATATTGGTTGCCTTTCCAAAGCCATATTTTTTAAAGCATTCTTTTAATTTATTTTTATTTAAATTTTTATTTAAAATATTAGCAATTCCTACATTACTTGAATATTCAAATCCTTTATCATATGAAATTGTTCCCCATCCATTATTATTCCAGTCTTTAATAGTGTCATCACCTATTTTATAACTTCCTGATTTGAATGTATCATCTCCATTATATACACCATTTTCTATAGCACACATATATGTATATATTTTCATAGTTGATCCAGGTTCATATGTATATGAAACAAGTGAATTTTCGTAATTTTTAATATTTCTTATATTTGGATCATAAGAAGGAGTTTGAGAAGTTGCTAAAATATCACCATTTTTAGCATCCATTACTGTTATCATCATAAGTTCTGGTTTATATTCTTCATTTACTTTTTTTATTGCACTTTCAACAAATCTTTGAATATTTGAATCTATTGTTAAATATATATTATATCCATCTTCTGCATCATTTTTTATTTCTTTTGTCCCACTTATTTTATATCCATATCTATCTTGTTGATATTCTAAATAACCATCTTTTCCATTCAAAATATCATTATATTCTGCTTCTATACCAAGTTCTCCTGTTATTTCCGATTTAGTTTTTTTATCTCCATCTTCTGTTTTATAATTTATTTCTTTTTCTCTTGCATATCCAATTATATATGATGCAAAATCACCATTTGGATAATATCTTTTTTTAGTTTCTATGAAGCTTATTCCTGGTAAATCAAGACTTTCTATTTGTTCTTTTACTAATTCAGTTATTCCTTTTCCAACTGTACCAAATTCAACTTGTTTTCTATTTTTTTCTTTTCCTTTTTCTAATATTTCTTTAAAATACTCTTTATCTTCTTTAAGTACCTCTGATAGTTTTTCTGCTGTTTTATCTATATCTTTTACATGAAGTGGTACACTTGAATTTTTACTTCTATTTTCATCTAAATATGCAAACATAGTATATGAACTTACATTAAGAGCTAATATTTCTTCATTTTTATCATATATTGTTCCTCTACTAGCTTTTAAGGTTTGTTTTACTGTATTTCTACTTGATGCGAATTCTGTCATATTTTTACCATATATTTTTTTTGATACTGATAAATATACTAATTGTATATATAAAATCAATAGAAAAAAAGAAAAGATTTTAAATACGATTTTAGGTGAATACCATTTTTTATTTTTAATCTTTCCTTTTCTCATTTTTACACATCCTATCTATTTACAACAATAATATTTTCGTTGTTATATGCAAGTCCCATGTCTTCTACAACTTCCTTTACTTTATCAAATGAAGTTAATTCATTTACTTTCATAGTTAGGCTTTCATTTTTTTTACTTTGACTATTTATATCGTAATTCATTTTTTCAATACTCATACTTAGGTGAGATACACCTGCTCCGCAAAAGACTTTAAGTACCAAAGTAAAAGCTAAGCAAAATGTTGCTGTTACATATAAAAATCTTTCACCTTTAGTTATTTTTGCTTTTTTCTTTTTCTTGCTCATATTATCCCTCTTTTATTCTTTCTATTACTCGTAATTTGGCACTTCTTGCTCTATTATTTTCTTTTAATTCTTCCTTACTTGGTTTATATGTTCCAATTATTTTAAAGTCTTTTTGATATTCTTTTGGTATAATTGGTAATTTTTCTACATTTTTATCTATTTTAGATACTTCGTTAAATATATCTTTACATATTTTATCTTCTAATGAATGAAATGTTATTACACATATTCTTCCACCTACATTTATAAGTTCTAAAGCATCTTTTAGTGATTTTTCAAATACATCTAATTCATGATTTACTTCTATTCTTATTGCTTGAAATACTTTTCTTGCTGGATGTTTTTCTCTTTTATACTTTTCTGGAACATTTTCTTTTATTATTTCTACAAGTTCTAAAGTTGTTTCAATATTTTTGTTTTCTCTATAATTAATAATTCCATTTGCTATACTTTTTGAATATTTTTCTTCTCCATATTTATAAAAAATATCTACAAGTTTTTGATAAGAATATGTATTTACAACGTCATATGCAGTTAATTTTGATTTTGTATCCATACGCATATCAAGTTTAGCATCTTTATGAAAGCTAAAGCCTCTATAATCTTCATCTAATTGTGGAGATGATACACCAAGATCATATAAAATTCCATCTACCTTTTTTATGTTTCTTTTATATAGTTCATCTTTTATGTTTACAAAATTACTTCTTATTATTTCATAGTTATTTCCAATATTTTTTAATTTTTCATTGCTTATTTTTATTGCTTCATCATCTTGATCAAAAGCATATAAGTAACCTTTTTTAATTTTATTTAAAATATTGCTACTATGTCCTGCATAACCCAATGTACAATCTACTATTACACTTGATTCATTTAAATTAAGTTTTGAGATACTTTCATTTAACAACACACTTTTATGCATTTAAATCACTTTGAAATAGTTTATCAGCTATATCTGATAAATCTGCTTCATTTTCTTCTATAAATGTATTCCAATTATTTTTACTCCAAACTTCTAAATGATCATTTACACCTATTATTACGCAATCTTTTTCTAGTGATGCATAATTAATTAGGGGAAGTGAAATGTTTACTCTACCTTGTTTATCAAAATCACTAATAGTGGCTCCTGATAAGAAAAATCTCATAAATTTACGGGCATCTTTTGTATTTGGCAATTCTCTATATTTATCGATTACTTTTGACCATTCATTATTAGGATAAATAAATAAGCAATTATCTAATCCTCTTGTTACAACAAAATTTGATCCAAGTTCATATCTTATTTTTGCTGGAATTGTAAGTCTACCTTTATCATCAATTGTATGATGATATTCACCCATAAACATAAAATCACCCCACTTTTCTCCACATTAAACCACCATGTACCACTATTTTACCATTTTATAGGTTTAATGTAAATAGTTTTTTTCCTTTTTAAGCATAAAAAAAAGTAAGTTTTTAACTTACTAAAATATCGCCTATTACATCTGCTATATTATTTAATGTATCCATTATATAATATATTTTATCTTTAATAAAATGGTTTTTAGCTTTACTTGTATTTATTTTAATTATACTTCCATCTATAAATTCTTTTACTTCTATTTCTGTATTATATCTTTTATATCTTTTTTCTATATTTTCTATATCATATTCTTTATTCATATAATAATATATTTCTTTTTTATTAATGTAAATTGAATCTTTTACGACTTTCTTTAAATATTTATTTATCATATTTGCATTTATTATCATATAATCTATATTTTTCTTTTTATATTTTTTTCTTAATTTTTTTACGTATTTTTTCTTTTTACTTTTTTTCCCATTAAATGATTTTATATTAATAGAGTTTAAAAGATCACATTCTAATATTTTGCTATTTTTATCAATAGATTCTATAAATCCTTTATTATCTATTCCTATTCCTATTACTTTGCCACTCATATTTTTAATATATTTTTTTATAGTATTATTTACTTCCAATTTTATCACCTACTATATCATTTATGACGTAACTTGTACACATTAAACCAGATATTGCTGGTACAAAGCTATTTGATGCGATTACTTTACTATTAACTTTTTTTGCTTCTGTGCTTGATACAACCATTATTTTTCCTTTTAATTTTTCATCTTTTATCATTTTTCTTATTTTTTTAGCAATTGGATCATAGCTAGTTTTTCTAACATCTATTATTTTTAATTTTGTGGGATCCATTTTATACCCGGTTCCCATTGATGAGATAAATTTTATATTATTTTTTAAACATTCTCTTATTATCTGTTTTTTTATTTCTACTGTATCACATGCATCTATTACATAGTCATATTCTTTTATATTTAAAATATCAAAATTATCTAGTGTTATTTTTTCTTTTATTATATTTAAATTACAATTTTTATTTATTTGTTCTATTCTTTTTTTTGCTTCTTCTACTTTTAAATTTCCTATATTATTATTAAGTGTAATTATTTGTCTATTTAAATTTGTAACATCTATTTTATCATAATCAACTATTGTAATATTTTCTATTCCACTTCTTATAAGTGATTCAAGTGCATATCCTCCAACGCCACCTATTCCTACTAATAAAACTTTTGTATTTTTTATTTTTTCTATGTTTTCCATTCCTATTAATAATTCTAATCTATCTAGCATTTTATCACCTATATAATTATATCATTTAACTTAAAAAAAAGCTATTTTAAATAGCTTTTAAATGTTTCAAGTGAATCGTTTGCAAATATGGTTTTTCTCTTTAAGAGTAATCTATTTGTATTATAATCACTATATCCATCTGTTGTCCATTGACCTATAAATGCTAAATGAAAACCACTTTGTTTTAATAAGTTAATAGCTCTTTCATTCCAATCAAAAAATGGATATGAAAAATATTTTGAACCGTTTAATTTTTGTTTTGATATTTTTAAATCGTCTAATATTTTATTTTTATCTTCACAAAGTAATTGTCCTCCTTGTTCACCACCTGGACATTTATAATTATTATGAAGGTTATTTGTATGTGATTCAAAACTTACATATGTTGATTTTAATTTATATGAATCATATCTTCCTGTTATTATAAAATATGTTGCATATAATTTATATTTTTCAAGTATTTCAATTGCATTTTTAGCAAGGTTTCCATCATCTAAAGTTATAACAACTGTTTTTATTGGAATATTTATTTTTTTATCTAAAAACATTTCTAATTCTTCCATCGTAAGCGTTAAATAATTATTTTCACTTAAGTATTTCATTTGACTATCAAATTGTTTATATGGATGACATATAGCCTTATTTTTGCATTTTTCATTTTCTTTATAAACTGCATGATATGTAAATGTTCTAATATTATTTCTTGTTTTTTCACTAGTATTTTTATGATATTTAAGTTTTGATTCTGATTTTTTTATATATAGTAAAGTATTATTATATGAAACGTAATATCTATCTGTTTCTTCTATTATTAAAGGTAGACTAACAGAACTATCTATTTGATATGCATAACCTAGTTCATTATATAATGTAGTTTTTATATCTGTTACAACGTTTTGATTAAACAAAACATATTTTTTATATCTATCATTAATACTAATATTTTCTATTTTTTCTACATAATTATATTTAATAAAATAGTTTAAATTTTTTATTTTGAAATATTCTTTTTTTTCATTAATATTTATATTTTCTAATTCTAGTTCGATATTTTTATTTATTCTTCCAATTTTTATATATTTATTATTTTTGTATTCATATAAATTAGCTTCTTTAATTGTTTTTACATATTTATTATAATGATTAGTTATATCTTTTATTTTATTTTCTTTTAAAAGATTCTTTTGTATTTTAATTTCTTCTATTTTTTTAGAATTTATTCTTTTTACAATTGTATGGGCTAAAAAAAGATCAAGAATTACTAATAAAAGGATTAATAACAAAAATGACTTTTTCATAGTATCACCTATAGTAATTATATAATATCATCATTTTAAATGAAATATTTTTTTAATAAATTTTTTTATTTTATTTTCTTTCATTAAGTTATTTAATTCTTTAACACTAAAAAATTCTTCTTTATTTTCTTTAAATAATATATTCATACTACCTCCTATAATTAATATACAATATGAATTTATTTTTTCCTTTAAATAATATTTTTTTAAATTTTTTATCATTATATTGATATAAGAACATTTGTTTGTTATAATATTTATAGGAACATTTAGTTGTTGAGTGTCTACCTCTAATCTTTTTTTAGAGAGGAGGTTTGATAAAAATGAAAAAAAGAATTTTTGTTATAGAAGTTCTTAAATTTATTTCTATCATTTTACTACTCTTAATCATTTTGATTATCGTAATAAAAAAATGACACTTAATTCATCATATGAATTAAATGTCTAAACCTATATATTGTGGGTAGACATTCAACTTGTAAAAACTGAATGTTCCCTTTTTTATTATATGAAGAAGACTTCATACATATACATAATATCATAAGAAAGAACTTTTTACAAGTTCTTTTTAAAAATTCATCATAATCCATTCTGGTTTTAAAATCATAAGAAGGCCAATTATTAACATAATTATCCCCCCTATTAAATGAGAATATTTATTATATTTATTTGTAATACCTGTAAGTTTCATTGTAATCATGGCAATAATAAATATTATTAAATCATCAAGTAAATAAGCTATTATATAAAGTGTCATATATAAAGCATAAAGTGGTATGGATAATTTATTTAGCGCTAATATTTGAGTAAATAAAAGTGGTAAGCCAGCTGAACATGCTAATTCAACAAAATTAACAGATATAGCAAGTGTTATAGCTCCTGTGACTGCTAATAAAAGACTTTTTTCATGAGTAAACTTTTTTATTTTATTAATTATATTTGTCCTTTTTTCTTTATCTACTACTTGGCAGCCAGCATCTTTTTTTCTTTCTTTATTATAACTGTTGAAGTTTACTATTGCCCCTATAATAGCAACTATAGCTATTATTATTTGAACAATTCTTATTTGACTTAATTTTAATGATACTGTTAACCATGCACTCATAAATAATAAATATATTAAAGCAGAAGAGATTAAAAAGGCAAAACCTATAATCCACATTCTTTTTCTATCTTTCATTCCTATTAACATACTTATTAAGAATATTAAAACCCACATTGCACATGGATTAAAACCATCTACTAATCCAATTGATATTGCAATTAAGGGAAGTGATGCTTTTTTTACATCTACTTTTCCTAATATAGGTAAATTCATAGTTGATTCTTCTTTTATTTCTTCTTTATTTTCTTCTTTATTTTCCTTTTGTTCTTCTTTTTGTTTTTCTAATTTTTCACGTGCTAATAAAACTTCTTCTTCTAAACTTTTATTTTGTTTTTTGATTTCTCCAACTAGGTCATAGCATTCATATTTAAAACATTCTTCAATATATTTTTCTATTTTATCTTGTGTATCTAAATTAAATCCAACTAGGCTATATGTTCCAATTATTGTATATGGAACATATTGGTTTTTATCATTTAATGATTCATCTGTCAATTTAAATAAATCAGAATTTTCTTCTTCACTTACTTCATATTTATATATTTTTAAATTTTTATATTTTTTTTCTAGTTTTTTTAAATATTCTTTTTCTTTTGCACAATGTGGACATGTTGAACTATAAAATAGGTGCAAATTTACTTCATTATCTTTTGCTGATACATTTGGTATAAATAATAAAGTTATTATAAATATTATTAATATATTTTTTATTTTTTTCATTTTAATTACCTACTTCTTCTAATATATTTTTTATTTCTTTATATCTTTTTTCACCAGTTATTCTTGTTACTTCTTTATCATCTTTATATATTATAATAACTGGTAATATATCTTTAACATCATATTTTGTAATATCATCCATATCATAATCCAACTCTTCATATGTATAATTTTTATATTCTTCCTTTATTTTTTGATAATCTTTGTATGTTAATATACAACTTGTACACCATATAGCGCTTATTCTAACTAATTTCATATAATCACCAATTTAATTTTATCATTTTTTAATAATTGATACAAGAAAAAAAGCTTATCTAGCTTTTTTCTTTATAAAATAATTTCTTTTTTCTTCTAAATTAAATTCTCCATTATATCTAATATTTAAATTATGGAAATATGGTTCTATCATTATATTCTCAATATAACAATCTCTTTTTTGCATATATTTTTTTATTATTTCAATAATTTTTCCTTCATTAATTTTTTCTGTTAATGATATTATTTTCTTATTTAATCTAGATTTCTTTTTAACAAGTATTACTAAATCGTTGTTTTCTAATTTTGGTTTTACATCAATGTTTACCATATTTGAATAATATTCCTCATAATATTTTTTTACTATTTGTGCAGCTTTAAATCTTGATATATTTATCTCATTCATATTGCAACCCCCTTTTTTCAATACGAATGTTGTTTATTATACACAAAATTTTTTATTTGTCAATAGTTTACCGAAAAAATGTTCATATTATTTTATTTTTAATTCATTTATGCATTTTTTTAATGCAATAATAAATTTCTCTAATTCTTCTTTTGTTGTTAAATAAGCCAAACTTATTCTTATACTATATGATGATTTTTTTTCATCATTAGTAAGTTCTAGTACTGCTTTACTTATTTTATTATTTGCTGAACATGCACTTTGTGTTGATATATATATATCATACTTTTCCAAAGCATGTTGCATTGTTTCTGGTTTTATATTTATAACACTTATATTTAATATATGTGGTATTGAATTTTCATTACTGTTTATTGCTACATCTTCTAATTTACTAATTTCTTCTTTTAAATATTTATTTAAATCTAATACATATTCATATTTTTTATCTAAATTTTCTAAAGCTAATCTGAGTGCTTTAGATAATGATACTATTAAAGGTAAGGCTGGTGTTCCACTTCTATATGCTGTTGTTGATTTTCCACCATGAATAAGTGGCTCTAAAGTTATTTCTTTTTTCTTTATAAGTACACCTATTCCTTTTAATCCATAAAATTTATGAGCTGAAAAGCTTATTAAATCTATATTATCAAGTGGTATATTTACTTTTCCAATTGATTGAGTCATATCAACATGAAAAAAGCATTTTTTATCTTTAAGAAAGGTTGCTATTTTTTTTATATCTTGAAGTATTCCTGTTTCACTATTAACTGATGAAATTGTAACTAAAACTGTATCATCTGTTAATAATCTTTTTAAATCATCCATATCAACTAAACCATTTTTAGTTTTAACAAAATCGACTGTATACCCTAATTTTTGAAGATATCCAATTGGTCCATAAATACTTGAATGCTCTAAATTAGTTGTGATTATATGTTTTCCCATTCCTTGATGTTTTAGACATAATCCTTTTATTGCTAAATTATTTGATTCACTTGAACCTGATGTATATATTATTTCTTCATTATCTAAATGTAGTAATTCTTTTATTTGTTTTGTTGCACTTTCTTCTAATTTTTTTGCTTCTACTCCAAGTTTATGTAATGAATTTGGATTTCCTATAAAATCATTACAAACTTTATTAAATGTTTCTAAGGCTTCTTTATTTACAGGAGTAGTTGCAGAATAATCTAAATATATCATATTATCACCTAATTAAATTATATCATTTATAAAAAAAAAAGAAAATAAGATTAATCATTTTCTTTTTTTATGATCAAATATTCTGTTAATTTATATATTTATTGCACCAATCTCTGCTTGGCTCATTTCCTGCTCCAAAATATGAAGTTAAATCAAATATGAATAAACCTGAAAAATACATTTCTCCTACACCGGCTGAATTTGATTGAGCTAACATTATATTTGATAAATAATTATATGCGGTTACTATACATCCTACTTTAGTCCATGTTCCAGGTGTGCTACTGCTATCAAACATTGAACACTCATTTCTTTTACTAGGCCATGATATTTGTTCATCAGATGATACCAAATATATTCCAGGGTTAACATTTGTTGTAAATCTGTATGTATTAGTATAACCATATATTTTATGATTTCCTATTCCAGATACTGAATTTATATTTGTTCTCAAAAATGCTTGATTATTATTTGTTTCTATCGATAAGACGCTATCATTTGGAAAACCTTTTATTGTGCCATTATACCATGTATATTTTGTTAAATTAGTTTCACTATTAATTTTTGAAATGTTTAATATTGAGGTTGATATACTTCCATTGATACAATTTGAATTACCAGCATTATCTAAAGAACATACTTCATAGGAATATTTTGTATTTGGTGCTAACTCTGTTGCTATGCATAAATTATTACTTATTGTTATATTTGCATTTCCAATTTTGCAAGTTGTACTTTTAATTCCGGAGCTTAAATCATTACTTGAGGTTATTGGAATTTTAATTATATTTTGTGTTGCTGTTATTGTTCCTAAATTTAATAATGGAGCTGTTTTATCAATTCTTATATAAGTTGATGATGAACTTGAACAATTTTTTGCACTATCACACGCTCTTATATAAACTAATTGATTTCTTTCTATACTAAACGCTGTTGTTACATATGTAGTTGCTGCTGAATCAGCCTCTGTTGTCCAATTTGAATTATCATAACTATATTGATAATATGCTATTCCTACATTATCACTTGAAGATACTGTTAAACTAAAATCTTTATTTGTCCAATTTTCATTTGTTGGATTTGTAATAGTTGGTGTACTAGGTGCAGATAAATCTTTTATTATAACTTGTTTACTTCCTGTAATTGTTTTATATCCAGGCCTAGTTACTTGATAGTATACTGTATATTCACCTAAATTTTTATATTTTGGACTTGAATCTAAGTTATATGTTCCTTCACTTGTTCCATATTTTATTGTTGAGCCAGAGCTTGTTACTACAATT
>CAKPMH010000008.1 GCA_934167935.1 uncultured Bacilli bacterium
TTATACTATTTGTTGTAGATGTAGCCGTTGATAAATTTAATACTGGTTCTGTTGTATCTATTTTTGTTATTGTAAGGTTTGCTGTTTCACTTACATTTACATTGTCATTAAGTCTTGCATATATATAAGTTGGTGTTGTTGTATTTGCTGCCCAATCTACTGTTATATCACTAGTATATTTTGTCCAATCAGTCTTTACCGTTGTTCCACTTACTATTTTATATTCTAATGTTGAACCTGCTGTACTTCCCTTTATAGTGACTTTCTTACTACTTGACCAATCGTTTGGACTTACAAGTATTTCTATACTTTCAAAATTACCTGTTTTATGACTACCTGTTATTTCTCCTTTAATTCCACCATTATTAGTTGCTTCTATTTTAAAATTATATAAAGTATCATTTTTTAAATTAGATAATTTACATTCATTATTTTCTATTTTACCTTTTAAATTATAACTTTTATCTGTACTATAAAAACAACTCACACTTTCAATACCAGTTTCTTCATCAATTGCTGTAAATGGTATTGTTAAACTACTTGTTGTACCAGAGATTGTTCCAATTACAATATCTGGACCTGTTTCATCTTCTTTTTCTATACAACTAGATAAAGCTTTAGCATTTAATCCATCATAAGAAACTATATAACCACCAATACATAAATTAGCACTTACTACCTTATTATTTTCTATAGTAACAGTTCCATATGTTGGTTTATTACCTCTTATATTAACTCTTGATTTTAGATCATTTACTTTATAAGTACCATTTTCTAAACCATTATTCGATCCTATTTCACTAATACTATTATTATATTCAAGAGCCTCTATATACCCATAAGCTGAATCCTTTGCCGCTTCTTTTCTAGCACCATTTATTATATTTGTTATAATTGGTGTTGCAATTAAAGCTATTACTGCAAGTATTACTATTACCGCAAGTAATTCAATAAGCGTAAATCCCTTATTTTTCTTAGTATTTCCTAAAAAATACCCCCCCCCCGGTTTTACTATTTGCTATCATATTATACATCCCTTTCACCTAGTTTTCTATCATATATAAATGATACAACTTTTTTATTATTTTGTAAATATAATGTCAAAAAAAAGCAGATTTTTTTCTGCTTTTATACCATATCTAAATATTCTAATAATTTTAAGAATAAACGAATAAATTTTCTTTCTAAGCCTTGGGCTTCTAACTTTCTAATTGCAATTCTTTTTTTCTTAATAGATTCATTTCTATTTAGTATTTCATCTATCTTTTCTTTCATAATAGTATTAATTTGTAAATCAGAAATAATAGATTCAATATCATCCATAAATATTCTTTCTGCTGATATTTCAATATCTCTACCCTTACATATAACTGTTAATTGAGCAGTTGTTGGAACATCTAAAACTTCAACCACAAAACTTGTATTTTTAGAATATTTATTAAAATTAACCTTTGTATTATTAATATATACTATAACATCTTGAGCAAATTTAGTATTTCTAAAATTAAAAGTATAATTTCTTTTATCAGGTATAATACCGGTTTTACCTTCTAATGGTCTTACAACAACAGTATAATTATTTTTAACATAAGTATATTCTATTGCTGTTAATAGATAATATCCATTTTTATAAAGCTCACTAACTCCATCATCTTCATATAACTTATATGTATTACTTTTACCAGGAAAAATTTGTATTTCCATATCACGTGGAGGTGTCGTATCATTTATATTACTATTATGTCCTAAAGGAATAATTGCTCCTGCTTTTACATAAACAGGATAATCTTCATCTTTAAAGAACGATAAATATTGCTTTCCACCAGCAAACCTTTTACCAGTAACATAATCATACCAAGTACCACTAGGTAAATAAAATCTATGAATAACCCTATTCATAATATAATCCTTAACCTTAAGAATAGGAGAAATAAAAAATTCACTTCCAAAGAAATACTCACTATTATATATAGGATCATCATATGCTTCTGGTTGTTCATAATAAAGAGGTATAATTAATGGCGTACCATATTTGTGATATTTATAACTTTCAGAATATAAATAAGGAATTAAGTTATGTCTTAATTTTAAATAATCCTTTGTTATTTTATAAGTTTTATAACTCCATTTCCAAGGTTCTCTTTTATAAAATTTACCATCAGCACTACCAAATTTTAAAATAGGACTAAATGTACCTAATTGAACAAATCTAGTATAAAGTTCATTATCTTCCATACCATTATAATATCCACCAATATCATGAGCCCAAAAACTATTACCATTATTAGTCGCTAACATATTATATCTTGGAATCATTTTAAGAGTATCCCAACTAACAATTGTTTTACCAGAATAAGTAACAGGATATCTGTGTTCTCCAATATTAGAATTTCTAGTCATAATAAAAGGTCTTTTACGATAATCAAGTGCTCCATATTTATAATGATAATAATCCATTGCCCACAACATATCTTTATTTTTAGCATCATTTATATCAATCCAAAAGAAATCAACACCATCACTACTTAAAGGATTAATAAGATAACTAAAATAAGCATTAATATAATTAATATTATATACATTAAATGGAACAACAACATTATCACTTGGATCTAATTTTTTAATAAATTCATAATTTCTCTCAAATGGGTAAAATCCATTACTAGGATCTACATTAAGTCCTAATCTAATACCTTTAGAATGAAGATAATTAATCATAACAGAAGGATTCATAAATTTTTCATTATTCCAAGAAAAACCTGAATTAACTTTTTTAGATTCAAAACTATCAATGTGCCATCCTTTATCTAATAATATAATTGATAAAGGAATTTCTTTTTCATTAAAAGAATCAACTAATTCTTTAATAGAATTATCATCATAACTTATACTTCTACTCCACCAATTACCAAGTGCATATCTAGGTATTAAAGGAGGATAACCTGTTAATTTATAATAATCATTTAAACATCCTAAATAATCATTTAAATACATAAAAAGATAAATATCTATACTATTAGTTTCTTTTTTTACAAGCTCATTTTGTCCATTAATTAAATAATTATTTGAATCATCTATACTAGCAAAACCATCTGTAGAATAAAGACCTCTTTTTAATTTTAACTTGTTGTTAGAATTTTCTATAGATATAGAAGGTGCTCCATAATTTCTAACTTCAGGATGTCCATAATACCATATCTTACCAGAATTTAAAAGTTCAACTTTTAAATTAGAAATAGGATTTACTTTACCACCACCAAATGGTTTATTTTTTAAATATGTTAGCATAAAATATTTAGTTTTTATTAAAAGATACTTACTATCTTCATGATATTCAAAAATAGCTTGACCAAAATCTCTGTTTTTAACAAGTTGCGTTGGCGTATCAACAAATAGCCCATCAGTACTATATTCCAGTCTAACTAATCTTTCAGATAATACAGTAATCCTATAATAGTCCCCTTGAAAAATATTTTTTTTGCTTGCTTTTGAATAGTTATCATCCATACTATTCACCCCTTTTTATAATTCTTCTATTTTCATAAAATTAGTATGCTTTACTTCTTTAAATGGATAACCTCCTGTAATAATAATTTTATCACCAGATAAAACATTAATATACTTACTAACTGAATTTTTAGATAATTTTAGCATCATATCAAATGATTTTATTTCATCTACTAAAACAGGATATATACCATAATATAAATTTAAAATTCTAGCAGTTAAAACATCAGGTGTTAAAGCTATAATTGGTGAACTAGGTCTAAATCTACTTATTTTTTTTGCCGTATAACCACTAATAGTAGGTGTTACTATTGCTACACATTTAAGTCTTGATGCACATTCAACAACACTATATGCAACTCCACCTGTTATATCTTGCTTTTCTGTTCTCAAAGCTTTATCTAATAATTCATAATGATTAATATCACCCTCTGAAGTCTCTATTATCTTGTTCATCATAGAAATAGTAGAAACAGGATATTTTCCTTTAGTTGTTTCCCCTGTTAACATAATAGAATCAACCCCATCAATAATAGCATTAGCAATATCACTAACTTCAGATCCATATGGTCTTACTTCTTGTTCTAATGTTGATAACATCTCAGTTGCAACAATACTAATTTTTGCTTGTATATGACATTTATTTATAATAGATTTTTGAATTCCAGGAATTCTCTCAAGTGGTACCTCAACACCAAGATCACTTCTAGAAACCATAATTCCATCACTAACTTTTATTATTTCATCTAACTCATCTAATGCTTTTTCTTTTTCAATTTTAGATATTATAAGTGAGTGATCATTATTATACTCAATTAATAAATCATTTAGTGATAAAATATCTTCTGAACTTGAAACAAAAGATAAGGCTAAATAATCAATATTTTCTCTACTAGCAAATCTTATTGCTTCTTTATCTTGTTCTGTTATAAAAGGTATATTAAGTTTTGTATCTAGAACAATAATAGATTTATCATCTTCTATAAATCCCCCTTTTACAACCTCACATAATAAATAATCTTCACCCTTTTCAAGTACTTTCAAATGAATTAATCCATTATCTATTTTCATAATAGTATTTGTTTTAACATCATTAATTAAATTACTATATGAAACAGAAAACTTTGTTGAATCACCCATAACTGGATTCATATAAATTCTTATTTTATCATCATCTTTTAAATAAGCTTTACCACCTATAAATTTACCAACATTAATATCAGGCCCTTTTAAATCTAGTAAAATTGCTGTATTTGTTTTTAATTTTTTATCTATATTTCTAATTTTTGATACAATTTCACTACAAAAATCAATATTAGAATATTTCATATTTAATCTAGCAATATTCATACCATTTTCTATCATTTCTTCTAATATAATTTCATCTTTGCTTGCAGGTCCAATTGTTGCCATTATCTTAGTCTTTTTCATAGCATCACCCTATTATTAATTATATCAATTTTTTCATAAAAAAAAAAGTATAAATTTAAACGAACTAATTATTTATACTTTATTAAGATTTATTTTCAATTGCAATTCTTTGTACAACAGCTAAAGAACATATAAGAGAAATAGTAAATGATCCACCATATGACAAAAAAGGAAGAGGAATACCTGTAAGTGGCATTATTCCAAATAAACCACCTAAATTAATTAAAATATGTAAAAATATATATGAAGCTATTCCAAGTGCTATATATCTTCCTCTAATAGTTGTACTATTTACTGATATATCAAGTATTTTCTTTAATATAGCAGCATACAAAATAAAAATTATTGTAGTTATAATTAAACCATATTGTTCTGCTATAATAGCAAATACACTATCTGTATGTGATTCTGGAATATAAGAAATTTGTTTACTTTTACCAATACCCTGGCCTAATATACCACCTGAATTTATAGCAATAAATCCATTACATATTTGGTATCCACCACTTTCATAATTACTACAAGGATTAAAAAAATTAAACCTACTTGATTGAGCATTTGATAAAATATCTCCTTTATTTAATAAAATAAATAACATAATAACGCCTAATACTGAACATAAACCAATTGTTCTTATTTTATCAACTCTAAGAATAGGACTAGTTATAAAAAGTATTGCAAAAATAACAGATATTACAATCATAGTTCCTAAATCTTTCTGTAAAAATATAATTACTGGAAAAAAAGCTCCAACTATCATTATTTTAAAGATAATATCATATTTTTCTCTTTGTTCTATTTTTTTACTTCTTAATTTATTATAATATTTTTCAAATAACAGTGAAACACATACAATCATAACTGGTTTAGCAAATTCACTTGGTTGAAATGTAAAACCTTTTATATTTATCCAGTTATTATTTCCAGAATAAGTTGCTCCAAAACTTGTTAATGAAACAGCAAGTGATATAAAAGCAACTAAAATAAATACAAGAGGTCCAAGTAATTTATATGATTTTGTAGGAGTTTTAATAATAAAGATTCCAATTACTACACCAAGTAATATAGTTATTAATTGTCTAAAAAAATAACTATACAAATCATGATTATATTTTAAAACAGCTGTTTGACTTGATGCAGATACAATATTAAGTAAACCAAAAATAAATAAAAGTGCAGTTAAAATAAATAAAGTTTTATCCATATTTTTTATTGCTTTACTTAATCCTCTCATATTATCACCTATCTTAATTTTAACATATTATTAATTAATAAACAATTAAATTTTTAAACCCTTAACAAAATATAAGATATATTTTTATCATTACTTAATTATAATCTATTTTATATACAATTTAAATAACTTAAGTAACACTTTTTCAAATTGTGAGTAAAATATATTAGATAAGAATAGGAGGGATTTTTATGTACTACTATGGTGGATACCAAGGTTATGGTTGTGGAAATCCATGTGGATATCAACAAAATGGTTATGGTGCTGGATATGGTGCAGCTGTAATTTTAGTTCTATTTATTTTATTAGTAATAATCATTGGCGCTAGAGCTTGGGATAGAAACTAAAAAAAACTCCATTAGGAGTTTTTTTAAACCTTATCAAAATATGTTATTTTTCTTTCCATAACGTCATCTTCAATTGAATCTCTAAGTAATTTTCTAACGGCTTCACAATTAGCTATATTATGAATATAAATTTTTTCACCAGCTCTACCACTTGTACTATGACTATCAACTATAACAGAAATAGTCCCAATATGAAGTAACCTTTGATATAATGAAATAGTTAAATCAGGATCTTTAAGTAAATAAAGTTCTATTGTATTTATTTTTTGTTTAAAAAAACCTGTTTTTATTATAAGTTCATCCTTTGTAATTTGATATGTTGTAAAATTAAGATTAATTGTAGATAAAAACCTTTGCCATAAACCAGAAGGTTTCCCTTCCCATTTTATCTCAAAATCTACATTACTAATACTTTTATCATCCTTCATAATCCACCTCAAACTAATTATAACAAAACATATAAAAATGAGCAAACCAATATTTATTTTTTTTTATATTTGTGATAAAATAGCACTATTGGTGGTGGTTTGATGTTTAAAAAGCTTGATATTATTGATGATATGAATAAAAAAGACTTAAAAATACTAAGAAGTGTTAGTAAAGAAGTTACATTTCCTTTATCAGATAGTGATAAAGAAATAATAGAACACATAATTAAACACTTAACATATAGTCAAATTGAAAAATATGAAAAAAAATATGATTTACGACCTGGAATGGGACTAGCCTTTCCGCAACTTGGAATATTAAAAAGAATTATCGTTATTGTAGATGAATATGAAGATGGAAAATTCAAAAATTATGTTGTCATAAATCCAGAAATTGTAAGTAATTCAACGGAAATGATTGCCGCAGATGCTGGAGAAGGATGTTTAAGTGTTAATCGTGAAATTGAAGGACATGTAAAAAGATATGCTAGAGTAACTGTTAGTGGATATGACATTGATGGTAATAAAATTAAAATTAGAGCAAGAGAAGAATTATCAATTGCTTTTCAACATGAAATAGATCACTTAAATGGTATTTTATTCTATGATAGAATAGATAAAAATAAACCATTCTATAGTGAATATGAATTAAGATTAATATAACACTTTATGTGTTATTTTTTTTGTGTTATAATAAATTTGGTGATAATATGAATAATTTTAAGAAAAAAGCACTTTTATACACAGTTAAAATAATTATAACTGTTCTAATTGCATGTTTAGGTTGCATTTGGATATACTATAATGCATAAGGAGGATTATATGAACAATAAAGTTGTAATTATCGGATGTGGCAATGTTGGAATGAGCTATATATATGCTATGTTAAATCAAAGAACATATGTAAATGAAATTGTCTTAATTGATTTAAACAAAGAAAGAATTATAGGAGAAGTAATGGATTTAAATCATTGTCTAGCATTTGCTCCATCTAAGATTAATATTAAAGTTGGAGATTACAGTGATTGTAAAGATGCCAAAATAGTTTGTATAGCTGCAGGAGCAAATCAAAACCCAGGTGAAACTAGAATGGATTTAATTAGTAAAAATAGTGTTATTTTTAAATCTATTGTAGAAAATGTTATGAAATATAATTTTAATGGAATATTTTTAGTAGCAACTAATCCACTTGATGTTATGACATATCTAACATATAAATATTCAAAACTAAAACCTAATCAAGTTATTGGTAGTGGTACAAGCTTAGACACATCTAGATTAAGATATTTAATAAGTGATAAATTAAAAATAAGTCCTAAAAATGTACATGCATATGTTATTGGAGAACATGGAGATTCAGAGTTTGTTCCATGGAGTAATGCAAACATAGGACTTCAAAATATAAAAGATTATTTAAATCTAGAACAAATGAAAGAAATTGATACAGAAGTTAAAAATGCAGCATATAAAATAATAGAAAAAAAAGGTGCTACTTATTATGGAATTGGTATGTGTTTAGTTAGAATTACTAATGCCATTTTAGGAGATGAAAATGCTATTCTAACTGTATCTAATTATGATAAAGAAAATGATATATATATAGGGTTACCAGCTATCATTAATAAAAATGGTGTTAAAAATAAAATATATATTGAATTAAATAATGAGGAAACAAATAAATTACAAAACTCAATTAATATAATTAAAGATGCCATAAATAAAATAAAACAATAAGTCTTACAAACTTATTGTTTTTTATATTTCATTTTTGGTGTAATAGCACTTAAGTAATAATCTGATATATAAGTAATTTCTCCATCAATATTTTTTCCTGTATAAATTTCTATTTCTTTTTTTAATTCATATAATTTTTTTAAATTGTCTTGATAATTAAGATCATCTACTTTACCATTTACTCCTATAAATACATTTTTATTACAACTAATTAACTTTTTTAATATTTCTAAATCATCATAATATAAATCTGATACATAAAAATTAATAAAATTAAGTAATCTCTTTTTATCACAATAATTTAAATAAACATCATTTTTGCTAATTGAAATAGAGCCATTTATAGAAACAACTTTATTATAAAGTCTTTCATCTTTTCCTTTATTAGAAAGTGATATACCAATTGCATCATTTTCTATATAAGGTAAAATAGAATTAATTTCTGAACTATTAAATTCAAGTACCCCTCTTTTAGGAATAAAATCCATTGTCTCTAAAAACTTTTCATATAAACTTAATATATATGTTTTTTCATTTAACCAATTTTCTAATAATATTTTACTACCTTTTTTACTTCCAATATTTCTACACTTTTCAAATTCTTGAATGTAATCCATAAAACCACCCCAAATACAAAAGTATTATAACAAAAAATATATTTATTTTCAATATTAAAGGACTAATTTCTTAGTCCTCATAATTCCAAAAACTTAATTTTCCTTTTATATAAATCGGTTTTATAGGATAAACATTTGAAAGTTTAAAGCCATAGCAACAACAATCATTATTATTTATAATATTACTATAAACTAAAGGATTATCTTTTCTTAAAAGTTCTCTCATATTATCATCAATTTTTATACAATCTGTAATGGTTGCTTTTGCTATAATACAACCAGTTGGATATTCTAAATTTAAATGTTCATATTTTTTCATTGCCTCTTTATCAATTGACAAACCGGCATGAATTAAAAATTCTCCTCTATAATTTGTCTTCCAAGTCCTAAATTCATATTCTTTTAATCCTTCTTTTATTAAAGTTGCATAAGGTTGTTTAATAGTTAAAACTTTCATTTCATACTAACAATTTCTAATTTATTATTTTTATGGATTAAAATTAATTCTACACTCTTAGGATATCCTAAATCTTTTTTATAAGAAATACTACAATTTACATAATAAGCTTTTTCATCTTGCTCTTTGTTTCCATTATAACTATTAGTCCTAATATTATTTACTTTTACATTAGAAACAACAGGTAATTCTTGCTTTCTATCACCATATATATTATTTTCTACATATAAATATAATGTATCTTGAGCTTTTGTTTTAAATGTTTCTAAATAAGATTCATAAACAAAATCTAATCCACCAATATCATTTTTATTTATAGCATTATCTAAACTCAAAAAATCAGTTAAAAACATTTTACTAATTATACTAGCATACTTTTCTTCATCAACATTTTTACTACTTAATACCTTTTTTAATTCTTTAAATAAACTTTTATAATAAGAACTTTCTTTTTGATTTAAATTATAATTATAATTTTTTATTGTATCTATTGTTTCGGTACTAACTTTTTTATTTCCATTTAAACTTTTTATAATACTAATTATACAAAGTATTAGTATTATAAATATTAAAAGTATTATAATAGGCCATGTTTTTAATCTTCTTTTTTTCATTTTTTATCCTCACTAATCTTTTGAGTTTCTTCATATTTGGTTATCATGTCATATACAATAATATCATTTGATATTTTAATTAATTTTTCAGAATAATCATTATATTTTTTTATATAATCTAAACTAACTGTTTCCTCTTCATTTAATAGTTTTCCTTCTCCTCTACTTTGACTATAATACATTTTATTTGTAAGCCAATTACCAGATGGGAATACTACAACATTATCTTTAACACTAAATATATCATTACCAAGTGCATATTTATTTTTAAATCCAAACATGTTACCAAGTGTTGGTGATACATCAATCATTCCCATAACATCTTTTACTTCAGTTTTTAACTGTTTATCTTTTGACCATATGATTAAAGGAACTTTTCTATTTAATTCATAGAAATAATAATCGACATCTGTATAACCTTCATCACCTTTTTTTAAATAAGAATCAGTCTCAGCAACATAATTATAATATTTACTATATTCAGATTTTTTTAGTTTATTATCATGATCACCATAAATAATTACAACAGTATTATCTAAAATACCCTCTTTATCTAATCCATCCATTAATTCACCTAATGCTTGATCAGCATAATGAACTGATTTAAAATAACTTCCAATTGTTGTTCCCTCTAAATAAGGAGCTTCAACTTCTTCTTCTTCATTTGTCTCTTCATTATATTTTTTATATTTTTTTGTAACTTTATAATCACTTACAGCATCAATATCCGTAAATGGAGTATGATTAGTAAGCATTATAAGCGTTCCATAGAAATGTTTATTATTTTCACTTATTTCTTTTATTTTAGGAATTGATTGTTTAAAAAATGATTTATCAGAAAGACCAAGTCCAATCGTTTCATCTATATTGTAATCTTTTTTATAGCAATAAAATCTATCATATCCTAAACTTTTATGTGTAATATCCCTATTCCAGAAAGAACAATTATTACCATGCATACTAAATACATAATACCCTTTTTCCTTAAATTTTTTTTGAGTTGTTACATAATTTCTATCAAAATAATTCATAAATACGGTACCACTAGATGATGGCATTAAACTTGATGCGAATGTAAATTCTGTATCACTACTAGTACCTACACTTTCTTGGGAATAAAAATTAGAAAAATATAAACCTTCACTTGCTAAACGTTTTAAATTAGGAGCAACATCAATCCCATTAAAACTTGCATTTAAAACAAAGTTTTGAATACTCTCAGCATGAATAACAAGTACATTCTTACCTTCAAAAATATTTGTATATTTATTTACAGTAGAT
The DNA here is from genome assembly GCA_934167935.1 of uncultured Bacilli bacterium. The sequence continues at coordinate 11,651 of CAKPMH010000008.1, forward strand.
GTATCTTCCTTTGTATCATAATACTCTCTAAATTCTTTAGCACTTTCATCATAACCAAATAATGGATTTAATTCTGCTTTTAAAGTTGAAAACAAATCATTTAATTGATAAGTATATAATCCAAATTCTTGAACTATTGAATCTCTATTCCATTGTTTTCCTAAACGACTAATATCTCTAGATGTTAACATAGAAACAAAAAGTCCTATAAATATTATACCCACAACTAATGTATTTATAGCTCTAACTTTTCCAACTTCTATTTTCGATACTCTTTCATAATATTTTTTCTTTTTTAAAAAATTATGAACAAATATCATAGCAACTATTTGATAAACATAAAAGAAATCCTTTAATTCTAATATATTCTTTATAATAGCATCACTAACACCAACTGCTTGTGTTGATGATTTTAAAAGAGAAAATGATGCGAATGATAAATAATTCGTATAATAAACAGAATTAACAACACAATCTACGACAAAAATAATTGACCATATAAAATAATACTTAAATTGATGTTTTGGTTTAAATAAATATCCAAATGCACCAATTATAAGAATAACCGCTAAATCTGCTACTACAGGTTTTATATTAAAATAATTTTTTACTGTAAAAAACCTAACTAAATATGCATTTATTAATGACGTTAAAACAAAAGTCATAAATAGTATATTAGTACTTATATAACTCTTAGACCATTTTTTTAAGCTTTTAAAAAAATCTATAAAGTCTTTTTTTAAGGCTTTTATACCAATATATTCTTTTATTTTTGAAAATTTTATATTTTTTTTCATAAATTCACCTCTAACACTTCATAGAGTATATCACTTTTTAAAAAATTTTTCAATTCAAAAAAAGATGTTAATTTTTTATTGCTTTAAACATCTTTTTCCATAAATCTTTTGACGAATAATTTAAAATACCTTCTTTATATATTCTAAGACCATATTTAGTTAAAATTAATATAGTTAATATCACTATTATAATTGATATAACCATATCAATTATACCTATTTGACCTAATACTAATAAAGATGGTGACAGTATTGCCGATATAAAAGGAAAATATGATAAGATTCTTATAAATAATGCTCCTTTAAATACACCAGCCATCATAGAAAGATAATAACCTATTAAAGAAATAATAATTATTGGAGTTTGTAATTGATTAAAATCTTCTGCATTAGTAGTCATAGAAGCAAGTATACCTGCTACTAAGGAATAAGCTATAAATGTTAATAACATTAAAAATAAAGTAATAGGTATGATATATACTAATTTATTTACAAAACCAGTTATAGATATACTATTTATAATTTTAACTAATTCTACATCTATTCCACCAGATGATGGAATAAGTTTTTTTATCAAAAAGCCAATTAAACAATATACTACTAATAATAATCCTTGTAATATTACAAATAAATTACCAGCAATTACTTTTGAAAAGAAATGTGTTTTATAAGAAACATTAGATATTATAATTTCCATCCCTCTAGTAGATTTTTCATCATTTACCTCTGATCCTATTAATTGAATTAAAATAAGTGATAACATGAAAAATGGTAAAATAACTATCGGAAAAACAGTTGTCATAATCATTTCCATATTTTCATCTTCTGATTTTAAATTTTTATCTAACAATTCTCTTTTTATATTAACTTCTTTATATATATTATTTAAATCATTATAATCTATATTACTATTATCTATAGCAATCATTATTTTAGTATTATTAATAGCATTAGACAAAATTTGATAATCAATTGTATTTATATAACCTAAACTAATTAAAGATACATCTAAAGTATTTTCCTTATCATCATTTATAATCAAAACAATTTCATTTTCTTTTAAATTCTTAACTAATTTATCTTTAGATTTATTTGATTTTTTTATATTATAACGTAACTTATCACTACTACTTATAGAATTATTTGATTTTTCCAAATTAGATTTTAATAAATCATAAGATTTTTCTGTATTATCAACCACATATATTTTTGTACTTTTATTAAAATCTCCACCAAACAAATTAATAATTGAATCCATATTAATAACACAAGAAATTATAATTACAAGCAATATATTTGTAACTAAAAACCATTTTGTTTTTATTTTTCTATTTAAACTAGTTTTTGTTAAAAATAATAATTTATTTACCATATTCCATACCTACCTTTGATACAAATATTTCATTTAATGATGGTTCTTCTACAACAAATTTAACAACATTGTCTTTTTGCTTTACAACATTAAAAACTGAAGATATAACTGAACTATCCTTTATTTGAACTAAAAACTCATCAGATTTTTCTATAACTTTAACAACTCCAGGTATTTTAGTTAAATCTTCCCTCTTAATATCCGCCTTAATAAAAATATTTTTCTTTCTATATTTTTCTTTTATATCAGATAAATTACCTGATAAAACCGTTTTACCATTTACGATAATAGCAAGCTTTTTACAAAATAGTTCAACATGTTCCATACGATGAGAAGAAAATATAATCATACTGCCTTCATTAGATAATTCTATAATTTCATTTTTAAAAAGTTCAACATTAAAAGGATCTAGCCCAGAAAAAGGTTCATCTAATATTAATAATTTTGGTTTATTTAATATTGCTAAAATAAATTGAATTTTTTGTTGATTACCTTTTGAAAGCTCTTTTATCTTTTTATTTTTATATGAAGCCACATTAAATTTATCAAGTAAAAAATCAAGTCTTTTTAAAATATCACTTTTAGACATACTTTTTAACTTACCATAAAATAAAGCTTGTTCCTTAACTGTTAACTTGGTAAGTAAACTTCTCTCTTCAGTTAAAAAGCCAATATCATCAGTAACACTATAATCAATTTTTTTAGAATCTAATGTTATAGAACCACTACTAGGTTCAATTAATCCCATAATCATTCTAAAAGTAGTTGTTTTACCTGCACCATTTACACCTAAAAGTCCAAAAACCTCTCCTTTATCTACTTGAAATGACAAATTATCAACAGCTTTAAAATTTCCATAATACTTTGTAACATTTTCAACTTTTAACATAATATCACCAATTTAATTTTACAATAATTTCAAAAAAAATAAAAGAGGTTTACCTCTTTTAATAACAAATGCATGAACCAAGAATGATTGCAAGTAGGATATATAAAACAACTAAGATTACAAATCCACTTCCACCACGTCTTTGTTCAGTACATGTCTCCTTACAATTATTTTGACAAGACATAATAAACCTCCTTATCTACTAGATATAAGCCCCTAGTATTATGATTAAAAGAATAAATAAAACTAAAACAATAGCAGCTCCTGATACACCTGAATTACACATATAACATTCCTCCTTTTTTTTATCTTTTCACATTATTCTATGGGAATTTTTCTTTTATGTGATTACTTGTGTTTATTTTTCTTGTAATTTAAGTTATTTTTTGATAAGATATAATTGTATTTTAAAGGAGGATAAAATGAAAAAGAAAATATTAATTATTTCACTTTGTAGTATATTATTAATATGCTCTGGTTGTAAAAGTAAAGTAGAACTTAAAGATGGTAAAGAAGTTATTGCTAAAGTTAAAGGAAAGGATATTACTGCTGAAGAATTATTCGATAAATTAAAAGAAAACTATGGTTCAACTGTTCTTATAAATATGATTGATGAATATATAGTTAACAAAGAAATTAAAGATGATTCTGAAGCTATAGAATATGCTAAAGCTCAAGTTGAATCAATGAAAAGTCAATATAAACAAGCTGGATATGACTGGAATACTGTTTTAACACAATATGGATATTCTAGTGATAAAGACTTAATTAATGATTATTCAAATGATCGCAAAAAAACTTTAGTAGCTAAAGAATATATTAAAAAAGAAATAACAGATGACGAAATAAATGAATATTATGAAAAAGAAATTTATGGAGATTATACTGTTAAACATATATTAATATCTCCTGAAGTAAAAGATGATATGTCTGATGAAGAAAAAGAAGAAGCAGAAAAGAAAGCTAAAGAAAAAGCTGAAGAAGTTATAAAGAAATTAGATAATGGTGAAAAATGGAAAGATCTAGTTAAAGAATATTCAAGTGATACAGCATCTGTTGAAAAAGAAGGATTAATTGAGAATTTTACTAAAGGCGATGTTGTTGATGAATTCTTTAATGCAACTTTAAAATTAAAAGATAATGAATATACTAAAGAACCAGTTCAAAGTACTTATGGATATCATGTTATCTTAAAAATAAGTAATACTAAAAAACCAAGTCTTAATAAATCAAAAACTAAAATATTAAATGCTATTAGTGAAAATAAATTAAATAATGATAAAAATTTATTTAATAATACATGGAAGAAGATTAGAGAATCATATAATTTAGATATAGCAGATTCTACTATATCTAAAGGTTATAAAAAATCTTTAGCAACAAATAAAGAGGACTAAATCCTCTTTTTTAAGTACTTAAATGTTCATTTAAATTTTCTATTTTATATCCTTTACTTTTTATAAAATTAATTATAATAGGTAATTCTTCTTCTAATCTGCTATTTATTTTAAACGAAATAATACTACCACTTTTTAAGTTTTCTCTAACTTCCATATATGGACTATTTTTAACAACAATACTTGGCATAATAGTGTAATTATCATTTAACTTACATGTATCAATTATATCTTTATTTTCTACTTCTGTATAACAATATCCAACACTTTGTTTTCCAATTTTTTCTATAATAGTCTCCATCCATACAAATGAACTATCTAAATAATCATTATTGTAACTTAAATTACCTATAACATGATTTTCTCTTATTAAAATAGGAACTAAATTACTATTTTTTTCTAACCATTTACCATCAACAAAAAAATTACCTTTAACACCTTTTTTATCTAATATTTTGATAATATTATCAATATTACTATTTACATCAACTAAAAATATTAAACTAACCATTTTTTTATTTTGATTACCACTTATTATATATTTGTGTTTATTTTTTTCTAACAAAATACTTGGATTAACTTTTTTTAAAACAATCAATGATTCTTCAAAACTACCATATCTTTTCATTTTGCTATAACTTCTATTTAAATCAACTTTAACACCACTAACACCCGGTATTATTTTATTGCCAACTATAGATGCATCTATATAATCTTTTTGATACTTATTACTAACACTCTTTATATTAATCATGATATCATCATATTCTTTTACAACACTAATAGTTTTTTCAGTATAAAAAAAACTAAATCCTATTAAAGAAATAAATCCTATAATTTGAAATAGTTTTTTCATAACATCACCTAATTAAATATATGTAAATAATTTATTTATTTTCATAATTTAAATGTTTTAATTTATCTAATACAAATTTTCCATTTTTTCTTACTAATACATCATCAAAATAAAGCTCTCCTCCACCATATTCTTCTCTTTCTATTAAAACTAAATCAAAATGAATACTAGAATCATTTCCATTATAAGCATCATAATATGCTTGACCAGGTGTAAAATGAATACTACCAATTATTTTTTCATCAAATAAAATATCTCCCATTGGATTTTTTATAAAAGGATTAAGTCCAATTGCAAATTCTCCAACATAACGTGCTCCATCATCAGTATCTAAAATTTCATTTAATTTGTCTGTATTATTAGATGCTTTAGCCTCTATAATTTTTCCATCACGTAATTTTAGCGAAATATTAGAAAAAACATATCCTCTATATGGATTTTTAGTATTAAAAGTAATAATCCCATTTACACTATCTTTAATAGGGGCTGTATAAATTTCACCATCTGGTATATTATACTTCCCACAACATGGTATAGCAGGCATTCCTTCTATACTAAATGTTATATCAGTATTAACTCCTACAATTCTAACCTTTTTAGTATTTTCCATAACTTCTTTTAAAGGAAGTATATCTTTGTACATTTTATCATAAGCAATACACATTGCATTAATTCCAAACAACTTAAAATCATCAGTTTTCATATTAGCTTTATAAGCATCAAGATTTGATGGATAATTAAGTAATACCCATCTTCTTTCATTAATTCTAACATGATCTATTTCTTTTATAGCCTCACCTATTTCCCTTCTTATTGAAGCTTTTACATTATTTAATTCAAAATCATTAATAGAATACCTTATAGATATAAAGCAATCAAAGTTATCTATATCAAATTGTTTATGTTTTTTTATTTCATTTATTCTACTTTTATTTGTTAATTCTAAAAGAGTTGCATCTAATGATTGATCCTCAATTCTAACAAACGGAATTCCTTTATTATTTACAATCTCTTTAATTAAACATTTAATTAAGTAATTAGCCTCACTTGTCTGTGTTGTAATTAAAACACGGTCATTTTCTTTTACATCTAATGAATAATTTACTATTGTTTTACTTAAACTATTTAATTTCTCTTCCAATTTATCACTCCTTTTTATTTATTACATAATATATTATGAAAGGGGTTTTAATATGTATTATAACAATCCAAATTTCTATAATAATCAAACATTTTATAAAAATAAAAATGATGACAGATTTGTTGGTGGATTCTTAGGGCCTTTTGTATTAGGAGGAATAACAGGCGGACTATTAGCACCTGCTTTCTATCAAAGACCATACTATAACAATTACTATCCATATCCTGTATCATACTATTATGGAGGATATTATAGATAAAACGATTTTTAATCGTTTTTTTTAACTTTTAGGATTGAAAATTAATGATAAGAAAAAAGATATTATAATTGCGGATATTATACCTGTTGCAGTTAAATCAAACATTCCAGAAAAAAGTCCAATAAGACCTAATTCTTGAGCTTTTTCTAATGCACCATGAATTAACAAATGTCCAAAGCTTGTTATAGGAACTAATGCTCCACCTCCAGCAAATAAAATAATTCTATCATACAAACTAAATGTATCTAAAAAGGCTCCTATACATACAAATAAGGTTGTAACATGACCAGCTGTAAATTTTGTATTATCTAATATTATCTGCCCAAGTAAACATATAAATCCTGAAACTAAAAATGCATTTAAATATATCATATTTATACCTCCAAACTTATAGCATGAGCAATACTTGGAATTTCTCTTTTTTCATTAACACTTGTTTGTGATAAAAGAGCTCCTGTTGCAATCAATAAAACTTTATTAATTTTTTTCTTTTTCATTAAATCAAATACATATGAATAAACAACTAATGGTGCACATGCAGGACCACTTCCACCTGAATATACTGCTTGATTTTCTAAATCATATATCATACAAGCTGTATCATCATAATTTTTAAGTTCAATATTATATTCTGATTTCATATAATCTTTTAATATATCTTTACCATATTTACCAAGGTCACCACTTAATATTAAGTCATAATAATCACTAGTTCTTTTGGTCTGTTTTAAATGTTTATAAAGTGTATCGGCCATTGCCGGAGCCATTACTGCCCCCATTTGATAAGCATCTTTAATACCCATAGTATTTACAACTCCAATAGTTGATGACTCAACTTTTATACCACTTTTTTTATTTGATAAAAAAGCACTTGCCCCACCTGTTACAGTAAATGTAGCCGTTTTAGGTTTTGGCCCACCATATTCAACTGGATATCTAAATTGCTTTTCTGCTGCATTATTATGTGACGAGACAGATGCTATACAATTTTTTATTTGGCCTGCTTCAATCATATTAGAAGCAATTATTAATCCTTCTACACTACTAGCACATGCACTAAATATTCCTAAATAAGGAATTTTTAAATCTAAAGCAGCAAAATTAGAAGAAGTTATTTGATTTAACAAATCACCTGATATAAATAAATCTATATCAGATTTAAGTTTAGAAATTTTATTTAATAATATTTCAACACTATCTAAAAGAATTTTTGATTCAGCTTCTTCAAAATTTTTACATTCAAAATAAAATTCATCATAACTTTTATCAAAATATGAACTAAGTGGTCCTTTTTTTTCATATGGTCCTGTTATCGTTGATACCTCATTTATATATACATTGTTATATTTAAATGTCATATGCTACCTCCAAAAAATAATATTCTAATAATTCCAAATACATATGCACTAACAACCCCGAATATTATTACAGATCCTGTTAATTTAAGCATATTTGCGCCTATTCCTGTTACTAATCCTTCTTTTTTATAATCAAGTGCAACACTTTGCATTGCATGAGCAAATCCTGTTATAGGAACAAACAAGCCTGCTTTTGCAAAATTAACCCAATTATCAAAAAAACCTAAACAAGTAAATAAACATCCCAAGAAAATTAAAGTTACTATCATAAATGATCCTGCATCTTTAGTTGATATTTCTAAAAAACTAGAATAAAATTCAACCAAAAATTCTCCTATAATTCCCATAATTCCACCTATAAAAAAAGCTATTATTCCATTAGATAACCTATTTTCTTTAGGTGTATGTTTTTTTACTATTTTCTGATATTTATTTTTTTCCATATTATCACCTTTTCTTATTATGAAAAAAAATTTTTTTTGTATACAAAAAAAATTAGATTTTAAATCTAATTTTTGTTTAATTTTTTTTGTTTTTTAAGTTCTTTTTCAAATTTATTATCTTGATTTTGATGATTTTTTTCTTGATTATCTTTTTTCAAATTTAAATTTATTTTACAAATATTCTCAATTTTATTTATTTTCATAAATCCTTTCTAAAATAAAGTATTTACAATTATATGCACAATCTTTATTTAAATAATTTTCTAAATTATCATAATCGTTTATTTTATTGAAATATTTATTATCTTTTTTACAAAAGCCTTTAAGTCTTAATTTACCATATGACCAATCGCCTACTATATAATCATATGATTCAAAATAATCAGTTAATTTTTTTTCAATCTCTTCTAAATCAAATCCTTCTCTATAATCTTTTATTATTTTAAAATTCATTTCATTTATTACTTTATTCATTAGTATCACCTAAATAAATTATATCATATTTAGCTTTTATTTGTACTAGAAAATGGATAATAATATGAAGGAACAGTACCATTAATTAATTTCATTACAATAGGAATATTTGTACTTACAACTATTTCTTTTGTCTTAAAAGGTATTATAACTTGCATGTATACCTTTACATTAGCGCTTACCTTAACTAAAGCATTATTTATTCCATAACTTTCTACATCTGTTTTTATATCAGTTACAACATCACCATTTAAATTTATTTTAACAGGTATTTTAGGGCCTAAATTAGATATTAGTGAATTATTAAATACAATGCCTGAAGGTATTTCATATATTATACCTTTTTTTAATTTTTCTAAATCATAACTGCTTAATATAGTACTAGATAATTCTAATTCATCAATACCACCAGATTCTAATTGTTCTAAATAATTTTGTACATATATCGTTATTTTATTTAAAACAGTATTTACTATAACAGGATTAAAATCAGTAGAAACATTATTACCGCTACTATCTTTCTTTTCTATAAATAAATCTTCCTTATTCATATCTTTAAACACATTATTATTAACTGCCTCAGTAATCATAATAGTCGCAATTGATTTTGCCTTCTTTTCTGCATATGTCATAAGAATAGGTGTTATTTTTTTACCAATTATATTTATTAAAAATATTACTGTAATTATTATTAAAAAAAATATTAATATAACCTTATCCTTTTTAGTTAATTTATTTTTATGTCTTTTTAGCCTTAAATTTATTTTCCTTCTTTTTAAATGAACCCTTCCCTTCACTTATACCACCTATTAAAGTATATTTTATTTATAAAAAAAAATTAGTAATCATACTAATTTCTATACAAACAAATATTTTTCATGACAAAACTTAACTTGTTCCTCTTCTTTTTCTTTATATTTTTCAACTAAACATACTCTCTTTTTTTGTAAGCTTGATTTTACATCTATAATTCTTTGGTTAGTAGACCCTCTAAATAGTGCCGTATCGCTTTTAAGTTCTAACATAAATTTTCCATCTACTAAAACATCAATATTTTCTAAAAATTCCATTATATATTTATTAGATTTAGAAAGTGTTATTAACTGTTCATAAGTATAACCTGTATAACACCATATATTCATATTTAAGCTTTTTGCATATTTAGCAAGTTCACTACATGCTTCTGGTTGACACATAGGATCGCCTCCAGAAAAAGTCAATCCATCTTGTAATTTTAATTCAGATATTTCATTTTTAATATAATCTAAATCGATTAATTCTCCTCCATTAAAATCATGTGTACATTTGTTATGGCAACCAAAACAATTATGAGGACACCCCTGTGTCCAAATAACCGTTCTGATTCCTTCACCATCAACAATACTATCACTTTGTAAATCAGCAGCTAACCTTATTTTCATATTATTCAGCTTCTTTAGCAGCTTTAATTACATCTTTTATTCCAGTATGTTTTACTCTATCTTTTTCTTCAGCTCTCTTACCATTATTGAAACGTTTTACATCTCCAGCAAGATATCCTGTTACTCTTCTAATTCTTTCAAATCCTACACCTTCACCAACTAATTTTTCCATACTATTCCTCCTAACAACTACATTTAATTTTTTCTAAAGGTACACTTTCAAATTCTTTTCTACCACATCCTGGGCAAACATCCTTAATTACACCTACATATCCACATACAGGATCTCTATCAACAGGGTGGTTAATTGCTCCATATCCTATTCCAGACTCTTTCATAAGTCTAATAATACTTTCAAATGCCTCAACATTTGATGTAGTATCCCCATCCAATTCAATATAGGAAATATGTCCACCATTTGTTAACGCATGATATGGTGCTTCTAATTCTATTTTTCTACTAATACTTATATTAAAACTTACAGGTACATGGAATGAATTAGTGTAATATGCTTTATCAGTTACACCCTTAATTTTTCCATATATAGCTCTATCTATTCCAACAAAACGACCAGATAATCCCTCTGCAGGAGTAGCTATTAAAGTAAAGTTTAAATTATATTTTTTAGAATATTCATCAGCTTTATTTCTCATGAATCCAATTATTTCAAGTCCTAATTCTTGAGCTTTCTCATCTTCAGCATGATGTTTTCCAATTAATGCTTTAAGACATTCTGCAAGTCCTATAAATCCAAATGTTAAACTACCATGTTTTAGTATTTTTCTAAGTCTATCTGTTGGTTTTAATTTATCACCATCTGTCCAAACTCCTTGTTGTAGTAAAAATGGAAAATTATAACATTTTTTATTACATTGAATTTCAAATCTCTCTAATAGTTGATCTTTTACAAGTTCCATAATTTCAGATAATTCATTATAGAAACCATCCATATCAGCTTCTTCTCTTTCTTTTAAACATATACCATGTTTAATTGCTATTCTAGGTAAGTTTATTGATGTAAATGATAAATTACCTCTACCACCAGTTGTTTCATTATCTGGATCAGTAACATCACTCATAAGTCTTGTTCTACATCCCATATAACCTACTTCAGTTCTATAATCTCCTTCCTTATAATAAGGAATATTGTGAGGAGCATCTAAGAATGAGAAATTAGGAAATAATCTTTTAGCAGAAACTTCACAAGCTAATTTAAACATATCATAATTTTTATCTTCTTTATTATAATTAACCCCTTCTTTAACTTTAAAAATTGAAACTGGGAAAATTGGTGTTTCTCCTTTTCCAAGTCCATCATTAGTTGCAAGTAAGAAGTTTTTAATAACCATTCTACCTTCACTAGAAGTATCAGTACCAAAATTTATTGAAGAAAATGGCACTTGAGCTCCAGCTCTTGAATGCATTGTATTTAAATTATGAACAAATGCCTCCATTGCTTGATAAGTAGTTCTATTTGTTTTTTGTAAAGCTTTCTCATAACTTTTTTCAAATATTCTCTTTACAGTTGATGATTCCTTATAAAAATTTGCAAATTCTTCTATATCTACATCAATTGAATTTAATTTATCTATTTCTTTTACTACTCTATCTATATTTACAAATGATAATAGATCACTAAAGTCTAATAAATCATATACTTCTTGTTTAAATTGTTTTTTAAATGTTTTTAAAACTCCAGGTGCCATATAAAAATCGAACGCTGGTATTGATTGCCCACCATGTTGATCATTTTGATTTGATTGAATTGCAATTGCTGCAAGTGCAGAATAACTCATTATATCATTTGGTTTTCTTAAATATCCATGTCCAGTAGAAAAACCATTTTTAAATAATCTATCTAATTCTATTTGCATACATGTTGTAGTACCCATTGGCATAAAATCCATATCGTGAATATGAATAGTTCCATCATCATGAGCTTTTGCAAATTTAGGTTTCATCAAATATGATTTTGCAAATTCTTTTGATATTGTACTACCATATTGTAACATTGTACCCATAGCAGTATCACCATCAACATTTGCATTTTCTCTTTTTGCATCTTCTTCCCCTGCTGTTTTAAGTCCTAACCCTTCAATTGACTTCAAAAATTTATGTGTTTTTTTCTCATCGAAGAATAATTTTCTTGAATTAGCTCTTCTCTCACGATAATCCTTAAATGAAGTATATACATCACTATAACCTTTTTTATCAAGTTCTTCTTCAATCATATCTTGAATTTCTTCAATTTTTATTTGAACTTTTTCTAATTTTTCTATTTTTGATATAACAGCTTGATATATTTTTTGAATATCTTTTTCTGTATATTTATTTTCTTCTTCATCAAGTTTTACACTATCAAACCCTTTTTTTATAGCAATAGCAATTTTTGAACCATCAAAATCTACTTTTTTACCATTTCTTTTAATAACATATTTTGTTTCTACTAACTCATCAACCATTGTCTTAACTCCTCCTACTTTCTAGATAAATTTTATCTCAAAAAAATTATCAAGTCAATAACTTTTTAATAATATTTTAAGAAAATTTGTTCGCTGGTTTGTTTTGCCTTTATTTTATAACATTTTTGCAAAAAATAAATTTTCACTTTTTTACATTTTTTTATTTTTTTAATTTTTTACAATTTGCAATTTTAGAGGTTTTCTTTTATTTTTCAAGACTTTCTATAAAATAGCATTTTAAATATTTTTTTCATTTTTTTAATTTTTCAAAAATACAGTTTTTTTATTTTCCTAATTTTTTTAATTTTTTAAAAATAAACTATAACCCATTTTTTATTTTAGAATACATTAATATTAGGAGGATAAAATATATGAATTTTTCAGATAATTTTTTTAAAAAAATAGAGAAAAAAACAAATGTAAGTAAAGATACTATTTTAGATTTAGCAACTAAATTACAACAAGGTGATATGAAAGATGAGAATAATCTAAGAAGTGTTATAAAAGAACTTAGTAAATTAACAGGAAAGGAACTTTCAAAAGAAAAAGAAGATAAAATAATAAGCGCTGTACAAAATGATAATATTCCAAAAGATATTGATAAAATGATATAAAAAAAAGGATTTAGAAATGATTTTAAAATCTACACAATTCATGTAGAAATTTATTAGATCAATTCTTTAATCCTTTTTATTTTATAGGAGCTATTATAGAAAAAATGGAAAAATTTCTTAAAATTCCAAATATAATAGTTATTGCAACTAAAATGTACCATAGAAAATTTGGATAAATATTATCATTTTTTTTAAATGTTATCCAATTTTTTAATTTTATTATTAAATAATATAGTAAAGGTGGAACAACAATAATTATTAAAAGATTATTATGTATCGCTCTTTTAAAATCTAATTGCATTAATGAAAAAAAAGCTCTTGTAATGCCACACCCAGGACAATATAAACCAGTTAATTTATAAAAAACACATGGAATTCCAATATGGTATATATTATATATTTTATAATATAAAAAAGAAAAAAATAGTACACTTATAAATAATATAATAGATACTATAATTCTCTTTTTAGTTGTATCAAAATAATTTTTACACATAATTATACTAAACTATTTAAATCATTTTGCATTAAACAATAATTAACAATTTGAAATCCAAATAATCCAAGGATTATATATAAAACAGATTGATCTGATGCTGGTATATCATTTTTAATTTTAGCTTCATATATTTCTTTACCCATTTTATAATTCCAATAAATACTATATAAACCACATGTAATTATTGTAAATAAAAATGCCTTTCCACCTGAAAAATCCACATCATCATTAACTCTAGCAGCAGAGTCAGTAAGATTTATAAACCAAAATATACCATAAATTCCACATGTTATTATTGATAAAATAACACAAGTAGCAATATTCTTTTTTTCCATTATAACACTCCTCTTTCCCTTACATAAGCTAATTATATCATAAATAAAATTTTTTATATAGCTTTTTTGAATATATTTTACTTGTTTTACATATAGTTTAGTGATTATGGAAAGTAGGGATTAAATGGAAAAAACAGATGTTATAAGAAGTATTACAGAACGTACAGGTGGTGATATATATTTAGGAGTTGTTGGGGCTGTTAGAACAGGAAAATCAACATTTATAAAAAAAGTGATTGAAAAACTAGTTGTCCCTAATATTGAAGATGAATATGAAAGAAAAAGAACTTTAGATGAAATACCACAAAGTGCACAGGGAAAAACTATAATGACAACGGAGCCAAAATTTGTACCTAGTAATGCCGCAAATATAAAAATAGACGATTTTAATACGAATATAAGATTAATTGATTGTGTTGGGTATGTTATACCAGAAGCTAAAGGTTATGAAGATGAAAATGGTCCAAGAATGGTAAAATGTCCATGGTATGATGATGAAATACCATTTATAGAAGCAGCCGAAATCGGAACAGAAAAAGTTATCAAGGACCACTCATCAATTGGTATTGTTATAACAACAGATGGTTCATTTGGTGAAATAAATAGATCTAGTTATATAGAAACAGAAGAACGTGTTATAAATGAATTAAAATCTTATGGAAAACCATTTATAGTAGTTTTAAATTCATCTCATCCAATGTTACCAGAAACAGAGAGATTAGCAACTAATTTAAATGAAACTTATAAAGTTCCTGTATTACCTATAAATATAGAAAATATGAGTGATAAAGATATCTATGATATACTTAAAAATGCATTATATGAATTTCCAGTACTAGAAGTAAATGTTAGTATGCCAGAATGGATTGCTTGCTTATCACCAAACAATTGGCTAAAGAAAATATATATTGAAAAAATAAGAGAAAGTGTATCTGAAATAGATAAACTTAAAGATATAGATTTAATAACAAGTCATTTTAATGATTGTGAATATATAAATAAAGCTTATCTATCAGATGTTAACACCTCAACAGGAATTGTTACAGTAACACTTGAAGCACCAGCTAACTTATATAATGATATATTAAAAGAAATTATTGGTATTGATATAGGAAATAAAGCCCAATTATTAAATATCTTTCAAGATTATAACGAAATTAAATTAGAATATGATCAAATTAAATCAGCACTAAAAATGGTAAAACAAACAGGATATGGTGTAGCATCACCAACCCTTTCAGACATGAAATTAGATACACCAGAAATTATAAAACAAGGAAGTAGATATGGTGTTAAATTAAAAGCAACTGCTCCATCAATTCATATGATAAGAGTTGATGTAGAATCAACATTTGAACCAATTATAGGTTCTGAAATTCAAAGTAAAGAATTAATAGATTATTTAATGAAAGATTTTGATACAAATCCTGATAATATTTGGAAAAGTGAAATATTTGGTAGAAGTTTAGATGTAATTGTAAAAGAAGGAATACAAGCAAAACTATCACTTCTTCCAGAAAATGTTAGATTTAAACTATGTCAAACTCTAACAAAATTAGTTAATAAAGGATCTGGAAATTTATTTACTATTGTATTATAAAAAAATAACTAATTAGTTATTTTTTTATTACTATTAAAATATTATATAAAATTATAATTGACTTTAATTTTAATTTTTGTTAATATAAATAAATCAGAAAAGAGGAAAACCATGGATTATGATGTAGAAATGCTTAAATTATATTTTTTAGAACAAGGATTTACTAAAAAAGAAATAAATTATTTATTAAATAACAACCCTTTTGATAAAAATTATGTTACATGGGAAAAAAATAAAAAACGTGAAAATAAAATATTTGCAGATACTATTAAAAAAAATAGATTAATAAATCCTAATATGGTAATTGAAGAAATTGCTATTCATGAAAATAATATGGTTGGTTTATACCTACCAAATACAGTTCAATATACAAAGTGTTCTATAGATAAAACTATTAATAAAATTCCATATAAAAGAGATTTAATTTTAATTAATGGTATATATAAAAATGAAGCTTATTTCTTAAAAAAACTAGATTTAAAGAAAATTCCATTTATAATTGGTGTTTGTAGTAAAAATAGACAATATTATAAAAAGTCTATTGAATTATTAAAAGAATTAAAAACAGATATTAAAGCTTTAGATATTATAACAAAGAAAGATGATGATCATTATATTTTTATAGCAAAAAAGATGTAATAACATCTTTTTAATTTCCTGAATATAACTTTAATAATTTATCATAAATTCCTTCTTCTACCTTATTTAATGAATTTATAGATACTTCTAAAGATTTTTTATATTCACCACGATAAAATAATTTTTCTGAATATTTTAAATATTTATCCAAATCATCTACTCTACTTCTATATCTATTTCCATATACAATAGCCATTTCGGCAAACATTGCTGTTTTAACCATTTCTTTTGTTGTTTGATATAACTTTAAAACTAAATCACGAGCTGTATCGACACGAGTATTTAATACATCTATTGTTATTGGTTTTTTATCTAATTCTTTTATTATTTCTTTTATTGCCATTTGAGCATCATTTAATTCAATAAAATAAGTTTTTGGAATAATTGGTAAATTATATTTTCTAATTTTAGCTTTAGATTCTTTTAAAATATTTTTTATTTCTTCAAGTTGTTGACGGGCTCTAACTTCATCTTCTTTCATACTACCAATTGAATCTAAAATTACATCAACTCTTTCATCTAAATTAGCTAATTTAACAGATAAAGCTTCTATCTCTTTAGTAAGTTTTGAATAAGCAAATGTATTGTTACTTGTATGTTTTATTAAAATATTATAATCGTTATATAAATTATCTAAATCTTTTTTTATACTATATAATTCCTGTAATTGAATATCAGATAAATTATATAATCGCTTAATTTCTTCTATATCTTTTAGAATATCATTTAACAAATTATTAATTTTATTATATTTTGTCTTAAATACTTTATTAGCATTTTCATAATCTGTTCTATTTACTTTTTCTTTTTCAAAATCCGTAAATATTGATTCAAAATAGTCTAATAAAACCTTAAGTTCAAACAAACTATCTTCAATATTTAAATCTTTTGCTCTAGTTAAAATATCATTTATTTTATTACGAGCTTCAGCTATATTATATTCAACATTTAAATAATCAAGCGGATATCCACTTTCAGTCATCTTTTTATATTTTTGTTCAACTTCTTCAAGTTTTTTAGGTAGAATTGATTTAGCAAGTAACTCTATACCTGGTAATTCTTCTACAACATTTGTCATATGTTTAATCATTTCATCAATAGATTTTACAACAGGAGCAACTTCAGTATACTCATTCTTTTCCATTAAATCTTCAAATTGCTCAAATTTACGAGCTATATTTTCAAATTGTAATTCAACTACTTCACTATTTTCACCAAATTCATTTTCAGTATTTTTATATTTTTGATATAATTCTCTATATTTAATTTTAAGTTTTGTAATAATTGCTCTATTTCTTTCTTCACTTCCAGTTATTTCTTTTATCTCATTAAGTAAAAACTCAGAATTTGTTCTTACTTTATAAATTTCCATTTCAAGTCTTGCTATTTTATAAAGTGTTTTCTTGTAATCCATTTTAGACAAAGAATAATCTGTATCAAGTAACATATCTGTTATTTTAGGAATTTGATTTGTTCTAATTACATCTAATCTATTTTTCCAATTATTATACATTACTTCTAATTTTTCATTATTCAAATAGGACTCTATTTTTGATAATTCAGGTATTACTGGAGAGCTATCCAATTTATTTTTTTCTATCTCTAGTTTATCAATTTCTTCTTTATATTTTTTATTTTTTTGTTTTTGTATAAAGTATAAAACAAGTATTATTAAAGTTATTGCACATAAGAAAATAGATACAATTAATAATATTACCTTGTTCATACTATCACCTCGCTATTATAATTTTATCACATTTATATCGAATTTTGTCAAATATTTGTCAAATTTTTATTTTTTTTATTTTTTTTATATATTTATTGACTTAAACATGATAATATGATATATTTATCTAAACACGGAAGGTGTTTTTATTTTGAAATAAAGAGGTGCATATGAAAAAATTTTTTAAAGGTGTAAAACTAGAATTCAAAAAAATAAAATGGCCAAATAAAAAAGAAATGGCTACATATTCAGTAGCAACTTTATTATGTGTTATAATTTTTGCTCTTTTCTTTACTGGTTTAGATTTTCTAATATCTGTTATTAAGGATGTGATTCATTAATGGAAAAAGAATGGTACGTTGTTAATACATATTCTGGTCATGAAAGTAAAGTTAAAGAAAAACTTGAAATGCGCGCCAGTACAATGGGAATGGAAGATTACATATTTAGAGTAGTTGTTCCAGAAGAAAAAATAATTGATGAAAAAGGTAAAGAAAAAGTTAAAAAAATGTTTCCTGGATATATCCTTGTTGAAATGATTATGAATGATGATGCATGGTTTATAGTTCGTAATACACCTGGTGTTACAGGATTTATTGGATCTTCAGGTAAAGGAGCAAAACCTTTTCCACTTACTCCTATGGAAGTTGATAAAATACTAGGTAGTATGGGAATGAGTAGATTAGAAATTGGTAACAACTTAAATGTTGATGATAATGTTAAAGTTGTTAATGGACCATTTGCTTCTATGTTTGGTAAAGTTAAAACTATAAATATGGAAAACCAAACATTAGAAGTTGCATTAGATTTATTTGGACAAGAAACAATTGTTGAACTTGGTTTAACTGACATAGAAAAAGCATAGAAAAAAATCTTCAAAATGAAGATTTTTTTAATTATTTTTAGTATAATCTGATATAAATTTTTCTCTATATTCTAGTAATTTATCTTCCTTTATAGCTATTCTTAACTCTTCTGCTAATCTAATTAAAAAGCGAATATTATGTATAGATAAAAGTCTAGCTCCAAAAGTTTCATTTGAAGTAATTAAATGTCTAATATATGCCTTTGTATAATGCTTACAAGCATAACAATCACAACCTTCTTCAATTGGCGTAAAATCATCCTTATATTTAGCATTTTTCATATTAATCTTTCCATAATGTGTAAAGGCATTACCATGTCTTGCAATACGGGTTGGTAAAACACAATCAAACATATCTACACCTCTAATAACACCTTCTATTATATCTATAGGGTCGCCTATTCCCATTAAATATCTTGGTTTATCTTCTGGCAAATATAAAATAGAATAATCAATTGCTTTATACATATCTTCTTTTGATTCATGGTCGTTTGCAACTCCACCTATACTATATCCATCAAAACCAATTTTTACTGTTTCAATAGCCGAATATTTTCTTAAATCTTCATAAGCTCCACCTTGAACAATTCCAAATAATGATTGATTAGGATTATTATGAACATCTTTACCTCTTTTAGCCCACCTTAGCGTTCTTTCAATACTATTTTTTAAATAATCATGGCCTGCACTAGCTGGTGGACATTCATCAAAACTCATAGCTATATCACTATCTAATTTATTTTGAATTTCTATAGATTTTTCTGGAGTTAAAAATAAGCTTTTACCATCTAAATGACTTTTAAAATGAACTCCTTCTTCAATGATATCCTTCTTTTTATTTTTAGCAAGTGAAAACACTTGGAATCCTCCACTATCAGTAAGTATTGGACCATCATAATTCATAAATTTATGAAGTCCACCAGCCTTTGATACAATATCTTCACCAGGTCTTAACCATAAGTGATATGTATTAGATAAAATAACAGCACTATTCATTTCTTTTAATTCTTCTGGACTTAATGTTTTAACAGTAGCAAGTGTTCCAACTGGCATAAACATTGGGGTTTCATAAGTTCCATGATTTGTATGTAAAAGTCCATATCTTGCATTACCACTTTTATATTTTAATTCATACTTTATTTTCATAAATTCACATCCCTACCTAAATAGTATACACTATTTAGATAGTTTTCTCAATTATTAATTTTATCAATTATTAATTCAATATTTTTTCCAAATAATAACCCTATTATTATATTTCCAATTATATTTGGATCATTAACTTTTATATTATATATTTTATCTTGATACTTTATTAATAATTCACCATTTTTATTCATATATTCTATATCATCATATAAATTAGAACCATATCTATATATATCTAATTTATTATAAAAAATATTTTTTAAATATTTATCATTATCATTTATAATTAATGTTGTATTTTTAAGTTTTCTCAAAATTTTTCTTATAAATTTAAATTCTTTTTTTTCAATGGTTGATGTATAGCACCCATTTATTTTAGGGATAAATATAACATCAATTTTTATTTTATTTTTTAAATACTCTAATTTTTCTATATTATTTATATCTAAATAGATTATAATTACTTCTTCATCTATATTATCTATATTATTTATAATATTAATATCAAAAGGTATTTCAATTACACTATAATCAATTAAGACATTTTTAAGGGAATACTTATATTCATTTATTACAACAATAATTTTTTTATCCATATTATCACCTTTCACTATATTTTTTAGTTAATTTGTATTTATAACATTCCTTTATAAATTGATTAAATATTAAATTACTATTGTTATCATATTTAAGCATTGATTCTGGATGCCACTGAACACCTATAAAAAAACTTTTATTTTTATCTTCTATGCTTTCTATTACATCACTTATTCCACTAATAGATAAATCTGTATTTATTAAATAATCTTTATGTCTACTATTTACTTTTATTTCTTCAAGATTTAATATTTTATATATTTTTGAATTTTTATTAATTTTAACATCATGTACATATTTAAGATCTGGTTTTAAATGACTATAATTACCTATATAACCCATCCCTCCATTAAATAAATAGCCCATCTCTTGCATACCAAGGCATATTCCAAAACAAGGAATATCATTATCATATAAATACTTAATTAATTTTAAATCATCATCATATATATCTATTCCACCCGGAAAAATAATACCATCACATAAATTTGCTGATTCAATATCTGGTTTTATAATAATAGGTATTACTCCTTTTATTATTAAGTTATCAATAAGTTCTACCTTAGAATAATATATATCATCTTCTTTTCTAACAGCTATTCCTACTATAGGTTTCATAGTATCACCATTTAATTATATGAAAAAAGGTATTAAATAATACCTTTAAAATTCAATTTTCTCATATGGTAGTGTTATTATTGCTTTTGTTCCAATATATTTTTTTGATATATATTTAATTGTACCACCATGAGCTTCTATAATTTGTTTTGATAAATAAACTCCTAATCCTGTACCATTTTCTTTTGTTGAAAAAAATGGTTCTGATATTTTTTTTAATTCTGCTTTATCCATTCCAATTCCTGTATCTTCAATTTTAATTTCTATTTCGTCTTTTTCACATTTCAAGCTAACTATTATTAAGCCATTTTTACCAATTGATTCTATACTATTTTTTATTATATTTATAAATACTTGATTCAATCTATTATAATCAGCATTTATAAATAGTTCATCTTTACTTATGTTAAAAATCCTATCAATGTTTTTTTCTTTTAATAATGGAATAAAATTACTTGTTACTTCTTCAAGTAATAAATTAATATCAATAATATCTTTTTCTATCTTGATTTTATTAATTGATAAAAAGTCTTCTAATAATATTAAAACTCTTTTTATTTCTCTTTTCATTATAGAAATATATTTTTTACTTTTTTCTTTATCATTAATATCAAACATTTCTAAATAACCTTTACAAACCGTTATTGGATTTTTAATTTCATGTGTAATTTTAAACAAAGACATTCTTAAGTTTTTTTCTTCTTGTAATTTTCTAAGTTCTGTTTGAAAATTTATAATACCATTAGCCTTTTTAAATGTATAATAAATTATATATGTAACCAAAATAAATGGAATTATAATTATAATAGCGTTCATTAAATATTTAAAATTATTAATAACATATGGTTTAGTTATAGATTCATGTATAAGATAAAATATAATTTTTAAAAAAACAAATATATTTAATAATCCCAGATCTTTCTTTCTTGATAACAAATATATAATAAAATAGATTATGTATTCAATAACTATATATATTGTTAGAGTATTATAAAACCTTGATAAAATACAACATGAAAAAATAGACAAAATTATAATAGATGTATTTTTTCTTTTTAAATATGCTAAAAACAAAGGTATATTCATAAGTAAATAAGGAAAAGAATAATTATCGTTTTTAAATGTTACTACAAAGTAAAAACTTGTTATAATTGCGAAATCTAAACATAATCCACTTTTTTTAAAATCATAAACTTTATTATATGCCTCATAAATTACGTAAACCAATAAAGGAAATATAATTAATATAGCATTTAAAAGTACATTTTCAAATAAATTCATTTTATCACCGACATAATTATACAAAAAAATTTTGTCGAAATTTGTCGAAATATGAAAAAAAGAAGTTTAATCAATAACTTCTTCTACCTTTTTAGTATTTTCTCCTAAATCATAATATTCTCTAACTTTTTTAGAAATTTCATCACATAATTTAGAATTATTTTTTAATAATTCTTTTACGTTTTCTCTACCTTGACCTAATTTCTCTCCATTATAAGAATACCATGCACCAGATTTTTCTATAATTCCTGCTTCAGCAGCCATATCAACTAATTCACCAGTTTTAGATACACCTTCACCATACATAATATCTACACTACAACTTTTAAAAGGTGGAGCCATTTTATTTTTAACTACTTTTATATTTGTTTTATTTCCAACAACATCAGTTCCTTCTTTAATTTGTTCACTTCTTCTAATTTCAAGCCTAACTGAAGAATAGAATTTTAATGCTCTTCCTCCTGGTGTAACTTCTGGATTTCCAAACATAACACCAACTTTTTCTCTTAATTGATTAATAAATATACAAACAGTATTTGTTTTGTTTATTACTGGTGATAATTTTCTTAAGGCTTGACTCATAAGTCTTGCTTGTAAACCAACGTGTGAATCACCCATTTCACCTTCAATTTCTGCTTGTGGAACTAGCGCTGCAACAGAATCAATTACAATTACACTAATTGCACCACTTCTAACTAATGCTTCACAAATTTCCAATGCTTGTTCACCATTATCAGGTTGTGATAATAAAAGTTCATCTATATTTACACCAATTTTAGATGCATATGTTGGATCAAGTGCATGTTCCGCATCAATAAAGGCAGCCCTTCCTCCTTGTTTTTGTGCTTCAGCTATTGCATGTAAGGCAAATGTTGTTTTACCACTTGATTCTGGTCCATATATTTCAATTATTCTTCCCTTTGGATAACCACCAATTCCTAAAGCTATATCTAAAGATATTGAACCACTTGGAACAACATCTATATTTTTATGTTCATGATCACCTAATTTCATTACTGATCCTTTTCCAAATTGTTTTTCAATGTCCGCTAAAACTTGATCTAAAGTTTTATCAGCTGTTTTTGCCATTTTATTTCCTCCTCTTTTAAGTACATTATAATTATATAATATTAAATTTTTAATGTCAATAGTTTTTACGAACATTTGTTTTTGTTTTTCTACTGTTAATTTTTAACAAAAAAATAAAAAGTTCTATTAAATTTTGAACTTTTTGTAAATAATTTTATTCAATTTCTATTTTTTCTGCTTTTTCATTAAATAAATATTTTTTATTCATATTATAGTATTCAATACCTGAAATAATAGACAATACACATGCTACTATAAGTAAAGCATCTGATACACGAAGATTAAACAACTCAAATGGTAAATTATAGAATAGTGTTAATACTATACCTGTCATTAAACAAGCTGTTTTTAATTTTCCAAGTTTTATTGCAGCAACTACTGCTCCTTTACTTCCAGCTACCATTTTAATTGAGTTTACTACACTATCTCTACATACAATAATAACTGGTATAATTGGAGATATAAATCCCTTTGCAGCTAAAATTATTAATATAGGATTAACTAAAATTTTATCTGCTATTGCATCTATCATC
The DNA here is from genome assembly GCA_934167935.1 of uncultured Bacilli bacterium. The sequence goes on from CAKPMH010000008.1 coordinate 36,065, forward strand.
TTTCCAAAATCAGTAACCATATTATATTTTCTTGCTATGTATCCATCAACAAAATCAGTAAGTGATGCAACTATAAACAATACTCCAGCAATTAAATAAGTTATATCAATAACAATTGACTCATTTATAAATAGTTTAGTCATTGTTATTCCTGCTGCATCAAAAGGAAATAGTAATAATATAATTATGAATATAGTAAGTATAATTCTACTTATTGTTATTTTATTAGGTAAATTCATATATGCCTCCTACTTTATAACATTTTCTATTTTATCTCCATTATTAGATGAATTATTATCATTTAATTTAGATATTATAAAATAACAACTAACTACTACAATTAAAATCATTAAAACGTATATTATAATTGGAGATATTTTTCTTTTATTTTTTGCTTCATATGTATAAGGAGAAAAAACTTTTTTTTCTTCTTTTTTTTCTTTATTCTCTATTTGTTTTTTTGCATTTTTAATATCATCTAATGATAATTTTGAAGTATAATCAAATAAAAATTCATTGAATTCATCTATCATATCTTCATAATTTAATCCTAAATATTTAGAATAATCTCTTATAAAGTATTTAAGATAAAAAACATCTTGAAATGCATCCTTATTTCCAGCTTCTATATCTTTTATTTGTGAAGGTTTTAGTTTTAAGTCATTGGCTGCTTCTTCAATACTTATACCAATACTTTCTCTAGCTTCTTTTAAAGCTTCACCAATTTCTTTCAACAAATACACCTACTTTCTAAATAAAAAAAATTAATATTTTATAAGCCATGTTCTGTTCCTATTTCTAGGTGACAAACATTTATCTACCTGTATTACAGGTCCTTTAAAAGATTCTTATTCTCTTTTAATAGGTTCCCCTACCATAATTTGGGTTTCTCGCTCGTGGGGTTTACCGCGTTCCATCTCCATTGTTTCCAATTTCTTCGTCACTATGGCACTTTTATATTTACTTTAACCATATCAATGACTTAGGTTATTTCAAAGCCGTTAAGTTTCCTTACCATAGGTTATTTTTTCCCTATGCACGAACACTATAGTCATCACAGACTATGCGAGCATGGACTTTCCTCTACATTACAAGAATGCAGCGTTTGTCAAAATATTAATCTTCTCCATATATAATTTTCTCTAAATTAGATAATCTTCTAAGTAGATCAACATTACTAACATCATTATTTGATCCTTCTTTTAAAACATCTAATTTTGTTTTTAATGATCTTATTTCTTGTTTTAATCTTATGTTATCTTCTAATAGTTCTTTTTTATCTCGTTCAAGTTCTTTTATTATTGAAACAAATTCCTCATAATCTCTTATAATAACATCTAAATATTTATCTACTTCTTGTGGCCTGTAACCTCTAGTATCCATTTTAAATTCTTTTTCTAAAATATCCTTACCAGTCAAAAGTATCCTCTCTTGGTACACTTTTACCACCTCTCAATCCTAATAATATTTTATAAAAATTTTCTTCATTTGTCAATCGAAACAGAAAAAGACTATACCTAGCCTTTTACTATTTTAATTTTTACCTTTTTTGTCTTAGAAATATATTGAGCCTTTACTTCAATTCCTTCAACATTTACTGGTACTTCATACTCTCCTTCTTTATAGCCACTTAAATCAATATAAGCACTAATATCCGAAGCAGTAATACCATTTATAACTTCTTTTACACCTTTAGCTGTAACAGTTACTTTTGTTGAGTTTTCATCAATACCTTGTACAACTAAACCATCTGCTAAATTTCTGGATTCAATATCAATATTTTCAAAATCTTTATTTGATACAGAATCAAGAGTTATTTTTACTGTTATATTATTAACTGATAATGAACGTGTTCCAACTGGTTTTTTAAGTTCTAATTTATATTCCTTATTTTCTTTTAAATTATCAACATTAACACTTACAGGTATATATGTTATATCCTTTAATGAATCTTCATCACCATAAACAATTACTTTAGATTCACTTTGACTTATTGAACTAATTGCTTTTCCAAAGCTTACTTCTCCTTCTGGAATTATTTTAACTGGTACTTCTTTACTTGGAGATGAAATTTTTAAGTTTACATCTATCTTAGATGGTACTATTTCAACATCTACTACATCTCCATCTTTATTATAAGCTTTTAATGGAACATCTTTTACTGTTGCATTTCCACTTTTTTGTTCAGGAATTTGATTTATATCTAATATTGCCTTTACTGAAGTAACTTCATTTAATTGATGTTCTGCTCCTTTTATAACAACTTTATCATTATCATAATTTATATCGTCTATTGTAAGTTTTGAATCCAAATTATCTTTATTTATTAAATCAACATCTAATGTCATCGTTTTTGAAACTTTTTGATATATTATAACAGTTACTGTTGATGGATTTACCATATAATCTATATTACCAACATTTTGATTATAATTAATATTTACTTTATGTGTTCCAGGTTTTAATCCACTTAAATCAACTGTAACCTCATGTGATGATGATTGTTTAGCAATATAAAGGTCTGTTTTACCACCAATTAATGTTACATCAACTGTTTCTGGAAGTCCTTCTACAACATATGCCTCTTCATTATAAATAACTTTAACAGGCTGATTTTTTAATACTTCTGCTGTATTATCATTAAATATAATAATTTTTTGATCAATTATAATAAATGTTACTAAGGCTAAGAAAAGAGATACAAATAATAATGTATTTGTACTAGAAAGCCAATTTTCAAATTTTTTACTTGATTTTGAAAATTTTGATGTAATTCTATATATGAATTTTGTAATTGGAAAAATTATTATTTTATCAATTACACTCCATATTTTAAGAAAAAAGGTTTTAATCATTTTTAATATCTTCATCCATTGCACCTTCTTCCTCATCTTCCATTAAAATTGATCTTTTTGGTCTTAATTCTTCTAATAAAATTAATTTTATTTCATCTGTTGTTAAATTATAGTTAAGTTCACCATTCATAGCAATTGATAGTCTTCCCGTTTCCTCTGAAACAATTAATGATATAGAGTCACCTTTTTCTGATATTCCAAGTGCAGCTCTATGTCTAGTTCCAAGTCTTTTACTAATTTTCATATTTTCACTTGTAGGGAAAACTGCTCCAGCACTTGTTATTTTATCACCTTGTATAATTACTCCACCATCATGTAATGGATTATTTGGGAAAAAGATTGCTATTAATAAGTCAGATGAAATATCTGCATATATTTTTTTAGATTTTTCAATGTAATCATTTAAACTATTATCCCTTTCAATAACCATTAAGGCCCCAATTCTTGCTTTTTTTAAATAGTCCATAGCATTTACTATTTCATATACTACTTTTTCTCTTTCATCAACTGTTAAAACTTTATGTCTACCAAGTAATTGACTTCTACCTAAATATTCTAAAACATTTCTAATTTCAGGTTGAAATATTACTATTAAGGCAAGTGGTCCCCACGTTATTATATAATCTAATATAAAGCCAATTGTTACTAGATTTAATAAATCACTTATTATTTTTAATGCTACAATTATAAGCATTCCTTTAAATAATAGTACCATTTTTACATTTTTTCTTAAGTTTTTTAATATATAATAAAATGCTCCCCAAACTAACAACACATCAAGTATTTTAGTCAATAAGCTCGTTATACTTTCAAATGTCATAAATACCTCCTTTATTCTACTAATAAATTATACCATATTAAAGTTTTAAATAAAATAGTTTACAATAAATTTAATTTTAGTATATTATTTACCATTTATTAAACCTTATTATTAAATAGTTTTAGTAAATGTTACTTTACTTATATTTAACATTTTAGAAAAAAAAGCCCTTTAAGGCATTAAAATTTCCATATATCTTCTTCATCTGATTTTGGTATATCTATATCAGCTTCATTAGATTTTTTTTCTACATCATCTAGTACTTTATTAAAATCATCATCTATATTTAAATCGTCATCTATATTTAAATCTGGATCAACATCTTCTTCAAGTGCCATAGAATTATCATCAATTTCACTAATATCATCTGATAATGGTTCTTCTATTTCTTCTAAATTTTCAGATTCAGATTTTAAATCTAAATTGGAATCATCATCTAATATAGAGTCATCTTGATCAGTAAAGTCATCATCTTTTGAAAGTTCATAAGCATCTGATGTATCATCTATATTATCTTTACTAATAGAATTATTTTCTAATTTATTAGTTGTATCTTTCATATCCTCATTTTTTAAATTATTTTTATCTTTTTTCTTATTAAATCCTTTTTTATCAGCTATAAATCCTACAATTGCAAGTAAAATAATAACTACAATTATTATAATCCATATATAATTAGCATTAATAAAATCTAATAATCCATCCATACTAATCCTCCTTATTCTTTATAACATAATATCACGTATTATTTTTTTTTACAAGTTATTTTTCTAAATAATCTTTTCCTTTAAATGGTTCTTCAAATAATAAATCCGGGTAATTTCTTTGTCTTAAAACTTCATAAACCATTATTGCAACAGAATTAGATAAATTAAGGGCTCTAATATTACTATTCATAGGAATTCTCATACAATGTTCTAAATCATTTTTCAGTATTTCTTTTGGAATTCCTGTACTTTCTTTTCCAAAAATTAAATATATTTTTTCATTTTTATCACTATAATCAAATGATGTATGTGGCTTTCTACCATATCTTGTTAAATAATAATATGTACCTTTATTTTTACTTAAAAAATCATCAAAATTTTCATAAACTGTATAATTACAATATTTAATATAATTAACACCACTTCTTTTAATATATTTATCTTCAAGAGAAAATCCAAGTGGCTTTATTAAATGAAGATTAATACCTGTTCCAGCACAAGTACGCATTATATTTCCTGTATTTCCAGGAATTTCTGGTTCAAACAAAACTACATTTATCATTCTAAAACCTCATTCTTCTTAAAAAATTCTTTAACTTGTTCTATAGAATTTATATTATTTAAATAGCTATCCATCTTTCCATTTCTTATTATAACAAAAGTTGGTTCTTTTATATTAAATACAGAATTATCTGCTTCTTTTAAATATTTTATGTTAAATTTATTGTAAAAATTACTACTTACATTTTTTAAATCTAAATATACATATAAATCTTTTAAGTTTTTATCTTTTGTATATTTTTTTAAATCCTTATTAAATGTATCTAATTCTTTATTATTACTTGATGCCATATAAATAATTACTTCTTGTCTTTCTGTTATATAACTATCAAGTTCATTTTCTTTTACTTCAGATACAAAATTTATTTTTTTTACTTTAACACTATCATATTTTTTCATTAAATAAAATGTTAAAAATATAGTAAAAATTATTAAGAAACCTACTATAAAATAATTTTTCAATGGTATTTTTTTCATATATACCTCCTTTTAAAAATTTTCTTCATTATTTTGAATTTCTTCTATATTTACATCTGGTAATACAACACCTTGTTGCATACAAAAGTCTTTAAATTTTTCTTTAAATGCTTTTAATTCCTTTATAATACTATCAGGATAAATTCTTTTACTATTTTTAATAGCATTATATACATCTAATACATCAACATATTGTTTATTTTGATATAATGCTTCCGAAAATGATGCTTGTAAAACTGAAAAAGCAACATCTGGATACATTGCAGATAATCCATATACTCTTTTAAATTCTGATGTAGCACTAACAATTGATTCAATTAGCATTCTATTAACATATTCATTATATTTTAATTTTATTCCTGTTTTAAATTCAATTTTAGGAAGAGATTTATATAGGATTTCAACTGTTGTTTCTTCACTAGGCTCCATTATTTCTATTTTTTCAAATCTTCTTAAAAATGCTCTATCTTTTATAACATATGTACTATATTCTTCAGTTGTAGTAGCTCCTACTACTTTAATATCTCCTCTATCTAATGCTGGTTTTAAAATATTTGCAAGATCCATTGGGCCATCTTCACTTCCACCTATTAGTGTATGAATTTCATCGATAAATAAAATGATCTTTTCACTATTTTTTAATTCTTTTACAAGAAGTGATATAATCATTTCCTCTCTACCATTTATATTCATCTTACCAATTAAACTAGTAGAATTAATTTTAATTATTCGATATCCTTTTAATGCATTAGGAACCATTTGTCTTTGAATTAAATATGCAAGTCCTTCAACTATTGCTGTTTTACCAATACCCGCTTTTCCTATTAAAAGACCTGACTTTTCTGGTGTTAATAAAACTAGTATCAATTTTTTTATTTCTTCTTCCCTTGCAATTGCAGGATTAGTTATATATTCTTTTTTTGTTAAATCTTCTCCATAACTTTCAATGACACTAAAATTCATATTAAGCTCCTTTCAACATATTTAAATCTTTAAAAAATGTTACTATTTCATCATATTCTCTAGCTCCTTCAACTCTTGGGGATGTCTTAGTTGTTCCTTTTTCTATATATACAGTTGTTGGAGTACCTTCTGCCTCTGCTTTTTTTAAAACAGCTTGCTTTTTAGAATCAGATAACTTTGCTAAATTAATATAATATACATCTAAACTATACTTATAAATTACTTTTTCTAATACTGGTCTATATTCAGCACAATGACTACATTCTGATGAGCCAACATATAAAACAAACGAATCTTTATTTTCTATTTTTTCTCTTAATTCATCATAACTTATTTCTATTAAATCTTTACTTTTTTTGCATCCTGTTAGTGTTAGAGATAACACAACCATCATAATTATTAATACCTTTTTCATACTATCACCTATATAATTATATAATATTTAAAGAAAAAAAAAAAGACTTTTAGCTTTTAATAGTAATAATTTGATCTTCTTTTAAATATAAATTCTTTATATCTTTTAATTCTAAATTAAGTTTATTTAAAACATCTTCTATCTTATCATTTTCATCTGTTATATACATCTTTTCTCTTGGAATTTTAATTTCTTCATTTGGATAAATATATTCTCCTTCTTTTAAGCCATTCAATTTAATTAACGTTTTATAATCGACATTATATTCTTTAGCAATATTATATAAATTGTCTTTTTCTTTTACTATATAAGTTATATATTCACTGTCACTCGATTGTTTAACATTTGGAATTATTATATAACTTCCTTCTCTTAATGAAGCATTATCACCTATTCCATTTAATCTTCTAAGTTCATCACTAGTAATATTTAATTTTTTTGCTATAGACTCAATTGTCTCACCATTTAAAATTCTGTATACCTGATACATTCAACCACCTCATATCATTATATGAAAAAAAATGATATTGTTATCATTTTTTCCTAAATTGAAATTTCAACCGCACCACAAAGGTGTGGTTTTTTGATACAATAAAAAAGCCCACCCGGCCAGG
>CAKPMH010000009.1 GCA_934167935.1 uncultured Bacilli bacterium
TTAGTATCACTCGATTCACAACTTAGTTTTCCATTTCCCTTGTTTTCTATTATATCTATTGTTCCAATCTCTGGATATGTATAATGCCCGCTATTACTTGATAGTTTTAAACTTCCGTCTAATTTTAATGATTCACTAGTACATTTACTATTATTACTATCTATTGTTGCCTTTGAATCTTTATAATCAACAAGATAGCCATTTATACAAAAATGTCCCTCTGTAATTTGGCCACTTTTTAAACTATACATTCCTCCTGTTGGAATAGATCCTTTCATATCTGGTTTTATCTCATTATATGCATAACCATCTTTATCTTCGTATGTCCTATCTTCTAATGCAGATAAAGCAATTTTGTTTTCTATAGCTTTTACATATTCATATGTACTATCTTTAGCGGCTTCTTTTCTTGCATCATTTATTATATTTGTTGCAATTGGTGTTGCGATTAAAGCTATTATAGCTAATATTACTATTACCGCTAAAAGTTCTATTAATGTTAAACCTTTTTTATTTGTATTTCCTAAAAATACTCTTTTCATAGTTTTGTATTTAGTTACCATATTACACATCCTCTACTATAATCTCTATCCTATATAAATAATACAACATATTAATTATTTTGTAAAGAAAATGTATAAATATTATCCTAAAACATCATTTAAAAATTTAAAAGTACTATTTAATCCGTTAACAACAAATCCTTCTATTTTTTTTGATATTTTGTCTCCTGTTTTAGATAATTTAGATTCATAATTTTCAGTATCTTTTATAACATAATCATTTATATCAATATTTTTACCATTAGATATATCTTTTTCAAATTTTTTTATTTGTTCTTCTGTTAAAACTTTTTTATTATGTTGTTCAAATTCATAATATCCTGTTGCTTCTGATATATAAATAGCAGTAAATCCAACCAATATAAATAAAAAAAACTTCCAAAATACTTTCGTTAGCATCTTTTTTGTTTTATCATTCATACTATCCCTCCAAATATTCATTTATAACATCACTTAAAGCAATAGAAGTATTCATGACTTCTTCTAAATTATTTTCATTACCTCCAAGTTCAATTAAAATAATATTTTTATTTAAATCTTGATTATAAATACCATTTACATTTTTACCTTCTTTTTTCATAATCCCTCTTGATAATTTAGGATATTTTTTATTTAAAATATCATTTAACTTATTAGCAACTAATAAATTATCCTTATAATTTTTATGTTCTAAACCTATTACAAATAAAACTTTAGCATATTTTTTATTATTAATTGTAATTGTAGAATAATTTTTCTTAACAGAATCCCTATGTAAATCTATAATTAATTTTAAATTTTCATATTTATTTAAAGCTTCTTTTAAATAATATCTACTAGCTTTATAACTATATTTATAATCCCAGCCATTTGTATTTAAAAAATCAGTAATATTACCAGTTTCAACAACAGTATTTATATTATATTTAGATAAATTATCTCTAAGTAAATAAGAAGCCATCATAACATTTGGCGTAATATTATAATCCTCTAAAGCTTTTTTATTATAGCTTTCTAATTGATGAGTATTATAAATATATACATTAGGATTAGATACATTTTTATCAACAGGATCTTTTATATATTTACTATTATCATTTGAATAATCATTATCAGATGATGTTGTATAAATAACACTCTCGCTTTTTTCTTTATATTTAAAATTTTTTTCTAATATAGATATAGGATTTTTAATTTCTATATTAGTAAGAAATCTAATACTTTTATTTAATGTAGTATTATAATCTTTTAAATATAATTCATAATAATTTTTATTATTAAGCAATATTTTTATAAATTCTTCATTATTAGAGACCAAATTAATTTTTAAAAACAAATTATATATAACCTCTATAATTATAAAAATAGAAACAATATTAAATAATAAAATTTTAATTTTCTTTTTCATACAATCACCCATTTACATGATTATACTAAATATATAATAAATAAAATGTCAAAAAAAAGATATTTATAAAATATCTTTTAAAATCCTTGTATAAAACATAATATAAAGAAAATTGTTCCAAGAAGGATTGTAAGTCTTGTAATAAAAAGCTCTCCTCCTCTTTCTTTACGATTTTTAAATAAAGCACTACTACCACCAGAAATTATATTTGCTTCTTCAGCCTTACCAGATTGTAAAAGCACAACGGCTATAAGTAGTATTGATACGATTATTAAAGCTATTTCCATATTGCCTCCTCAATATATAATTTACCATAAATTTAAAATTTAATCAATATTATTCAAACATTTTACCTATTATACTATTTTTATCTTGAAGACCATTTAAATACTCTGTAGCACTCATCTTCTTCTTTCCCTCAGGTTGAATTTCTGTAAAAACAATTTCACCATTACTTACCTTTACACCAATTCCATCAGGATAGATATTAATAATTTGACCATCAAGTTTAAAAGGATCTGCATAATTAGATACTCTACTTGCCCATATTTTCATTCTTTTAGCATCAATTATAGCATATGCACCAGGCCAAGAATTAAGCCCTCTTATTTGATTATATATTTGTTTCTTAGTTTTACTAAAATCGATTTTTTCATCTTCTTTACTAATATTTTTAGCATATGTTGCTTCATCATTATTTTGCTTAATTCTAGGAGCTGTACCATCTATTATTTTAGGTAAAACTTCAAGTATTAAATCTCTACCTAATAAACTTAATTTATTATGAAGAGTTGCAGCTGTATCATCATCATTAATAGGTATTTCACTTGATGTAATAATATCACCTTCATCCATTTTAGGACTCATATGCATAATAGTGACACCTGTTTTTTTATAACCATCAATTATAGCATGATGAATTGGTGCTCCACCTCTTAATTTTGGTAAAAGAGATGCATGAATATTGATACAACCATATTTTGGATAAGTAAGTAATTCTCTTGGTAAAATTTGCCCATAAGCACATGTAATTATTATATTTGGATGAAGTGAAACTACTTCTTGCCATGATTCTTTTATATTTTCTGGTTGTAAAACTAGTATCAAATTATCATTAGCGAATTTTTTTATAGGAGAACAAGTTAATTCTTTATTTCTTCCAACTGGTCTATCTGGTTGTGTAACAACACCACATACTTTAAAATTACTATTTAATGCTCTTAAAATTGGAACACTAAATTCAGGTGTTCCCATAAAAACAATTCTTATATTTTCTTCTATTTTTAAATCATTTATATTAATGTCATTCATATAATCACCATTATTATTTTATCACAAAATTACATTATAAACAAAAAAATTTAGAAATATCTAAATTTTTTATTTTAAGTATTTTTTGCCTTTAGATTCTGTTAAATTATCTAAATTTTGATCTATAGAATTATCCGTTAATAAATCTTTTAATACCTTTAAATATTCAATTGAATTATTTTCAAGACTTAAACTATCATTTTTAGTTAAATTTTCTATATTATTCTTATTAATATAAACATTCTTACTAGTATAATCTTCCATGTAATTTAATAATCCTTTTAAAGATTTTAAATAATTAATTGAATCATTTTCTAATTTTACTCCATCATTTAATACAAATTCTAAGTATAAATTTTTAATAGTTGTATTTCTAGAAACATTAATATAATTTAATAATGAAGCATGTGTACTTATTTGTAATACAACCTTTTTATATTGTTGCATCATTTGTACTATACTTGCATTAATGCATGCTATTTTATCATTAATAAGTTGCATTTTTAAATTATCATCTGATATTTCTATATCATTTTCTATATACTCTTTTGTTTTTACTTCTTCTATTAATTCATTTCTAACTTCTGTTATTCTATCTAAATATAAAGTTGCATTCTTTAAATAAACATTAATTGCTTTTTTTAAATAATCTAGTTCTGCTAATCCTTTTTCCAACTTTTCCTCTTTTTCCTTTAAATAATGTTCAATTTTTATAATTAATTCTTTTTTATCTATAGTATCTACTTCTTTTTTCTTAGAAAAAATAGATTTAAACTTACTTTTTTTCTCAAGTTTATATAATCCTTCAATATCTTCTTCTATTTCATTAAAATTGTCTGTATCATCTTTAGTTGTAAAATCTAAAAAGTTATTTACAATTTCTTCAGATTGTTTTCTAAGTCCAGAATCAAATGAGGATATTGTATCAAAATTGATAGTAGAAATTGTAGGAACTTTTATTTTCCCCATATTATATATCTTTTTATTTCTATCTCTATTTTTAAAATCTTTTTGTAATTTAGAAATATTTGTTGTTAAAATACTATTAAATAAATTATATAAATTTTTATATTCTCTTTCATTAATATTTGATATAACCATTTCAATATAAGGTTCAATACCTTTTGTTAAAAATATATATGAAAAACCACCTTTAATATTTTTCTTTATATGTTCATAATCAAGTGTTTCATCAACTTTAATTTTATTTATATCAATATTTAATGCAGATAATATTCTCTCTGTTGTTAGGCCATTATCCGTAAAACAAGAATTAATAATTTCATCTGTATTAATAGTATTTATAAATATTGCAAGTTGATTAGCAAATTCATTATCATCTATACCGTTTTTAATAAGTTCATTATTAAGTACCTTATTTAAATTATCAATAATTATCAAATCATTAGTTTTTACTTTATTTATGCTTTGTTTTATATAATTATATTTAAAATTACCAGAAAAAATATCATAATTTAATTTTCTGTTTTCTAATATTTTTAATAAGTTTTTACTATAATTTAAATTTTTATTAAAGCAGTTATTAACTATGTCAACAGGTTTGATATTGCATCTTTCAATATTTTTATTAACTCCTCCAAATATATACTTAGGAAAAATTTTTTCTATTAAAAGAATATTACCTTTTATTTCACTTTCATCAACTTTTAATTCATCATCTATTTTATAAAATGTTTGATGATCAAAATCATAATAACTAATATTTCTATTAAATAGTAAATCTAGATAATCCGATTCTTCAAAATTTAAATATGCAAAACAAGATATAATGGCAAGTTCTAGTATATCATTATCATTATAAATTTTTTTTAATTTTGGCTTTAAACTATCATATTTCATAGAACAAATTCTAATAAATGATATTAATTTATCACTTAATCCATTATAAATTTTACTAAGTTTTTTTACTTCATTTTTATAATCAAGATCAGCAATATATCTTTCTATGGAACCAGATCTTATAACGAAAGAGCCAATATTTTCAATATCATTTCGTACATCATTAAATTCTATACAATCCATTTTTAATGAATCTTTATCATATCCTTTAGGAAAAAATTTTAAAATAGAAACTAAATTTCCATCAGAAACATCATCTATTTTTTGTGTTTCATTTAAATCTATTTTATAATAAGCTGATACTTTTTCTTTCGTTACATCATTATTTATAAAAAACGAAGAAAACTTATCACTATCATAAAAACTAGCAATAAAACAAGCTTTAAATACATTAATAGAATCATCTTCAGAATCATTTTTCTTTAATTTTTCATATATTTTATAAACACGTTTTAAATATTTTATTGTTTTATCATCTTTAGTTGATAGCTCAGTAATATATTTTTGATTTTCTACATTATCAGTTTGACATATATCAAAAATTTTATTATCTATTTCATAATAAGCAAGCATTTGTAAAAATAAATAATTGTCTGTATTATTTTTATCTAATAACTTTTTTAAAACATCAGAAACATTTTTTACATTTTTTAAATAAGGTTGGTAATATGTATAAATAATTCTAATATCAGGGTGTTTACTTCTAATTGGATCTGTATTAATAATTCTACATTCAGCAGCTATTTTAGTAAATTTAATAGATGTATTATCTGTTATATAGGAATTGATTTTTTCTGAATCTAAGTTATACTCTTCTAAATAATTTATAACATCTCTACAATTATCTACATAAAAACCATTTAATAAGGTCCATAATATAAAATCATTATTAATTTTATTAGGTAAATTATGTTTAAAAAATTTACTAGTGCTTTCAAAATAATTAATAACTTTTGAATCATATCCTTTAAAAAGTTCTGCTTTTAAGCTAGCACATTTATTAGAAATAGATTCATCTACAATATCTCCTATGTTTGCTACCACATCAATATCTTGTTTATCACAAACACGATCATTATGTTCTATTACATCTATTAAATTTTCATAAAACAAATCCTCAATTGTTAAAGAAGCATATTCATATTTATTTTTATATAACAAAAAACATGGCGAAAAATCACTATATAATCTTAATTTGTTATATTTATTTTCATTATATCTCATAAATTTTAAAAGTTCTTTTTCACCGTTTTTAGACAATCTATCGTTATCTTTTAAAAATTTAAGTCTATTCATAGTGTCTTCATAAGGCTCATCAAGTTGAATCTTATTATCTACAATTTTTAAAAAATCAAAATCATTGGCTTCAAACCTTTTTTTAAGCCATTCAGGAATATATGGTTCAAACACAAATTTTAAATCATATAAATTTTTATACAAAAATGACAAAAAATAAACTTTTTTATCAATTTTACGATCAGTACTATAACAATGATTAAAATTTTCATTTAATATAGCTAAAAAAATATTAATATAATATAAAGTTTCTTCAGGAATAATTTTTTCAAATTCATCATAAGATAATATTACATTTTTATCTATTTTTTGATCAATTGTTTCCATTAATTATTTTCCTTTTTTAAAAATTTAACATTTTCTTTGACATTACTTTCATATGCTTCTAATAATAATTGTTCTTTAAGTTCCTTATTAAAATTGCTGTAATGTTCCTTTATTTCTTCTAACGCTTTTGTATTATTTAAAATATTTTTCTTTTTTTCTATTGAACCTTGTTTTAATAGGGAAATACCTTGATCAATATATGAATCAATAGTTTTATATGTTTCAGCTTTTATATTTCCATCTTTAACTAACTCATTTACACTATTAATCGCTTCATTTTGTTGTTTTGAAGTTTCGATTAAAGCACTATTAACTCCATTCATTAAATAATTAAGTTTATATGCTTCTTCTTTTTGTTTTTTAGCACCTACAAGGGCTGTTCCATTTAATTTAATAATTGATTTATCTAACGACAAGAAATTTTGATAACTTGTAAGCATTTTAAGTTCATTAATTTGTCTTGTATTCCATTGCATAATAACATTATTAATGGATAATTGACTTTTTAATATACTATATAATTTATCATTAAAAATATCTAACACTTGTTTTTTATATGCTATTTCTCTTTCAGAATTAACATTTTGTTCACATGCTTCTAAATAAGCAATTTCATCTTCTAAAACTTTTTTATCAGCAATCCCTACATCATATACTTTTTGTAAAATTCTAACAAAAGGTTTTATATTATTAATAAATCCATTAAATAAATCAAAATCATCTTTAGCATTTTCATACATTATATTAACATCATTTACAAGTAAATCAACATTTAAAGCATAATCAATATATTCTTGATTATAAGATAATTCTATATTTTTTTTATTTTGTATTTTATTTAATAATTTGCTTAAAAATCTATATGTTTTTTTATCAGCTTTTTTTCTTTCCTCTTCTAATTTATCAAGTCGCACTTGAAAATTTGATAAATTATCTACTTTACCAAAAAAATCATCGTTTAATGTTCTCTCATTTTCAATTACATTTGTCGCATTTAAAACATATTCATCTATTTTTTCTATTACATCTTGTCCATAAGATAATATTGTACTTGGATCATTTAAATCAACTCTTTTAAAAGTTATTTCTTCTATATTACATAATTCTTGTTCTGCCATAAACTCCCCTCTTTCATAGTCAGTTATTATAAGTTAAATATATAAATTTGTCAATTTTAACATTTTAACATATAAAATATTAAGAAATTCTATTTTTATAAAATTTTTTATTTTTAATTGTTTCATTTAATGTTTTAGAAAGTTTTTTTGATTTATTTTTTGATCTTTCAACTTTCTTTAAATATTTATCTCCCATTCCATAATTTTCTTTTGAATAATATTCTCTTGCAAGTGAAATATAAATAAAATTAATTTGTTCTTCTGTTAAATTATATTTTTCTATCAATTCTATAATATCAGTACCTTGTTTTATATATTCTTTTATTTTTTCTATATTTTCTATTTTATAACTATCATTTAAATCATTTTTAAAATCACTTTTTCTAATATTAATCCATGGTTTATAATTACTATATGGAATTTTTCCTTTTAATGTATCAATTAAATTAGAATAATTATTTATCATTTTATCTTTTTCTGATAAATAATCGGCTATAGTTAAATAGTTAATAGCAGTTTCATTATCATCTTTTTTCATATATGCAAGTCCTATTTTAGCATAAATTCCTGGATTTACTTTTTCATTATTAAGTATTTTTTGATAATATTCTATACATAAGTCATAATCATTATCTATATATGCTTTATTTCCTAATTCCTTTAATTTTTCTATACTTAAATCATTTTCATTATTGTTAAATTTTCTTACAACTAATTTCTTTTTATCATCCATTTCTATTACAAAAAATTTTACATTATTTGTATTTTCTAATAATTCAGTAAAAATTTTTTCATCTTTACTATTTCTTAAATCTATTAAAATAATACTATTTTTATCTAACATTTTTAGTTTTTTTCTTAAGATTCTATTTAATTTAATTAGTTGTTTTAAATCACTATTTTCTTCTAATTTTATTTCATTTGATAATTCTTCTTCTAATTTATCAACTAGAATTGAAGAATAACCTAATTTATTTGATTCTTTTATAATATTTAAATATATTTTAGCTTCTTCTATTTTTTTATTTTCAATTGCTTCATAATAATTATTAATATATATAGAAATATCAAATCTAAAGTTTTTTCTTCTAATATTATCTAAAAAATTATATACATATGAATTATCATTTTTAATAACACTTATTTTAATTAAATATAAAATAATCACTGTTAAATATTTTTTATTTGTGTATTCTAAATATTTATCTAATGATTTATTTATATTAGCTATATCTTTTTTCTCAATATAATTAATTAGTTCTAAGTAATAAATATATAGATAATTGTCTTCATTAAATAATTCATTATCAAAAGTTTTCTTATTCATTATTTTAACTATTTTGTTAAATTCTGTTTTGTTTTTATGATATATTTTATTAAAATAATTAAATGCTTCCAAATATTTATGATTTTTTATATTAAGTAAAAATAATTTAAAACATGTATTTAAATCATTAGGACTAATATTAAAGCATTCTCTAAAGCATATATATGCTTTATCATAATCTTTATTTTTTAGTAAGCTAATACCATATAAATATAATCCTTTTATATTTGCTAATACATAGAAATCATCTATTTTTTCTATTTCCTTTTGATTAATTAAATTAGTTATATTTTCGTCACTTAAACCGATTTCTTTCATTTTATTTATACTTATTTTTTTATTTTGTGTCATATAATCATAAAAATAATTTAAATAATCCATCATATAATCACCCCTGATTTATTAATTACAGATATATAGTATACCCATTTTTTATTGTTAAGTCAAGAAAAAAGCTAACTATTGTTAGCTTCTCATATATCTCAAATTTTATTGAGTAATAAGTAAAATGGTGACCAGTACGAGATTCGAACTCGTGAATGCTGCCGTGAAAGGGCAGTGTGTTAAGCCACTTCACCAACTGGCCAAAAAAAATATGGCGCCTAATGTAGGACTCGAACCTACGACCTGTCGGTTAACAGCCGAATGCTCTACCAACTGAGCTAATTAGGCAACCTCATTTAATTTGTCTTAATTACTAAGACTATTTAATTATATACTAGATTAGAGCATTTGGCAATACTTTTTTTTAATTTTTTTAATTTTTTTTCAAATATTAAAATTTCCTTTTTTAAAAATAAGTTTTTTGCCATACTTCGTGTCAGCTTCAATTTCTAAATCTTCTGTGCCAATCATAAAATCAATATGATTATCAGATTGATTTATTCCATTTTTTAATAATTCTTTCTTTGTCATATTTACTCCATTTTTTATACATTCAGGAAATCCATCACCAAGTGCTAGATGACAAGCTGCATTTTCATCCAACAAAGTAGTTTCAAATATTATATTTGTATTTCTTATTGGTGAATCAAAATTAACAAGTGCTACCTCACCTAAATAACAATCGTTTTCACTACCATTAATAATTTCTAAAAGTATTTCCTTTCCTTTTTTGGCATTACAATCTACTATTTTTCCATTTTTAAATTCTAAATAAAAATCATCAATTCTTTCACCACAATATATTAATGGCAATGAACTATATACTATTCCATTTGTTTTTCTATAATCAGGTGTTGAAAATATTTCATATGATGGCATATTAGATATAAAAAGTCCTTTATTTTGATTTGCAATACTATTCCATATAGATTCATTTGGCATTTCTACTACTAAATTTGTTCCTAAACTATTTTTATAATGTAATTTTTTTATCTTCAAATCATTTATTTTATTAATAATTTCCAAGTTTTTCTTAATATAACTTTCCCAACTTTCAATAGGGTTATTAGTATCAACCATACAAGCCTTATAAATAAAATTTTCTAATTTTTGATATGCATTATTATCATTCTTAAATATTTTTTTTGCCCAAATTTCATTAGCAACTGCAGCAATGCACCAAGATATTTCTCCTTTATTAACCTTTTCTCTATAAATGGATCTTGTTTTTTTGTTAATTAATTTAGACATTGCAATTTTTTTAGGATCAATGTCATCTAATACGTCTGGAAATTCAGTATCTAAAATTAAAAAACATGCATCTTTTTTTGCATAAAAATCAACTATAGATTTATCAAAATAAGGATCATTTCTTATTTCTTCCATACTTAATTTTAAAAGTTTATCATGCAATACGTTTATATCCTCATAATCTATATAAACTTCTTTTACTCCTAAATTATATGCCTTATTTTTAATTCTTTCAGCAAATTCTTTTAAAGCAATATCTGCATTAATAAATAATACTTCTTTATTTTGAATATTTATACATTTTTTTAATAATAATTCTATATATTTATCAACCATAAAACCACTCGAAGTTATTATATCAAATTTCTATAAAAAGTAAAGAAAAATACATATTAATTTCTTATTTTAATATGTACTTCTCTTAATTGTTTTTCATCAATAATACTTGGAGAACCCATCATTTTATCTTCCCCACTAGCTAATGCTGGGAATGTAATTACTTCTCTTAAATTTGTTTCATCTTTTAAAAGCATTAACATTCTCTCAATTCCAGGAGCCATTCCTGCATGTGGTGGTGCTCCAAATTGGAAAGCATTATATAAAGCTCCAAATCTTTCTTTTACTACTTCTTTATCATATCCTACTAAGCTAAATGCTTTTTCTAGGCATTCTACATCATGATTACGAACTGCTCCGCTTGCCATTTCATATCCATTACATACAAAGTCAAATTGATATGCTTTAATATCATCTAAATTATCACTTTCTAATGCTTTAATTCCACCTTGTGGCATACTAAATGGATTATGTCCAAAATCATATTTCTTTTCTTCTTCATTATATTCAAACATAGGAAAATCATTAACTATGCAGAATTCATATCTATTTTTATCTATTAAATCTAATTTATTTCCTAAATGAGTTCTAATTAATCCCGCATTTTTAATAGCAACATTTTTATCTCTATCAGCTATAAAGAAGATAACTGAATTTTCTTTTAATGAAGCTTTTTCAATTAAATCTTTTTTATTTTCTTCTGTTAAGAATTTATCAATTGGTCCTTTAAATGTATTATCTTCTAATAGTGATAAATATCCAATACCAGGCATTCCAATTGTTTTAGCATAATCTACTATTTCATTAAACCAACTATTTGATTTTAAAGCAATATCATCTACCTTAATACCTTTTACATTAACTCCTCTAAATGGTTTAAATTCAGATTCTTTAAAGATCTCACTTAAATCTATTATTGTAAGTGGATTTCTTAAATCAGGTTTATCAGTTCCATATTTTTCCATAGCTTCACTATAAGGTATTCTTCTAAATGGTCTTTTTGAAACTTCTTTTTTACTAAAGTGAGTAAATGTATCATAGAAAATTTCTTCACCTACATTATACACATCATCTTCTTCAACAAAACTCATTTCAAAATCTAATTGATAAAATTCTAGTGCTCTATCAGCTCTTGTATCTTCATCTCTGAAACAAGGTGCGATTTGATAGTATTTTGAGAAACCTGAGCACATTAATAATTGTTTAAATTGTTGAGGTGCTTGTGGTAATGCATAAAATTTTCCTTTGAATTTACGTGATGGAATTATAAAATCTCTTGCCCCCTCTGGACTTGATGCTGTCATAATTGGTGTTTGAACTTCAGTAAATTCTAGTGAATCCATTTTGTTTCTTAGATATTTTAAAAGTTCTGCTCTAAATTTAGTCATATTATGTACTTTTTCATTTCTAAGATCTAAGTATCTATATTTTAATCTAACTTCTTCATTTACATCTTTAGATGTCATAATTTCAAATGGAAGATTATGTTTTGCTTTTCCAAGTACTTCTAAACTATCTACAAGTATTTCTATTTTTCCAGTTTTAATTCTTTCATTATAATCATCTTCACTTCTTTTTCTAACAGTCCCACTAAGAGTTACTGCTGATTCTTTTGTAAGTCCTTCAAATATAGAATCATCATTACTTACTACTTGAACTGTTCCATATTCATCTCTAACATCTACAAATATAACTCCACCATGATCTCTTATATTTTCAATCCATCCAGCAATTCTAACCTTTTTACTGTCCATTTCTTCAGTTATTTGACCACAATATATTGTACGATATTTATTTTCCATAATTACCTCTTTTCTATTTCTTCTATGATCATATTTCTTGTCATAGCAGGATTTGCTTGTCCTCTTGTTTTTTTCATTACTTGACCTACTAAGAAATCAACTATATTTGTTCTACCATTTTTATATTGTTCTATAGAAGCTGGTTGTTCAGTTAATACTTCATTAATAACACTTAATATAGCACCTTCATCACTATTTTGTTTTAAACCTTTTTCTTCTACTATTTTAGTTGGTTCTTTTTCTTCGGTTAATGCAGCATATAATACCTCTTTTGCTTGTTTACTTGAAATATCTTTATTATCTACTAATTTGATTAAATCAACTAACATATTTGGTCTTAAAAATATATCGTTTATACTTAAATCAAATTTATTTAAATGACCTAGTATTACACTTGTAATCCAGTTTGAACTTGCTTTTGGATTTGCACCTAATTTAATTGTTTCTTCATAATAATCAGCCACATCTTTTTCTTTTACAAGTATTTTAGCATCATATTCACTTATTCCATAACTATTTATGTATTTTTCTTTTCTTTCATTTGCAAGTTCAGGAATAGATTTTCTAATTTCATCTAACCATTCTTTTGTTATTTTATATTTTGGAATATTTGGTTCTACAAAGTATTTATAATCAATAGCATCTACTTTGTCCCTCATACGAATAGTTGTACAAGTTTCATCATCCCATCTTCTAGTTTCTTGAACAACTTCTGTATCATATCTTCCATCTTCTTTAGCTTCTATTTGTCTTTCTATTTCATAATTAATACAATCCCTTACTCCACTAAATGTATTAACATTTTTCATTTCAACTTTAGTTCCCCAATTATTGATATCTTCTGGATCTAAGTTTTTATCCATTATTGAAACATTAACATCACATCTTATTTGACCTTTTTTGCTATCAGCTTCACTTATCCCTGCATATTGATAAATGCTTCTCATAGTTTCTAGGAATGCTACTGCTTCATCTGCTGAATGAAAGCATGGAGGTGTAACAAGTTCAAGAAGTGGAACACCTGCTCTATTATAATTAATTAGAGTAGTCGAACTTAGATGTTCACTTGCTGCTGCATCTTCTTCTAAGTGAATATTATCTACAATTGCTCTTTTCTTTTCACCATTACATTCATAATCTAAATATCCATCTATTCCTACTGGTATAGGTTTTGTGTCCTGTGTAATTTGATAATTTTTTGGCATATCAGGATAATAATAATTTTTTCTTTCAAAATACATATATTCAGGTTGTTTACAATTTAAAATCATAGATGCCATTAATGCATATTTAACTGCTTCTTTATTAACAACTGGAAGTGTTCCAGGAAATCCCATATCAACTGGTCTTATATACGAATTAGGAAGTTCTGCATATCCATTTCTAGCACTTGAAAATACCTTTGATTTTGTTTTACTTATTTCACAGTGCATTTCAAGTCCAATCATTACTAAATAGTTATCCATTATTTAACCTCCTTTGCTATTTGATTTTTATAGTTCATTTTACTTTCTAGTGCATACGCAATATTAAGTACTGTTTGATCATTATAACAATTACCAGTAATATTTAAAGCAACTGGAAGATTATCTATAAATCCATCTGGTATTGTAATTGATGGAAATCCACCAAAGTTTCCGATTTGTAAATGTTCTTCTAGGGCTTGAGTATTATCATCTAGTATATCTTTTGATCCATCTAAATGTTTTGCAGGCCCACTACCAACTGGCATAATAACTGCATCATATTTTTGATAAAGTTTTTTCCATTCATCAACTAATAATCTTCTAACTCTTTGTGCATTGTAGAAATATCTATCTTTGTTTTGTTTTTGAAGTACATAAGAACCTATTACAAATCTTCTTTTAATAAGAGGTGAAAATCCTTTTGTTCTATGGTCTTTCATTTGTTCAAAATAAGAATTTCCTTCTCCCCTTGGTCCAAAAATAAATCCTGTTAA
The DNA here is from genome assembly GCA_934167935.1 of uncultured Bacilli bacterium. The sequence goes on from CAKPMH010000009.1 coordinate 14,923, forward strand.
ATTAGACATATTGCTTGTAGCTTCAGCACATGAAATAACTACATAAACACTAGGTAATGCATTAAGAAGTGTTTTATCAACAGATACTGCATCAACTTCCATTCCAAGTTCTTTGCAAAGTTCTAATTTCTCTTTGAAATTTTCTAAATGTTCTTTAAGTTCCTTACTTGCATTTGGATAATTTTCTATATCGCATATTTCTTTTATATAACATAATTTTTTACCTTTAACATCTTTATTTAAATCTTTATATAAATTTATTTTACTTGAATCCCAACTAGTCATATCATATTTGTCGATTCCCTTCATATTATCAACAACAATTGCAGCATCTTCTACACATCTAGATAATACACCTAAATGATCTAAGCTTGATGCAAAAGCAAATAATCCATATCTAGAAATCATTCCATATGTTGGTTTATATCCGACAATTCCACAATATGCAGCTGGTTTCCTAATAGAGTCACCTGTATCTGATCCTGTTGCATAAGGATAAACTCCAGCAGCTACAGCACAAGCAGATCCAGCACTTGATCCAGCACACATACGAGTTTTATCCCATGGGTTTCTAACAATACCAGTATGACCAGTTGTTCCAGTTCCTCCCATTCCAAATTCATCCATTACAGTTTTATTAACCATAACAGCATTTGCACGTTTTAAATTTTCTATTGCAGTTGCATCAAAAAATGGTACATAATCTTTTAATGTATTTGATGAACCGGTAGATAAAATACCTTTTGTTGAATAATTATCTTTAACTCCATAAGGAATTCCGGATAATAAGTTATCTGTGACAATATCACCTTTAGCATCATCTAAAATAGTAACAAATGCATTATATTTATCTTGTACTTCATGAGATTTTTTTAGTGATTCTTTTACAAGTTCATAACTAGTTACTTTTTTATTTACTAAATCTTCATGTAATTCTTTAATTGTTTTTTCCATATACATATTATCCCACCACCTTTGGTACTTCAACTTCTCTATCTGTACAAACATCACAGTTAGAAAGTAAATCTTCTATATCAATTGATTCTTCTACTTCATCTTCTCTAAGTTCAAACTCAAAATCATCTAAGCAATGTGTCATTGGTTCTACTTCACTTATATTTGGTATTTTATTTATTAAGTCAATATTTTTATCTATTACTTCGAATTCATCCAATACCATTTGATTTTCTTCTTCTGTTAAGCCAATTAAAAGCTTTTCTGCGTAATCATCTACCATCTCTTTAGTAAATTTTTCCATTAAATCACCCTTTCAATATAAAAAAGGATGATACCTAAGGAGTGCATAAGCACGGTACCATCCTTTTATTTTCTTAATTAAATAACGGTATCAACCGAATATTCCTACTAATTTCAGAATATTTGCTCCATAGTGTTTTTCATATTAATCTTTTCTGTTAGCTCTCACCATTCTAACTCGCTTTTAGATAGTCATTAATATTACTCTCTATATCTTTGCATTTAAAGCATGTTAATTATATCAAATTTAAAATTAAATTGTCAATATTATGCAGCTTTTTTTGTATATATTTTCTCTTTTTTTTCTACTTTCTTAGAAATTAAGCTATCTAAACTTTTTAACATTTTTAAAACCATTTTTTTGTCATTATAATCAAGTGTTGTTGTAAATAGATATATATATTCATTTTTTAATGTGTCAAGATATTTTAAAATGTTTTGTTCTTCTACCTCATCTAAATTATATGAATAAATTTTTAATTTAACAACATCAAAATACATAAGAGAATTATTTAAGTATTCAGTATATTTTTCATCTTCACATACCTCATATTTATTAGTTACATTGTTAACTTTTTTATTTTTTTCATCTTTTATTGAATATGCTCGACTATAAGGTATTATTTCATTTTTCATATTATTCTCTCTATGATTAAACTCTTCACTTTTTATTATATCTTCTTTTTTTAATGGCTTTGCGTTTATAGTATTTTCATTTTCTACTTCACTTAAATTATCAAATTCATCACTATTTTTTAGTATATTACTTTCATCATTAATTATTCTATCAATATTTTCAATTGCGTCTATAAATTCATCTTCTAAATAATCAATATTTTTCTTAATATTATCACCGTTTAACTCATCAAGTAAAAAATCTATTTCTTCTATTAACTTACTATATTTTTCATTATCTTTTATTTCTCTTTTTAAACTACATAATTTACGTTTATAATAAATAATTTTATTAATATTTAGTGATTCTAATAAATTTTTTGCTATATTATCATATTGTTTTACTTTATTAATAAATGAATGGACTGAATATACAAGTTTTGTTTTAACATTATCAAATTCTTGACAATTATAACTAGCATAATTATTTATATTATCTAATATTTTTTCTATTTCATTTTCTCTACTTTTTAATATTCTATTCATTATTTTTGCTTTTTTTACTATGTTTGTTTTTTTAAATTTTTGTATAAACTCCTCCATCGTTAATGAAGTGTTATATTCATCATTATATAATTCTAAAAAATAATCGTAATCTATATTTTTCATATAATTCCCCCTCTGCGGCTATATATTACCACTAAAAAAGGTAAAAATCAAGTTTTTACCCTATAATAAATTTTATATCACTGTTTTTATAATACTTGTTAAAGAATAAACTACTATAGTTATTAATATTGTAATTAAAATTGCAATTACAACATTGTTTTCTCCTTTTTCCTTACAAAGAGTTACAATTTCTTCATCAGGTCTAACATTATTCTTTTCTTCTATTTTCATACAATCGTTATAAGCAAAATCTAAATATTTTTTATTTATAATTAAACCTAAAATAATTCTTTCTATCAAAATTAAACCTAAAATCACACTTAAAATTATTACATTATTTTGGATTAATACTAAAGTTATTTCTATTAAATAAATAAGTATTCCAAATTTAAACATATTTCTATACATTAAATAGATTCCACCAAATAAAAATGCTGGAAAAGAAAATTTTTTACTAAAAAAGTCTTTATTATTTTTTCCAATATAACTAATTAATAATGTTGCATCAAAATTTCTTTGATCTTTTTTTGATTTTTTAGGTTTTTCTGGAATTTTAAAACTATTTTCTACATTTGTATTTAATCCATTATCTTGATTCATCTAAATACCTCCATTTTATTCTATAACAATTATATCATATCTTAAATATTTTTTATATATTCTATTTATTTTTTAAAGTTTTTATTTTCTTTTTATACTCATTTTTTCTAACTTCTTTAGGTAATTTATAAAATAATTTACCATTTCTATATAAAATATAATCATATAATGAATTTATTTTATAATCTAAATCATTTCTTTCATCTATTATTTTTTGATTTTTCATTTTTTCCCATTTATTCATAGAATTAATTTTTTTTATAATTACATCTCTTTTTTCTTTTATTTTATTTAAATATATATTTAATTCTTTATCAGTTAATGTTTTAAGTGTATTATAATCAATCAAAAAATTTAATTGATTTAAAAAATCCACATCACTTATTCTAGTAAACTTAATAAATTTATATTTACTCATATTATCTTGAAATACTAAATTACTTCCAAATGATTTAGAAAATATAGTCATAGGAATTTTTAAGTTTGTTGCCTCAAGATAATATAAGTCTTGCATTTGAATGTAAATTCCTGTTTCTGTTAAAATTTTCAAATTATCACGCCCTTATATAACTTAATATTTTTAATTATTTATTAAATTTTTATCTAATTTTTCTATTTATTATTTTGAACTATTTTTTACTATTATCTAATTATTTTTACTTCTTGATATTTTTTGTATGGTAAATATGTTTTTTTTGTTCGTTTGATAAATTATGTTTTTTTAATACATTCCATTCTATCTTTTCAGATTGCTTCATTCTAAATTCAATATCACGGTCATATTCTTGCATAACTGCATTTAAACAATTTATAAATTCCATCATTTCTTCTTGATTAAAATCGCTTATTTGTTTGTTATCATTCATCATAAAACCTCCCTTAATTCTGCTATTTATTATACACTAATATATTTACTATTACAATTCTATATCATTTTTTGTTTTTGATTTATTATAACTTATTGTCCTTTTCTTTATCTTCCAAAATTTTATCAACAAAGAAACGATATATATTCAACTAATTTATCTTTATATTTCTTTCCTAACAATATTAATCATTTAATTCTGTCCTTTCTTTAATTAAAAAAAATACCAACTTCTTTTAGAAATTGATATATTTTAAACTTGTTTTTTTAAAGATATTAATATAACTAAACAATCTTGTAATATTTTTTAAATTTTTCTTAGTTTTATATTTTTAATAATAAATTTTATATATAAAATTTTGGTTGTAAATTTTTTGGTAATTTTCTTTTTTGTTTTTCATTTACTTTTTCCATTAGATTAACTTTCAATTCATTATTTAATTCATTACTTTGAAAATTAAAATAAGAATACAAGCTATCTATTGCACTTAAAATAACATCAATATCTCCATTTGCCTTTGAAACCATTAAATCAATTGTTTCATCTTTAATACAATCTAAATTTAATTGTTCTTTGATACTTTTATTTATAGCACTTATGTGTCTTTTCATAATTTCCCTTACTATCTTTTTATCTTTTCCATAATTTACTTCTACTATAGGATATGAAGAAGCATAATTTAAATCGTCTGTTGTAAGTATAACTTGATCAAATAAAGAGAAATATTCTTCTATACACTTTTGAGCATCTATACTACGATTAAACATCCAATCAAAACGATCTATTAAAAAAGAAAGTTTTTCAGGAGAATATATTTTTTTTATTTTTTCTATTAAATAATCTGTATAATGACCTGGCTCAATTATTTCAGATTTAAATTTTCCATTAATATCAAAGTTATTTATATCATAAATAAATAATTTACTTAATTTTTTTAATTCTTCAGTTATGATTTCTATATTTTTGTCATCAACTTCTTTTAAATAATTTAAAAGTACACTTGCCATTTCAATTTCAAATTTATGTTTAATAAATTCCATACCAACTTCCTTACTTGTAACACCAATTCCAGCAACAGAAAATTGATTATATATATTAATTTCACTACCTATATGATTTTTGATTTCTTTTGATAGTAAAACCGTTGACTTTCCACATCCTCTTTCACCTTTTAATACTATAACTTTAGAGCTACTATTATTTATTTCATTTTCTATATTATTTACTGCTTCTTCCACATTTTCATTTTTCTTAATTTTTTCAATTATTGTTCTTTTATTTACCATATTAACCTCCCACAAAAACATTATATCATATTTTTATCTATTTAATCTTAATATTTTCTTTGGTACATATTTGCTACACCACTTACCAATATTTTTATCTAACATGTTACAATCTGTAAAACAATTTAAACATGATTCACCAGCATTTTTAAATCTTCTACCCGTCTTTATAATAAATGGATTTTTATCATTATACAAACCTTTTGATTTTAATATTTCATAATATTCATCAAATGTATATTGATGATTTTCGTTAAGAACTATTTCACTAGCTTCTTTAAAAAATAATGATATTCTATACTTTGTATTCAAATCATCCATTTTGCTTCTAACATCCGTTCCTGTATTTTTAATGAATACAGAAAATCTTTCAAAAGAAGGATTATTAAATTCTTCATCATGAAATATAAATACTATTTTATTATTTTCTCTTTTAATTAATAAGTAATTTCTAAATTCTTCTTTTGTGTTATCATCATCTATATATAATTCCTGTTCTACTCCAAGTAATCTATTTAGTGCAAAAAATATTTTATCTTCTATACTTATTTCATATTTTAATTCAGTTATCTTAGAAAAAAGTGGAATATTCATCTTAAAAGCTCTAAAAGTTATATCGTCAGTAATAATCATTCTAATAGATTTATCAAATGAATCATTTTTTTTATATGCTTTATTTATTGAAATTACATTAGTACAATATCCAGCACTTTTAGATACATCGATTTGACTATCTTCATTTATTATTTTTCCTTTCATAAGTACCTTCTTTCAATAACTATATTAATAATATTATAAAACATACATGTATTTTGTTATAAATTTATTTTAACATCTAACAACAATCTATACTTTCCTTAATTCTTCTTTCTAAATATAAAGTTTTTTCATTTTCTAATATTTCAGGAGTTAATAATGGCTCTTTCTTAGAAATATTGCTATTATGTTCTAAACTTAGTGTTTTTAATTTTTCTAAATTTTTCTTCATTCCTGTTAATGCTTCAACTAATTTTTCCTTATTTTCTACATATTCTAGTTTATCTATAGTTTCATTAGTATAATTAAATTGTTTTTCTAAATCAAGAACACTTACACTTAAATCAACTGAATTTCTAATAATATTCATTTTATCTTGTTGTTCATTCTTTAATCTTACAAGTTGTTCATAAGTATGTTCAATATCAAGCTTTTCAGGTAAAGTATTTGAATCAAATAGTAAGCTATTTAAAACAATTTCTCTTAAATAAGTTGAATTATCTATATTATCAACAGCAAATTTCATTTCATAATTAGAATCCAAAGTTGTAAATGCTATATCATTTGTATAATTTGGTATAACTTGTGGATTAGCAACATAAGTAAAATAAAAATTATCACTAAAAGATGAATAAGTGCTATATATTTCTTTTGTAAAATCTAATTCTTCATTAAATTCAAATTTATCAAATCCTAATTCCTTTAATTTTTCTAATAATTTTAATATATTAAAAATGTCTTTTTTATGGCTTACAAGATACTCATAGAAGAATCTTAAATCACCTGTAGCTTTGTCGTAATATCCATAACATCCATAATTTTTATTTATAAACATTTGTAAACTTGAATACTTACTTATAGCATCAATTACGGATTTATTTTCATCATAAAATCTTTTTGCTTTTCTAGCACCCAATTTAAATTTACCTTGAGATATATCACATATTTGAAATACAAAATTTCTATTATATTTTGAAGATATAGCTGGTATCAATCTATTTTCAAATTCATCAAACTCATCTACAATATGACATAATGCAATCATATCATTTGTATATATTTTTTTATTAGCTTTTTCCATAAAAACCAAAACCTCCTTATAAATTTTTTAATATTATATCATAAAGTTTACATATTTCAACATTAATTCAATTTTTTATTTTTAAAAAATCAACCAAAAATAATTGATTCATATGTGAAGTTTAAATAATGAAATTTCGTAATCAAAGTTATTAGGCGCATTGCTATCACCCTTTATATAATAAAAAAACTAACCATTTATAGTTAGTAATCTATTATTTAAACACAGGACACACCTGAGTTTTCAAACAACATGGTGGGCCTAAATGGACTTGAACCATCGACCTCACGCTTATCAGGCGTGCGCTCTAACCAGCTGAGCTATAGGCCCATAAATAATTGACTATTAAAGTATACATTATTTTTTATGTTTTGACAAGTAGTTTTATGAAAAAAGATTTAAAAAAAGTAAAAAAAGTAATTTTAATTACTTCTTTTACTTATTGAAACACCATCACCTATTTCATAAAATGTTGTAGTAAAATCTTTATTTTCTTTTAAAAAATCAATATAATTATTTAATTTTCTAACAATACCTCTTACATTTCTACTTTTAATAAATTCACTAGTATGTGTAAGTCCATGAAAATTTAAATTGTCTGATACAATTAATCCATTTTTATCTAAATTTAAACTAAATTTTTGAAAAAATTTAATATATTGACTTTTAGCAGCATCTATAAAAATTAAATCATATTTATCATCTAAATTAACATTAAAAGCATCATCATATATTATATTTATTCTATCTTCTAAATTAAATAATTTTATATTTTTTACTGCTTCATTGTATCTTTTTAAATCACGTTCAATTGTAGTAACTTTAATGTCATCATTAACTAAACACATTCTAATTGCTGAATAACCAATTGCTGAACCTATTTCCAAAATATTTTTAATATTATTTTCTTTTATAACTTTAAGCAAAAATTCAATTCCATCATGTTCCATTATAGGAATAGAATTTTTACTCGCATAATCCTCTAATTGTTGTAATCGTACCATAAGCCCTTATTTTTTAAATCAGCAATTATATTTAAATGTTCGTTATAAGTTTTACTATAATATGTTTTTTTATTCTTATCAGCTACAAAGTAAAAATAATTTGTTTTATCTGGATTTAAGACAGCTTCAATGGATAAAACTGATGGATTACAAATTGGTCCAATTGGAAGCTTTCCAGCCATTTTACTACTTCTTGTATTATAAGCATTATATTTATTTATTTCATTTTTATATAAATCTCTTTCATTCATATCAAGTTTTAAACCATAATATGTTGTAACATCACTACCAAGTGGCCAATTACTATTAAGTCTATTATAGAAAACAGATGCAACTCCACTTCTATCATTGCCAACTGATTCAAGTTCAACTATAGAAGCTAATGTAATAAGTTCATGAACTGTATACTTATTATTTAGTAAACTTGCTTGATATTTATTTAATTTTTTTAAAGTATTATCAAGCATTACTTCAAATATTTCTTCAATTTTTGCATTTTTATTAAATTCATATGTATCAGGATATAAATATCCTTCAAGTGAATAATAAATATTTTTATTTTTTATGTTTGCAGTTAAAAACCAATATTTTTTAATCAATTCATCTAAATAATTTGAATCACTTAATTTTGATAAAATTTGTTTTTCTTTTATGCTTGTTTTTTCTGTAATAAGTTTAATTACATGGCGCATATTAATGCCTTCTTTAAATGTGATTCTAACATTATCAGAATATTTAGATCCACTTCCTAAAATATCAACTATTTCTTTTACATCCATATTTTTATTCAATGTATAAACACCTTTTTGTAAATTAGTTGGTTTATTTAACTTAACATATATTTTATATGCTAATTCAGATTTAATCAAATCAGATGCTTTTAAATCATCAGCTAGTGTCATAAAAGTTTCATTTGAATTAACAGTAAAAGTAACTTCTGTTGAAACTTTTGAAACACTTTCTATACAATAATTATAATATAATATACTACCTAGAATTACTATTAAAAATATAAATATTATGCTTGTTATTAAACAAGGAATAATTTTTAATTTTCTCTTTTTCATAGAACAAAACGAGTATTATTACTCGTCTCCTTCCACTGATTTTTTTGCTTCTTCTTGTAATTCTTCAAGTATTTTTTCAATAATTGCCCATTCATGATCAGATGTAATTGGTTCTAATTTTGTTTCATCTTGATCAGGTTCATATATTGCAGCATAAACTTTTATATTTCCTTCTTCATCTTTAGTATTATCAGTATATACCATATAATTTTTCTTTGTTTCTTCTGATTCAAATGTAAATAAAACTTCACATTCTATTTCCTTTCCATTATCATCAAAAACTTTAAATGTCATTCTTTCTTCCATAATTAATTCCTTTCTCTATCCAAATATGATTGTAGTATTATATTAGCAGCTAACTCATCTTTCTTACTTTTTCTTTTCTTTCTTGAAAGATCAGCTTCTAACATATAATTATTTGCTTCTATTGTTGTTAATCTTTCATCTTGAAGTACTACTTCTATATTTAGCTCTTTTTCTAATAACTCTTTAAATTCTATTGTTTCTATAGATCTAAAACCTAATGAATTATTCATATTTTTGGGTAAACCAAGTATGATTTTAGAAATATTTTCTACTTCAATAATTTTTTTGATTTCTGGGATTATTGAAATATAATCTTTTTCATCAAATCGTAATGTTTTATAAGTAGATGAAATTGTTCTTGTTTTATCACTAATAGATATTCCAAGACTTTTTGTTCCAAGATCAAATCCTAAATATCTCATTTAATAGCTTCTTTTACTATAACCTCTAATATTTTAGAAGGACTGATGCTTGTAATTTTTGCTCTTGCATCTTTGTATGATGTAATATATCCAGGATCTCCACTCATTAGATATCCAACAATTTGATTTATTGGATTATAACCTCTTTCTTCTAGAATTAAAGCAACTTCTTTTAAAACAGAAAGTGTCATTGCATCCTTAAATTCATTCATATCATATATTCTAGTTTTATCCATATTACCTCACCATCCATATTCATCTACAATACATGTATATTGTATCATTAAAAATATAATTTATCAATAATTAATTTTCTATAAAATATTTTTTATACCATATTAGGAATGAATAAATTGTATATATTTTTCTTCCATTGTTTTCTTTATTATTATAATGATTATCTAATAATTTATTTAAAATATCTTTATCAAAAAATTCACTTGTAAAATCTTCATTAAACATTTCTTTTACTTTATTATAATATTCTTCTTCTTTTATCCAAATAGAAAATGGTACAGGAAAACCTTTCTTCTTTCTTTTAGCCCATTCTTCTGGAACTTCCTTAAAGCTGGCACGTCTTAATGCATATTTAGTTGTAAAATCTGTTACTTTATATTCACTTGGAATGGTTAAACTCTCCTTAAATAATTCTTTATCTAAAAATGGTACTCTAAGTTCAAGAGAATTTGCCATAGTCATTTTATCGGCTTTAAGTAATATATCATTTGGAAGCCATAAATTCATATCAATATATTGTTTTTTTATCAATTCAGGTTTATCTTTTACTTCATCATAATAAGGTTTTGTAATATCCATAAAACTTAATTTAGATTTATATTTATCAGTTAATACATTATTTGCTTCTTTATCATTCATTATAAAAGCTTCACCAATATAGTACTCTTCTAATCTTTGCCCACCTTTTATTAAGAATCCTTGACCTTTAAAATAAGGAAATATTGATACAATATTTTTAATACCTCTTCTTATAAAAAATGGTATTTTTTTATATTTTTTAAAAGCCTTAGTCTCATAATATGATTCATAACCACCATATAATTCATCAGCACCTTCTCCTGATAAAACGGCTTTAACATCTTCTCTTGCAAGTTTTGATAAGAAATAAAGTGGTACAGCCGAAAGATTAGCATGTGGTTCATCTGAATAATATTGAACATTTTCCAAAGAATCGAAAAATTCTTTAGCATTTATAAGTTTGCTTTTATTTTTGATTCCTAACATATCAGATAATTCTTTAGCATAATTTGTTTCATTAAACTTTTCAAAGTTAAATCCTACAGAGAATGTTTCATCTGGTTTAAGTATTGATACAACATAACTAGAATCAATTCCTCCTGATAAAAAAGCTCCTACTTTAACATCACTTACTCTATGAATATCAACCGAATGTTTAACATTTTTATTTATACTATCAACTAATTTTTCAAACTCTATTTTTTGTTCATTATATTCGTAATTAAAATACTTGACTGTTTTTATATTTCCATCTTTATATTTAATATAATGTCCTGGTTTTAATCTATAAACATTTTTAAAGAAAGTTTCTTCTAATACTGAATATTGAAATGTTAAATAAGGTTTTAAAGCTTCTTTATTTAATTCTTTATTAAAATCAGGATTTTTCAAAAAACTTTTTATTTCTGATCCAAATATAAATGTATCATTTTGTTTTGTATAATAAAATGGTTTAATTCCAAATGGATCTCTTGCTCCAAATAATTCTTTATTTTTAGTATCCCATATTACGAATGCAAACATTCCTCTTAATTTATCAACTATTTTTTCCTTATATTCTTCATATCCATGTATTATTACTTCCGTATCACTATTATTTGTAAAAATATGTCCCTTTTTTATTAATTCTTCTTTTATTTCTTTAAAATTATAAATTTCTCCATTAAATGTTATAACAAGTGATTTATCTTCATTATACATAGGTTGTCCACCATTTTTTAAATCAAGAAAACTTAATCTTCTAAAAGCAAGTTCTATATTTTTATCTCTATAGTATCCTTTATCATCTGGGCCCCTATGAATAATTGCTTCACTCATTTCTTCAATTACTTTTTTATTCTTTTTTTTATTGTTAATATATCCTACAAATCCACACATATTACCACTCGTTTCTTTTATATTTTTTATTGTAATTTATATCTCTTAAAATTAGCCATAGTTTTCTTTTTATATTTTTATCTATTTTACATTTTAAAGGATTAATAACTTTTTTATTTTTATATAGTTTAAATACTTCTTTTTTATATTCTAAATTATTTACATATTTTTTTATAACACTTTTTGGTACAAAGCTTAAACAAACTTCATCACTTAAAAATTTAAAATCTTTATCCTTATTATAAATTAAATCATCTACTAAGCATTCCACTAAATTATAGCCTAAATAAGTTAAGTAATAACTGCTTCTTGCTTGTCTAGGATTTATTTCAAATATTTTAAATTTTTTATCTTTACTATCATACTTTAAATCAAATTCTGCTATTCCAGTATATTTAATTTCTCTTAAAAATTCTACTAATTTTTTTGTAATTTCATTGTCTTTATATGTATTAAAACCATTTATTAAAAGTGTTAAATTACCTACTCCTGTACTTGAATGTTCTTGAAGGCCTATTTGTGCGAAAGATTGTACCCAAACATTTCCTTTACTTGAAACATATAAAATACTATCAAATAAATTAGTATCATCACCACTTACAAATTCTTGTAATATAAGTTCTCCATCATAACCAGATTTTTCTATTTTATTTATTGTTTCTTTTACTTCTTCTAATGATTTTAATTTATAAACCTTAGCTTGACCACTAAATTTATGTTCATAATATAATATACCATCACTAGGTTTTATAATAATAGTTTCTCCAAGTTCTTTTAATTTTTTCATATCAAGTTTTGTATTACATTTATATATATAAGTCTTTGGAACATCAAGTATATCTCCATATTTAGTATAAAAATTTTCTTTTTTAAGTAAATTATTTATAATATCAATATTAGGATAATTAAATAAGTAATATTTACTTAAAATATCCTTATTTTGAACAATTAATCTTACATATGTATCATTGGTACCTATTAAAAGAAGTTTTTTATTTTTATATCTATCTTTTACTTCTAAAAGTTTATTTAAAAATACATCATTATTCCATAAATTATCTGTATATTCTATTTCTAATATATTTGAGTAATCCGTAAAATTCATTTTGGTTTTTCCAATTAAATGAGCTTTTTTATGATATTTTTCATATGTATTTCTTGCCATATAATAAGCATTAATATCTGATCCTACAATTATTACTTCAAAATCCATATTTATTCTCCTTTCATATAAATTCTATTTAAACTTGAATCTATATTTGATGTTACTGTATATACTGTTTGATTTGTATAAGAAGATATATCTTTAACACTATTTATTACAATTACTTCATCATTAATTTTAACACTATCATCTATTAAAACAGAAATCATTCCAGAATTAACTGTTCCAACTATTTTACATTTTTTATTATTTATCAAAACATAATTTCCTGTATTTCTTATATCAAAACCATCAGCATAACCAACAGGTATAATAGCAATTTTAATGTTTTCTTCTATTTTATTTTTAAGGCCATATCCTATATAAGAACCTTTTTTTACATCTTTTATTTCTATTACTTCACTTATTAATTTAAATGATTCTTTTATTTGTATAGGGCAATTTAATATTGTCTTTGAAATATTATATTTTTTTAACCTCATATCTCTTTTTATTTTTCTAAGTCTTCCTTTTAAGCCAGTAAATGTTATGTTGTTTTGTTTTACTCCATACATCAAAATACCTATACGAGTAGCATTTACAAAATCAAATTTTTTATGATTTATTATAGTCGCACTTCTGCCAATATGAACTATCTTTATTTTAGATAAATCTATTAAACTTGTTAATTCTATAAATTTATCTATTTGATTATCAAATTTTTTATCATTTATACCACTAGTTGCCATATGTGTATAAATTCCTTCTATATTATTTTTTAAATTATCATATACTTCTTTAATTATATTTTTTTCTGTAAATCCAAGTCTATTCATTCCACTATCTATTTTTAAATGAATTTTTAAATTATCTATATTCATCTCTTTTAACTTTAAAAAATCATGATAATTACTTAATGTAATTGTTATATTGCCTTCTATTGCCTTATCTATATACTTTAAAGGAATTGGCTCTAAACATAGTATTGGAGTATCTACAAGTTTTCTAACACTTAAAGCTTCATTTAAATTTGATACAGCGAAATAGTTTATTCCAGCTTCTTTCATAGTTTTTACTACATCAAATCCATATCCATAAGCATTAGCTTTTACAACTCCTATATAATATTTATATCCACTATAATAATTAATTATATTTTTAACATTACTATTAATATTATTTAAGTTTACTCTTACATATGTATTTCTATACATAATGCCACCTTCTTACACTAAATTAACATAGAAATTATATCATATTATAGTTAATATAGTCAATTTTAACTATAAATATAAATATTATTTTTATTCTAAATTTAAACCAATAAATATAAGTATTAACAATACCTTATTTAATAGAAATTATTGTTTACATGTTTTTAATAAATTTTTATTTATAAATTGAAGATTAATTATATATATGTTATAATTATTTATAGTAGGAAGGATAAGATATATGAAGAAAAAAATTATACCAATCATTCTAATATTATTAATTGTTTTAGTTAACTTTATTTCTCCTAGTAAAATAGAAGCTAAAACACTTGGAGAATTTAAAAGCGAATTAAGCTCACTTAAAACACAATATTCAAATAATGAATCTAAAAAAAAGTTAACTGAAGATCAAATAGTTGCGATTGAAAAAAGAATAGATTCAATTAATGCACAAACTGAAAAACTAAATAAGGAAATAAAAAGTTTAAATAGTGAGATTGAAGTAAGTAAAGCTGAAAGTAAAAAAATGGATGAAGAAATGAAAAATATAATAAATTTATATCAAAAAAATACAAGTAATCCTTTTTACCTAGAATACTTACTTGATGGAAAAGATTATACAGAATTTATTTATAGATTAGCAGTTGTTGAACAATTAACAGATTATTCTAAAAAAATGATAGATAAATATAATGCAATAATAAAGAAAAACAATGATAGATTAAAAGAAATAGATAAGAAAAAAGAAGAAATTAAAAATTTAGAAAAAGAATTGATAGAAAATTCAAAAAAATTACAAGATGATTTAACAGGTATTAAAATTGCTGGTATGGATTTAACAGAAGACATAAAAAAACTAGAACAAACAGTTAAAACATATGAAGAAACATATAAATGTTCTGAAAATGAACAAATTACTACATGTGTTAATAGATATTATAGCAAAAAAAATGGTAATAAAGTTTCAACAAATGTTGCAAGTTCAGCTGGTTTCTATTATCCAATCGGATATTGGACAAATATGTTTCCATATGGTCATCATGATAGAGGTCTAGATTTATCAGTATCTGAAGGTCAACCAGTTCACCCTATTGCAGATGGAACAGTAACAGAAATTACACCTAAATATCGTTGTGGTGGTAATATGATTTATATAGTACATAACGTTAAAGGTAAAAAATATACATCAGCATATTTTCATTTAAAAAGTTATAATGTAAGAGTTGGACAAGAAGTATCTCATAATGATATCATAGGATTCTCAGGAGGAGCTAGAATTGGTAAATCAACAAATAGTTATGATTATTGTACAACAGGTCCTCACCTTCACTTACAAGTTGCTACAGGATATTATGATCCGCATTCATATTTTGGTGGATATATTGGTTGGGGAACATTTAATAGTAGAAGTTTTAACCCAGCAACTATACTAAATTTCTAAAAGAGTATTAACTACTCTTTTTTTTTATGATAAAATATAATTGGTGATACAATGAAGAAAGAACTTATGAAAAATACCATAATTATTGCTTTAGGTAAATTTAGTACACAGGTAATATCCTATTTACTATTACCTCTTTATACATCAGTTTTAACAACAAGTGAATATGGTATTTATGATTTTTTAGTAACAGCATGTATTTTTATAGTTCCTTTTATTACTCTTTTAATGGAAGAATCGATGTTTAGGTTTTTAATAGATGAAGAAACTGATTCTGGAAAGAAAAAAGTAATGAGTAATGCTGTTATATATTCTATTTTAAGTATGATAGTATGGTGTTCTATTTTATTTATAATATTAAGCATTTTTAAATACAAATATACCTTAGTATTTATTTTATATATTATATCTTGTATTTTTATTACTTTAACAAATTCAATTACAAGAGGATTAAGTAAATTAAAACTTTATTCTTTATCTAATTTTGTATTAAGTGCGATTACTATTATATTAAATATTTTATTTATTGCATATTTCAAATTTGGTGTTAATGGGCTTTTATATTCAACTATAATAGCAAATACAATAACAAGTTTCTTTATATTTTTTAAACTTAAAATATATTCTTATATTAAATTTAAATTAGTAAATAAAAATAAATTAATAGAAATGGTTAAATATTCTTATCCTCTAGTTCCAAATAGCATTGGATGGTCTATTATAAATATTTCAGATAGAATTATTATTACCATATTTTTAGGAAGTTCATCTAATGGTATATATGCTATGGCTAATAAATTTCCTAATATTATGAATACATTTTCTGGATTTTTCTTTACTGCTTTTAAGGAAAATGCAAGTAAAGTTATAAAGAAAAAAGATTATGAAGATTATTACAACAATGTTCATAATATAGTAACAAATTCTTTTATTTCAATATCTCTTTTATTAATAACTATTATTCCTTTTATATTTAATATATTTATAAACAAATCATTTAATGAAGCCTATATGTATATTCCAATACTTGTTATAGCTTTGTTTTATGGTAATATGTCAGGTTTTTATGGAAGTTTATTTGTTGCATTTAAAGAAACTAAATTAATTGGTAAATCAACAATTATAGGAGCTATACTAAATATAGTTATTAATATATTATTAATTAAATTTATTGGTATATATGCTGCTGTTATTTCTACTTTAGCTTCTAATTATATAGTTAATTTTTATAGAAAATATAAAACAAAAGATTATTTTAATCTTAAAAAAGTTAACAACTATTATTTATCTATAATTATGATGATTTTAGTTACTATACTATACTATTTTAAAAATACTTATTTAAATATATTATCTTTATTAATAGCAATTATATATAGCTATATAATAAATAAAGAATTATTAAATAGTTTTAATAATTTAATAAAAGAAAAACTACATAAGTAGTTTTTTATTTATATTGTAATTTTATGTTTTTTATTATTGCAGTTCCACTTCCAGTATATGGATTAATAGAATTCCAATTATTATTAGTAGGATTATCCCTACCTGTACCCAAAAATTTAAACTCAGCCACATCATTAAAATCAGATACATCAAGCTCTAAAGAAAAATTTGATTTAGAACTTGCAACACCAACATATTTAGAACTATTTAAGTATATTCCCATCCAAAATTTATTATTAATTGTAATCGAATCAAAATCTACAATAATTTTATCATACTTAGAAAAATCAACTTTAGAATCACTTATAATTGTAGTTGCTGAAACCCCATTGCTTTTCGTATCAGCTGAATAGTAATTCAATAATCCATCTGATTTTTTTAAACTATGGTTTCCATAATCACTACCAGTTCCTAAAATAATTTTGTTTATTTTTTCATTAAATAAATATTCATATTTTTCAAAATCAATTATACAACTATCATTTGCCGTTATATTTTTTATATATAATTTATTATTTTCATATGAAATTTTAGTATCACCATCACATTTATAATTATATTCTATTTTATCATTTTTTGGTGTAACATTGACAATTATATCCTTTCCATTTCTAGAACTTACCATGGTTATATTTTCATTAATATTTATTATTTTTAAGGCTATTTTATATATATTATCATTCATTGAATTACATGATTCTTTTAACAGAGTCATATCTTTGCCATCGTATGAAATCAAATAATTATTTATGCACAAATCCGCACTTATTACCAAACCTTTTTCTAATTCAACTATTCCATTTGTTGGTTTTGTTCCTTTTAGATTAATTATATTATTAATATTTAAAACATCTTGTTCACCATCAGATATTTCCGTATAATTGTTATTAACATTTAGATTTGACATACTATTATTATATTCAATTGCAGATATATACCCATATGCTGAATCTATTGCAGCACTTTTTTTTGCATCATTTATCATATTTAATATGATTGGTGTTGCGATTAAAGCTATTATAGCTAGTATTACTATTACTGCTAAAAGCTCTATTAAAGTGAATCCTTTTTTATTGGTATTATTTAAAATACCCCCCCCCCGAATTTACTATTTGTTATCATGCTTTTACCTCTTTTCTATCATATTAATGATATCACAAAAAACAGTTTTTGTAAACTGAATTATTTAATTATACTAGAAACATAATCATAAATCTCATCATTCATAGATTGAATAGAATTTATCTTACCATCTTTAACACATTCAAATATTTTAAAATCATATATTTCAGCTATTTCTAAATAAGCTTGTTCAGCATTTTTTAAATAATTTTCATCTTGTTCATGTTGATCAGGCATTTCTAATCTATTTTGCTTTAATATTTTTGAATACTCTACTGGCATATGTAAAAATATTTTTATATCAGGAACTGGTAATTTAAGCAAATTAAATTCTAACTCTTCTAACCATTTATATATATTATATCTATCAGAAGAACTATAAACCTTACCACCTTGATGTGCCATATTTGAATATACATATCTATCTAATATTACATAATAACCATTATCTAAATCTTTAATTATTTTATCAATATTGTAAAGTCTATCAGCAGCATATAAAAGAGATGCTACCTTATAGTTAACATGAGTAGCCCCTTCACTAAACCATCCTTCACTTATATATTTTTTACCTAAATATGGTCCTCCTACTATCTTACCAGTAGGTGTATCATACATAGGAAAACTATATCTAATAGCCTTTATATTATTTTCTTCTAATTTTTTTATCAATTCTTTTGTTTGTGTTTCCTTACCAGAACAATCAGTTCCTTCAACCACAATTAATTTACCTCTCATTATTATTCTCCTTATTAGTTTAAAACATTATATTTTTATTAATTAACAATTTCATTATTATCAAATTTTGTATCTAAAAATTTACGACTTGCTAAAAAATCACACATATGTACAAATTTTTGATATTTATTTACTGGTTTTGGAAGAACCTCATTTCCTTTAAAATCTTTATTCCAAGGTCCCATATGTGATTCAATAACATTACAAACAAATTTTATTTCATTATCTGTAAGTGTTAATTTATCTTTATTTTCTTTTATATAATTACTTGCTAATAAAGGATGATCTACCCTTGTATATTCTTCTTTTACAAGACCTGATTTAAGTGAATCATGTAAAACTAATGCAAATATCATTAAATCCTTTTCACTTTCGTTAAATATTCCTGTAATAGATTCATCTTGATATAATTCATAAGCTATTCTAACAGCAAATTTAGTATGTCTAACAAGCCCACCATCTTTAAGTGTAAATGCTGGATGATATTTTCCTGTTGATGCAGCTGGTACATGAAAAAAGTAATCAGGAATTAAATCTACCATTATTTTTAAATTGTCTACATATTTTTTATTTTTGATATATGTATATTCTTTATTAAACACTTCATTTTTTTCCATACTATTCTCCTATAAAACTTATTAAAAATTCATTTTCTATATAAATATATTTAGGATTTATATATATATAATTATCTTTAATTATAAGTTTATTTTCTTCTATTAATTTTTCTATATTAAAATATTTTACTAAATCTATATTAAATTTTTTAGTAAAATCTAATATGTTAACCCCTTTTAATTTTCTAAGACCTAAAATCATTTCATATTCCATATCTAACTTTTTAGTAATTACCTCTTTTTCTTTTATGTAATTTCCAAGTAGATATTTATTCATATTAGATGTATTTGTATATCTTACCTTATTAATAAAACCACTAGCTCCAAGTCCAAAACCATAATATTCTAAATTATTCCAATATGTTAAATTATGAAGAGATTCATAACTTTTTTTAGCAAAATTACTAACTTCATAATGAATGAAATCATTTTCCTTTAATTTTTTGCAAATATATTCATACATTTGATAATCCAATTCTTCATCTATATTTTTATAATTTTCTATATAAAGTTTTGTATGTGGTTCTATCATTAAAGAATATGTTGATATATGATTTATATTTAAACTTAAAAATAAATTTAAATCTTCATCTAATTCCTTTATAGTTTGTCCATTAAATCCATACATTAAATCTATATTAATATTAGTAAAATTTATTTTTTTAGCATAATTAATTATTTTTTTTACATCTTCTAATTTATGATTTCTATTTAATAATTTCAAATATTTAAAATTAAATGTTTGAATACCAATACTTATTCTATTTACATTATTTTTTTTAAATAAATCTAGTTTTTCTATTGTTAAATTTTCTATATTACATTCTATAGTAAATTCAACATTTTCATCTAATTTAAATACTTTAATTATTTTAAACAATTTATTTAATTCATCTATATCTAAACTAGTAGGAGTTCCACCACCTATATATATGGTTTTTACTATTTCATTCTTATAATATTTATTTATTTCTTTTTCTAAAGAATCTAAATACTTATTTATATATTTTTTATTATAATAAATTTTTGTAAAATCACAATAAGAACAAATATTAGAGCAAAAAGGAATATGAATATAAACACTTTTCATAAATCACCTATTTTAAATTTTCAAGCATTAATCTTTCTACTTCTTTTTCTAACTTATTATTAGCTTCTTCTAAACTCAAATTATCTACTTTAAATGGTTTTCCATATCTAATAGTTAAATTTTTACTTCTAAATTTATAATCACCAGTTATTCCAAAAGGAACAATATAGGAATTCGTTTTTTGAGCCATTGATACAGCACCAAATTTAAATGGTAATAAAAATTTATCAGTTTTATTTCTTGTTCCCTCTGGAAATATTCCTATTGCCCCATCATTATTTAAAACATCTATTGCTTTTGTAACAGCTTCATTATCCTTTTTACTTCTATCTACACTAATACATCCCGTTGCTTTAAAAAACCACGCCCATTTTGAATCAAAATATTCTTTTTTAGCCATATAATGTATTACTCTTTTAGTTGCTACTATAGTTAAACATTGATCATATAAATGTTTATGATTACCAGCTATTATAATAGACCCATTACCTTTTATATATTCTTTATTTATTATTTTAGGATTATAATAAAGTTTAAATATTGGTCCTAATATAAATCTACCAATTTTATATAAATTAAACAATATCATCATCTCCATCATCATCCTGGAGCGTTTTAAAATCTATTTTACCTAATTTTGTTTTAGGAAGTGATTTTCTAAAAACAATTTTATAAGGGCACATATAATGTGCTAAATTTTTTTTACAATAATCTTTTATTTCTAATTTTTTTATAATACTTGCCGTTTTGCCTTCCTTTAAAACTATAAAAGCTTTAGGAACATTTACTTTATAAGGATGTGGCATAGAAACTACAGTACATTGTAAAACATCAGGATGTTTTTCTATAACTTCTTCAATATGAGAAGGATAAAC
This sequence comes from uncultured Bacilli bacterium, assembly GCA_934167935.1. Next base: position 36,672 of record CAKPMH010000009.1, read on the forward strand.
ATTATAACCAGATGTAATTATAAGTCTCTTTATCCTTTGATCATAATATAAAAAACCATCACTATCCATGTGTCCCATATCACCGGTATGAAGCCATACCTTTGAATCACTATGAACTTGTAAAGCATCATTCGTTTCTGATTCTTCTAAAAAGTATCCTTTCATAATGGTAGGACCACTAATACAAATTTCTCCTATAACATTTGGTTTAACTCTTTTTCTAGTAGCAGGATCTATTATTTTAATATGATTAGTTGGTAAAGGTATTCCAATACTGCCACTTTTATTTTTATCATCAAAACAAAGTGATACAGCTGCAAGTCCTTCTGTTAAACCATACCCTTGTGTTATTTTAGTATCACAATTATGTTGCTTTAGATATTTATTTATCTTTTCTTCAAGATTTTTATTTATTGTATCTCCACCACTTACAACATATTTCATATATGATAAATCAAGATTTTTTACATTATTACTTTTAATTAATGCTTCATAAAGAGTTGGAACACCAAGTATAGTAGAAGGTTTATATTTATTTAGCATAACATCAAATTTTCTTGAATCAAATTGTGGTATCAAAATTGTATAAAATCCAAATGATAAAGGTGTATGCATACAAACACTTAATCCAAATCCATGAAAATTTGGCATAATTGCTATTGTGGAATCACCTGGAACTAATTTTTTTAAAGCAATTTTTTCTTGGATAGCCGATGCATTAAAAGCTTTATTAGGTATTACAACATATTTTGGCTTACCGCTTGTTCCTCCACTATTTAATATAACAGCTGCACTTTCCTTATCTAATTCAGGTATTTCAATATTTTTTTGTTTTTTATACTTTTTATAAAATCTTTTCCATGAAATATATTTTTCTGTTTTAGGATATTTAGGATATTTCTTTTTTGTTAAATTATATCCTATATGTGTTACTATATCCATAGAATCACTTGCTTTTATAAATACAACTTTAAAAATGTCTGTATCATCTATAATATTTTTAACTTTAGTATAATTCATATCTATTATTAATAATATTTTTGATTTTGTTTTATTAACAGCATCTTTTATTTCTTCTTCAGCTGATAATGGATGTAACATATGTACTACAGCACCTATTTTATTTAAGGCATATAAGGATATTAATACTTCTGGCGTATTTGGCATACAAATTGTTACTATATCACCTTTTTTTATATCGTAATAGGCAAATGTTCTTGCCATTTTATCTATTTTATCAATTAATTTCTTATATGTTATTTTTTTATTAAAATATTGTATTGCTCTATTATTTGGATATTTATTTTTACTTTCTAAAACAAATTCATACATTGTTTTATTAGGTATTTTAAAATTTAATTCTTCTTTAGTATAATATTTATCCCAAGGTTCTTTTATTTTACCTATAGATAATAAATCTAAAATTCCCATATTAATTCTCCTTTATCATTTTTTCTATTAAATCATGAAATTTTTTATTTTCATATTCTAAATCATCTGATACCACATAAAAGGGTTCTCCATAAATTAATTTTAAGCCTTTTTTTAAAAATCTTCCTTTAATTACAAATGGTACAATTGGTGTATTTGTATCATGAGCAAGTTTTATTGTCCCAATTTTAAATGGCAATAACTTATGTTCAGTTGAAAATGTTCCTTCTGGAAATATTCCAACTACTTTTTCATCTTCTAAATACTTTTTAGCATTAATTAATACGCTTTTATCTTTAATACTACGATCAACTGGTATTAATCCCATATGTCTAAAAAAGAATCCTGTTTTGCCTTCAAATAATTCTTTTTTTGCCATAAAATGAATACATCTTTTAGTTGAACTCATTAAAAGGGTTGGATCATAATAATCAGTATGTGTTCCTGCAATTATTAATCTTCCAGACTTTTTTATATATTCTTTATTAATTATTTTAGGTCTAAATGCTATTTTTACAAGTACATTTAAAACTGGTCTAACTATTTTATATAATTTTGCTTCTTTCATATAATTACCTCTTTATAATTATATCATTTTTTTATATTAAAAGAAAGTTTTAACTTTCCTTTAATTCTACTTCCTCTACCATTTTATAATCTGTTATATTTTCCTTTACAGCGAAAAATATTTTCAATTCTATATCATTTTCATTTTCTTTTTTATCTAATATTCTTTTATTTAATACTTTTGAATTTTTATCTAATTTTTTTAACAATTCTTTTTCCCCTAGTTTTATTGCTTCATTAAGTGCTTCTTTTTTATTGTATTTTTTATCTATTTCTATTGTTTCAAATTGTTCTTGTTTTATCAAACTAATTGGAATCATACTATTTTTTATTATATAATTATTTTTTATTTGTTTAGTTTTATATTTTTTAAAATTAAACAAATCATAATATTTATTTAAAAATTTTATTGTAAATATTGTCTTTTTATTTTCTGTTTTTATTATTTTCTTATAATGATATGGGAATTTAATTTTTGTTGTATACCATACTTCTGCATAAACTGTTCCTAAAGCATTTGTTTGATTTATTATTTTATCATTCAACGATATATTACCACTTATTATAACATCGCCTTTTTTTACATAATCATTTTTATGCTTTATTACTTCACCACTTTCTGCATCAACACTTATAATTATTCCATTTTTTTTAGCTATTACATGTTTTTTTAAATTATCACTTTTATCTTTATTTATTTTTCTCTCTTCCACTCTTATTCTATATTTAGTTCCATATTCTTCTATTTCTAACCACTCTATTTTATCTTTATATTTATTAAGCAAAGCTTCTTTTATTTTTTCTTTTTCTTTATAAGTTTTTTTTATTTTATATTTATCTATATCATATTTTTTTAACTCTTCTTTTATAAATTTTCTAAAATTGGAATCACTATGTATTACTTCTACACTAAATATTACATTTGAAAGGATATATATTATAATTAATCCCATTATTAAAAAAATTATTAAATATTTATTTATTTTTAAATTTTCTTCTATTTTGATTATTCCATATTTTCTTTTAAGCTCTATTTCATATATTGTTTTTATCTCTTCTATTTTGTCTAAATCTTTTTTATATATTATTATATTTATTTCATTATCATTTACTTTTTTTAGGTTAATTATTTCTATTTTATTTTTTATTATTCTTCTAATAAATCTATCTATATTTTTTCCTTTTATATTTAATTTAATTTTACTTTTAAATTTATTTATAAAGTTATTTTTCAAAATATCACCTTAGTTCTATATTAAAAATATCACCACTTATTAAAATAGAATCATTCATTAATTTCGATATTATTAAATTATCTCCTTTTATAGTAATTTCTCCATCATCATATTTTATTTTTATTTTATTATTATCAAAATGAGATATTTCTATATAATTCATAATTTCTACTTTATTTTTTAAAACATTCATCGAAAAATTGTCTTCTAATAAATAACTTCTAAATTTATGAATGTTCATACTATCACCTATATAATTTTATTAATTTTATCTTTAAATATGATTTAAAAAAAATAAGTAGAAATTTCTACTTATCTTTAAGATAATAATCAAATATTTTACTTTACTATACTATATTCTATACTTCCTGCTTTGGATAAATCAACATCTACTTTTGTTTCTATATTTTTTGTTGTTCCAGTTTCCATAGACTCTTTTACTTCATCTTCTACTTCTTTTAAAACATTTCCTTCTTTATCCATTATTTTCATTTTGAATTTAGAACCTTCATATGTAGCTCCTGTATTATTTATTACTACTGTTTTTACTATATTATTGCTTGCTCCTACATTTACAAATTCTAATCCTTCAAATATTTGATCTTCTATTACTTTATCTCCTTTAATATTTGCTTTATTATTATCTTCTTTTGTTTTTTTCTTACATCCACATCCTGTTATTAATCCTGTTACTAATAACATTGCAACTAAAATTGTTACTGTCTTTTTCATATTTTTTTCCTTCTTTCTTTTTTATTACTTACAACTTGAATATACACTATCAGTTAAATAAGTTGCACCTATACCACTACTAATACCGCCATCAGTCCATCCAAACGAAGTTGTTCCTTTAGGGTAAATACCAATTTGAATTCCTTCTATTTTTTTGCATAATCCAGACGATCCAGCCCAATTTCCATTATATGCAGGATTGAAAAGCCATCCTTGCCCCTGAACATATACTCTATACATTATGTCAAACGCATTTGCCATATCTCCTGTTAACCAAAACCTAACGGCTTCTATTCTTTTACCATCAGTACCAAACCATGTACCATTTCCTATACCATTTGGATTATTGTTTGTGGCATACGATTGTTGATAAACCTGATAATTTACATTACCACTAATATTGTCTGAACTTGCACTAACATAAATTTTATATACAGGACTAGCTTGAGCAATTCTACCAGACAATCCACCATTATAATTAATCCATGGACCATAACCAGCTGCAACAGTTGAAATATTATGATCAGTTGATGCACCATTATAAGTTTGATAAACAATATTTGCTGTTTTACCAACGTAGACATTAACAGACTTAGAGCATACATTTGTATTTCCAGCATTATCACTTATTGTAAATGATGGAGTTGAAGTTTTAGTATTTGTAGTATAAGTTACAGAATAAGCACTCTGTCTGCAACCACTACCGCCAGAATCATTACATCCTACTGATATCGTTCTATTTCCACCTGTCCATGATGTACTTTCTCCACTCCATCCTCCACACGTAGGTGCAGCTTTATCAACTCTTAATATGGCATGAACAACATTACTAGCATTTCCAACTTTATCTATTGCTCTAAAATATGCATTATTTACACCATTTCCTCCATATTGCCATGACGCTGAATTACCTTCAACATTCCATGTAGAACCATCTAATGAATATTCATAATGGTCTACTCCTGAATCACTATCTGATGCAGACATCGTTCTCCAAATCGTTCTATTAGTCCATGGACCATTTACATAATCATAATTTGATCCAGATGAATTATCATATTTCGTTGTAAAACTAAATGAAGGACCCGCTTTATCAACTCTCAATATACTATGAACAACACTACTAATATTTCCTGCTTTATCTATTGCTCTAAAATATGCATTATTTACACCATTTCCTCCATATTGCCATGATGCTGAATTACCTTCAACATTCCATGTAGAACCATCTAATGAATATTCATAATGATCTACTCCCGA
>CAKPMH010000010.1 GCA_934167935.1 uncultured Bacilli bacterium
GCTATATAGAGAGGAAAAACCAACAAGTGGTAAAATAATTGTAGGTGGACTTGATGTAGCTAAATTAAGAAATAGTAAAGTATATAAATTAAGAAGAAAAATAGGAGTCGTTTTTCAAGACTTTAAATTATTAAATAAATCAACTGTATATGAAAATGTTGCCTTTGCTTTAGAAGTATTAGGTCAACCAAAAGATGAAATACATGACAAAGTATTAAAATCACTTGAATTAGTTGGATTAAAACACAAAGCAAAAAATTATCCCAACCAGTTATCCGGAGGAGAGCAACAAAGAGTTGCAATAGCACGTGCAATAGTAAATGGTCCAAAATTATTAATATGTGATGAACCAACTGGAAATCTTGATGAAAATACAAGTATGGAAATTATGCAAGTATTAGAAGAAATTAATAAATTAGGTACAACAATTATTATGGTTACACATGATACGGTAATAGTTGATAAATTAAAGAAAAGAACCATTTTATTAGATAGTGGAAGAATATTAAAAGATTTTATGAAAGGAACATATAGTAATGAAAGCATTAAGAATACTAAGTAGAAATATAAGAGATTCATTTAAAAGCGTATTTAGAAATTTTTCACTTTCACTAGCAAGTATATCTTGTATAACAATAACTTTAATAGTAGTAGCAATATCTATAGTATTAACACTTAATGTTAATAGATTTACTGAATTAGTAGAAAAAGACGTTACAATGGTTGCTTTCTTAAATTTAGATACAACAGATAATGAAAAAGAAGAAATATTAAAAGAAATAAAAGAACTAAATAATGTAGAAAGTGTTAAATTTAAATCAAGAACTCAAATTGCTGATGATATGATGGCATCAAGTGAAGAATTTAAAAATATTATGTCTAGTTGGTCTGAAGGCGAAAGCCCAATACAAGATACATTTCAAATCAAAGTAAAGGATATTAATGAAATAGGAAATACAGCAAAAAAGATAGAAAACATTGAAAAAATAGAACTAGTTAAATATGGTGAAGGAATGGTAGAACAATTGGTTCAAACATTTGAAGTTGTTAGAAAGATAAGTTTAGGAGCAGTAGTTGCCTTAATAATAGTTACAGCTTTCTTAATTATAAATACAATAAAAATTACTATTTTTTCAAGAAAAAGAGAAATAGAAATAATGAGACTTGTTGGAGCATCAAACATAAATATAAAAATACCTTTTATAATAGAAGGATTAATATTAGGAGTATTAGGTTCAATTATTCCAATAATAACTACATGTTATGGATATACAACTTTATATGACAAGTTTGGCGGAAAATTATTTTCAGATTTTATAAGATTAATAAAACCAACACCATTCATATATTATATATCAATAATCTTATTAATAATCGGTATGGTTGTTGGTATGTTTGGAAGTTTAAGAGCTGTAAGAAAATATTTAAAAATATGATTTACTTCATATTTTTTTTTTGCTAAAATAAAGAAGGTGTATTATTATGAAAGAATTTATATCAATTTTATTTAGTTTTATATTTATGGGAATAGCTGATAATATTGATTTGGCATTTAATAATGCTATAAGTATAGATACAATCATTGTATGTGGTAGTTTAGTTTCAATAAATATAATTTTAAGATCTTTTACAGAAATGGGAACCTACATATATAGAATAATAAGGAAAAATGAATGGCAATATTTATGGTTAAATATAATTATAAGTTTATTTTTAGGAATAACAATATTTTTATCTAGAGATATAATTGTAAATTTTTTTAGTTTAACAATTAACCAAAAACAACTATTATCAAATGTTTTAGTATTATATATTTTATACTTAGTAACTGGAAGATTGGCAAACGATCTTTTTGAAATATCAAGACTTAAAAAGAATTTAAAATTATATCGTAATGGTTTAATAATATTTTATGTATTATTAATAGGATTAGATTCATTAGTATTTATTTTCACAAGAAAATTAGAATTATTATTTGTAGCAACAATAGTATCTTGGATTATTATTACAATATATATGTTATATAAATTGAGATTAAAATTTGAATTTCCAAGTAAAGAAACAATCAAAAATATTTATAAATATGGTATTCCAATGTCATTAGAAAGATTTTTATCAAGAGTATTTATACTTATATATGGTGTGTTAGCAAGTCATTTAGGTACAAATAGTTACTCAATTCATTCCATATGTTACTCTGTTTGCCTAAGTTTAGAAATAATAACTAATGCATATCAAGCAGCATTAATGATAAAAGTTCCAGAAGGAAAAGATAGTAAAGAACAATATAAAATTTGTATGGAAATGATGAAAAAAAGTTTTAAACTTATTGTTTTATTAAATTTCATCTTTGCAATAATTTATTTATTAATATCACATGGTAGTTTACCATTATATAAGTGTTTTCCATATATAATATTTTATTCATTTGGTGTATTTGGATTGTACCCTTATGAAACATACAAAACTTTATGTATTGCCCAAGGTAAACCAATAATATTATTAATAGGTTCAACAATTGGCTCATTTCTAAGGGTAATAATATGTATACTATTTTTAAAAACACCAATTGCTATATATGTATTTGGAATTGTAAATTTAATAGATTTTTATATAAGAAGTAGAATATATAAAAAATATTTAAAATATGATTAATTCATATTTTTTTTTATATTTCATAAAATTTAATGGTGATAATATGGAATTTAAAGTAGGAGATATTGTAACACGTAATTCATATAATAATGATACATTATTTAAAATATCAAAAATAGAAGATGATATATGTTATTTAATTGGTATAAATGTAAGACTATGTGCTGATAGCTTAAAAGATGATTTAAAATTATCTGATACTGAAGATAGAGAAGAAGAATTTTTAGAAAAAATAAAACCTAAAGAATTAGAAAGAAATGATTACTTTTATCTTCCAGGCAAAATACTTCATATTGATGGAGATAAAGAATATTTAAATAGATGTCTTGATTATTACAATAATTTTAATATAATGGCTGCTGGAGTTTTATTAAAGGAAAGTAATATTCCTGATAAAATATATGAATTACTTAATGAATATAATCCAGATATAGTTGTCATAACAGGACATGACGCCTATCTAAAAAAAAGAAATGATTCTTCTAATATTAATTTATATAAAAATAGTTTATATTTTAAAAAAGCTATAGAAGAAGCAAGAAGATTTGAAAAAAGTCATGAAAAGTTAGTTATTATAGCAGGTGGATGTCAATCAGATTATGAAGAACTTATAAAAGCCGGAGCTAATTTCGCATCGAGTCCAAAACGTGTAAATATACATGCCCTAGATCCTGCTATAGTAGCAACTAAAATGAGTTTATCTGATATTGCAAAAGATATAGATATAAAAGATATTTTGGAAAATACAAAATATGGTGCATATGGAATAGGTGGTATTATTACAAAAGGTACAATGCATGTAGGTTATCCTAGATAGGGGGAATTTATATTACAATAGATAAAATTAAAAATGATTTAAATAACCATATTGGTACAACAGTTAAAATAAAGTACAATTTAGGTAGGAATAAATTTGAAGAATATGATGTAACTATAAAAGAATTATATAAACATGTATTTATAGTGAAACTAAATAATAATGAGTTAAAATCATTTTCATATTCAGATATTATTACAAAAACTATTAAAATTAACTATTAATTCTTGATTTTCTTTTCAATATAGGTTACAATTAAATTGTAGAAAATACTGGAAGGAGAATTTATTATGAAAATAACATCAGTAAACGTTCGTATTACAGACAAAGAAGATTCAAGAATGAAGGGAATAGCATCAGTATTAATTAATGACTGTTTTGCAATTCATGATATTAGAATTATAGAAGGTGAAAAAGGACTTTTCATAGCAATGCCAAGTCGTAAAACACAAAGTGGTGAATATAGAGATATAGCTCATCCAATTACACCTGAATGCAGAAAAATGTTTGAAGATGCTGTATTAGAAAAATATAATGAAGAATTAAACGCATAATGCGTTTTTTTTGTTCTAATAAAATTTAAGATGCATATATTTTTTTAGGTGATAATATGGACAAGGATATAATAAATGTAGGAACTCATAGTATATCTATAACAGAAAGAAAAAATATAGTAGTAACAGGAGTAAAAAAAATTGATAGTTTTGATGATGAAGAGTTTTTACTCGAAACAAATATGGGATATATTATAATAAAAGGTAGTGAACTTGAAATAATAAAATTAGACACATATCAAGGAAATGTATCTATTAAAGGAAGAATAAACAGTTTAACATATATGGAAAATGCTAATAAAAAAGAAAAAGAAGATTCAATAATAAGTAAATTATTTAAATGACATTAAAACTCCAAATAATTTCGTTAATAGTGTCACTGTTTTATGGAGTATTTTTTTCTTTTTTATTAAGTATAAATCATAAAATTATATATAACAGTAATAAATATATAAAAATAATAGGAACATTTATTTTTATATTATTTAATTGTTTTTTATATTTTTTAATATTACTTAAAATAAATAATGGTATAGTACATATATACTGTATAATTTCAATTATGTTAGGATTTATATTATATAATAGGATTGCATTAAAATATAAAAAATGATATAATCACTTTAATAGTAAGGTGATTATATGGCTAAGAAAAAAATAAGTAAAGCATCAAAAAGAAGGTTAATATTTTTTGGCTCATTATCTGTTTTAATAATATTTTATTTTTTATTTAGTGTTGGATATTACACATATAAAATATATTCCTTAAAGCAAGAAGAAAAAAATTTAAATGAAAAATTAACATCATTAGAAAAAGAAGAAAAAAACTTATCCACTGATATGGAGAAGTTAAAAGATCCTGAATATTTGGCTAAATATGCAAGAGAAGCATATAGTTATTCAAAAGATGATGAAATAATTATTCAAAGTATAAAAAAAGAAGAAACAAATAAAAAAGAAACACAAAAATTTAATATTAATGACAAATATATATTAGGAATATGTGTTGTAATATTAATATTAATAATATTATATATATTAGTAAAAAGTCGTAAACACAAAAAGAAAAAAGGCAAGTAATAGCCTTTTTTTAGATTTTAAGAGATTCTTGTTTTTCACTATCTAAATCTTTTCCATCATAATATGTTCTTTTTTTATACTTACATATTTTAGCAACTATGTTTTGAGGAAAAGATAATACAAGCTTGTTATAATCAGTAATAATATCATTATAATATTTTCTAGCTGCAACAATTTCAGATTCAGATTCAAAAAGACCTAAATCAATTTTTAAAAATTCTTCGTTATTACTCAAATCTTCATTTTCTTTATATTTATTAAATTCATTTATTGCTTCATATAATTGTCTGTCTAGTTCAAAATTAGATAATTTTTTTGATTTCATTTTATCGATTGTTTCTAAAATATTAGCTTTTTCTTTTGTATGAGCTTTTATAATATTAATAGATTTATTTAAAAGATCATATCTTTTTCTTAAAGTAGTATCAATAAAATTTTCTGCTTCATTTATTCTTATTATAAAAGATTGAAAATGATTATAAACAGATACAAACCAAATAAGTATAAAACATATTATTATTAATATAATTATTGTAATATAAAAACCATGCATACTATCACCAAGATAATTATAACAAAAAATATTAAAAATTTCTAGGTATTTGGAATAAATTCTTCACTATAATTTATAGGTTCATCAAATGATATAAAATCAACATAAATCATAAGCAAAAGTTCCCATGTACCATTTTTAGGATCACTTAGTATTATATGATCACGACCTGATTGTTCAATAATTCCTTTAAATTCTCTATCTCTAAATTCATTAGAATCAGGGAAAGTCATATGAACTCTAACTTGTTTACCTTTATTAAGTCTTAAAATATTTTCAATATAAGATTGTTCACTAGGTAATGCCATTGGTTCATAATTACTATTAGTATTATTTATAGTATAATTTTGATTTCCAGGTGGTGTATTGTTAAAACTTTGATTTGGAAAAATTGGGTTACCAAAATAATTATTATTCATAAAATCATCCTTTCTTTATAATATATTAAATATAAAAATAAAATATGCTAACATAATTCGACACAATTCGACAAGAAACTTTTGTATACTAGTAACTGGTGATTATATGAAAGTAAAAATATTTGATGAAAATCATGAAAAAGATTTAGAAAAAGCAATTAATGATTTTTTGGATAGTGATATAGAAGTAATAGATATAAAATATCAAGTTGGAGTATCAATATTTTCTGAAGAACAAGTATATTGTTTTTCAGCTATGGTCATATATAATTAAAATTTGACAAAATAAGTTATATGTGATATTATTTTGAACTATGTGACCAAGGAATAATTTTTGCATAACATAATATAATGAATATGTATAGAAAAGAGATGAATTATGGAAGAAAGAATGATAAGAGAAGAAAAAGCAAATTTTTTAATAAAAAATAAAGATGCTTTATTAAATAATTTTTCAAATATAAATTACATGATATTTAATTTATTAATAAGTAATGAAAAATTAAAAGAAATGGACGAATATAAACAAATAATGAAAATTATAGGAAAAAATAAAATTCAAGAACATAATTACATAGAAGTATCAGAAATAATTTATTATTTATCAAGTATACTTGGAAAATTATGTATTAGTCCAAAACAACAAAATATTTATAGAGCAAAATTATATAATTACCTAGAATACTTTAAAGAAAAAGAAGAAAGTAAAGTAATGACTAAAAAGATAAGTGCATAAAATGGAAATTTCCATTTTTTTGTTGAAAAAAAATAAAATTTAATGTATATTAAAATAGAGGTAATAGTATGAATATGTTAAATGCATTAAAACAAAAAAATATAAGTGTAGGCTATTTATATTTTTATATACATTTTGTAACAGAAGTAGTATGTTTTTATTTTATGTCGAAAATAATAGGAGATAGTTACATCTTATGGATACTTCCATTATTATATGATGTCCTTGCTTTTGTGCCGCAATCACTAATTGGTTATATATGTGATAAAACAAAAGTTAATGCTGGTATAATAGGAGTAATATTATTATTTATATCTTTTTTAGTATTCAATTTAAATATAATAAATCAAGTATTTCCACTAATTTTTTTATGTATAGGAAATTGTTTCTTACATATTAGTGGAGCAGAAAAAACACTTAAAACGTCTAATGGAAAATTATCTCATAGTGCAATTTTTGTTGCTGGTGGATCATTTGGAGTTGTAACAGGAAAACTTTTAGCAAAATATGGATATAGTTATATTTTGTGTTTAATATTAATTATAACGATGATTCCTTTTATTTTACTTGCTGATACATATAAAGAAGAAACATGTGATAATTTTAATTATGAAAATAAAAATATTAGTAAAATATTAGTTATAATATTAGCTGTAATAGTAGTAATAATTAGAGGTTATATGGGATATGGAATTCCAACAACTTGGAATAAAACAGATGTACAACTTGTAATGTTATATTTATTTATGGGAATTGGAAAAGCCTTAGGAGGTATAGTATCTGATTCTATAGGATTTAAAAAAACTATAAAAATTAGTACATTATTATCAATACCATTTTTAATATTTGGCGATAACATAATGTTTATTTCATTAATAGGAGTAATGTTATTTAGTATGACAATGGCACTTACATTAGCGCTTTTAGTATCTGTTTTAAAAAATACTCCAGGACTAGCTTTCGGACATACAACAATAGGTTTATTTTTAGGAACATTACCAATATTTTTTATAAAAATTAAAAATTTTAACTTAACTGTTATATTTATTATTGCATCATCTCTGATATGCTATTTAATTCTAAATTACATAAGTAAAGGTGATAAAAATGTTTAAAGTTATACTTGATAAATTTATACTTAAAAATCATATTAATGATATAATTATAATATCTATAATAGTTTTATTTATTATTATTCTAACAATATATTTTGTGGCAAGAGAGTTAAAAAATGATAAATAAATTACCATATTATATGTTAGTCGCATTAATATCAACTATTATAATAGAAACAACATTAGGATATATTTTTAAAATTAGAAAAAAGAAAGATTTAATAAATATAGTGTTAGTTAATATAATTACAAATCCACTTGTAGTATCAATTGGTTTTGTAATTAATATAAAATATGGTTTAAATTATAGAAGAATATTTATGGTATTTATAGAAATAGTAGTTGTTATATTAGAAGGTTTTATATACAAAAAATGTATGATGAATAAACCATATAAATTATCATTTTTATTGAATTTAGGTTCATATTTAATAGGAAAAATTATTTATTTAAAAGGAGTGTTAGTATGAAAAAAATAATAATTTATCTAATTGCTATATCATTTATGTTTATAAGTAACGTAAAAGCAGATATGGCTGCACCAGAAGTAATGGCATTTGATGTATTTGTAAGTAACAAAGATGGAGCAAAAGTAATAAAAGAAGAAAATACAGAAATAATAAAAACTTTACCATATAATACAAAAATTAAAATAGGATATTCAACAGAAATAAATGGCAAAATATATTATAGTATTAAAGATGAAAGTGGATATGTATTAGATGAAGATGTAACTATAATAAAAAAAGAAGTTAAAAAAGAAGAAGGATTTAAATTAGATAAACAATATACATATAAGGTTCTTGAAAAAAATGGAATAATTATGTATAAAGGGCCAAATAATGATTATTTTGATAAGGTAGCTGGTGGAATAATTCCATATGGAACAACTTTTAAAACAGAAATAGGAGATGTAGAAGGTGGAACATGGAATTATGTAGAATATAATGGATATAAAGGATGGATATCAACATATACCTTTAATTCCAATAATAGTTCTAAAGAAATAGGATATCAAAATATGCTTGCACAACCAGAAAAACAAAAATTTATAGTAGTTGGAACTAGTATAAATTTATGTGAAGACGATTTAAAAACTTGCAAATCTGTTTCTACAAAAGCTAATGAAATAATTGAATCAACATATTCTTTATTTATTACACCACATGGTGGAACATATTATTATTTTGATTATAAAGGATATAAAGGTTGGACAAATACAGATATTTCATTATTTTCTGGTAAAACAACAAAAATAAAATTGTTAAAACAAACTGATTTATATGATACATATAATAAAACTAAAAAAATAGGATTAATAAAAGCTAATACAGAAGTTAAAACAATAGCTGGTTATTCTGTTAATCCATATAGTGAAGATAATGATTTGTATGTTGATTATAATGGAACAAGAGGATGGATACATATCCTAAATGACGATTATGAATCAATTGATGATAGTGAAGAAGATTATATAATACCAGATGATACAGTAGATAAAAATTCAGAAACAAAAGAAGTAGAAGATAAAACAAAAGAAAAAAATATAGATAAAAATGTAAATATAAAAAAAGAAACAAATAAATATATAATTACATGTATTATAGGAGCAATTACTTTATCTCTTGCTGGTATATTAACAATAATACTTATTAATAAGAAGAAAAAAATAAAATAAATATAAATATTGCCAAAATTAAAAAAATAATATATGTGATGATTGTAATAAAAAAGTAGATTAAATTATTTATAAAAGAGTAGTTTGCTCTTTTTTTATTTTTTTGTTATAATTACTTAGGTGATTATATGAACGAGGTATTAAATAAAATATATAATTATGCTTTGGAAGAAATAATGGGAGATAGATATGGTAGCTATGCAAAAGAAATAATTCAAGATAGAGCATTACCAGATGTTAGAGATGGATTAAAGCCAGTACAAAGAAGAATTTTATATGCAATGTTTAGAGATAAAAATACATATGAAAAACCACATAAAAAATCAGCAACCGCAGTAGGTAATGTAATGGGGCACTATCATCCACATGGTGATTCATCTATTTATGAGGCTTTAGTTAGAATGAGTCAATGGTGGAAAACAAATACGCCTTATATTGATATGCATGGTAATAATGGATCAATGGATGGTGATAGTCCAGCTGCAATGCGTTATACAGAAGCTCGTCTTTCAAAAATAAGTAATGAACTTTTAAAAGATATAGATAAAAATACGGTAGAAATGGCATGGAATTTTGATGATACTTTAAAAGAACCAACTGTTTTACCTGCTAAATATCCTAACTTACTTGTAAATGGAGCTAATGGTATAAGTGCTGGATATGCAACAAATATTCCAACTCATAATTTAGGTGAAGTAATAGATGCTACTATAAAAAGAATAGATTCACCAAATTCAAGGTTAGAAACAATTCTAGAAATAATAAAAGGACCAGATTTTCCAACAGGAGGAATAGTAGAAGGAAAAAAAGGAATAGTAGATGCATATACTAAAGGAATTGGAAAAATAAATATAAAAGCCAAATATGAATTTGTAAAAGAAAAAGGAAAAGAACAAATAGTTATTCATGAAATACCTTTTGAAGTAAATAAAGCCTTGTTAGTTGCTAAAATAGCAGAAATAAAATATGATAAAAAAATTGATGGAATAACTGATGTTAGAGATGAATCTGATCAAAATGAACCAATGCGAATTGTAATTGATTTAAAAAAAGGAGCAGACAAAGATTTAATTATTAATTATTTACTTAAAAATACAGATTTACAAATAAGTTATAATTTTAACATGGTAGCAATCGTAAATAAAAAACCAATGACTATTGGGATACTTCCAATGCTAGATGCATATATTGCTCATCAAAAAGAAGTAATTTTAAGAAGAACAAAATTTGATTTAGAAACTGCTAAAAGAGAAATGCATATAGTAGAAGGGTTAATAAAAGCTTTAAGTATATTAGATGAAGTAATAAAAACAATAAGAAAAAGTAAAAATAAAAGTGATGCTAAATTAAATTTAGTAAAAGAATATGAATTTACAGAAATTCAAGCAGAAGCAATTGTAACATTACAATTATATAAATTAACTAATACAGATGTTACTGAGCTTGAAGAAAGAAATAGAAATTTAAAATTAATTATAAAAGGATTAGAAGCAATATTAAGTGATGAAGAAAAATTAAAAAGTGTCATGAAAGAAGAACTTAGAAGAGTAAAGAAAGAATATGCCGTAGCAAGAAAAACTGAAATAAAAGATGAAATAACAGAAATAAAAATTGATACAATTAAAATGATTCCTAAAGAAGATGTAATAGTAGTAGTAACAAAAGAAGGATATGTAAAACGTGTATCTCAAAGAAGTTATGATGAATCAGTAGAAACAACAATAAAAGAAGGAGATTATATAATTGGTAAATATAAAATGTCAACATTAGATACATTGATATTATTTACTGATTTAGGGAATTACTTATATATTCCTGTATATGAATTACCAGATTTAAAATGGAAAGACATGGGAAAACATGTAAGTAATATAGTAGCAATAAAAGCTATAGAAAATGTAGTAGCAAGTCTTCCTGTATATGATTTTGAAAGCGATAAAATAATTACCCTTTATACGAAAAATGGTATGATAAAAAGAACTTATTTAAAAGATTTTAAAGTATCAAGATATAATAAACCAATAGTAGCAATTAAATTAAAGGAAGATGACAAATTAATTGGAATAGAAAGTATAAATGATCCATATATATTTGTAGCAACTTATAATGGATATGGACTTTCATATAATCTAGAAGAAGTGCCAGTTACAGGACTTAAAACAAGTGGTGTAAAATCTATTAGTTTAAAAAATGATTTTGTTGTATCTAGTCATATATTTGGAGATGATTATGAATATTTAACAGTTATAACAAATAAAAATACAGCAAAAAGAGTAAAATTGACAGAGTTTAGTTTATCATCAAGAGCAAGACGTGGTTCAAAAATAATAAAAGAAGTAAAAACAAATCCATATAATATATTAAATACATTTATAATACCTTATAAAAGACAATTAGGACTTAAAACAGCAAATGAAATAAATACAATTAAATTAACGGAAATTCCTATAAGTGATGCTTACAAAACAGGATCAACAATATCAAAAGCTAATATAATAGATGTATTTGAGGTAAAAGAGTTAGAAGAAAATAAAGAAATTAAAGTAGAAAAAGAAAATATATCATTAGATGATGTTGATAAAAAAATACTTACAATTGATGATTTTTTAGATGAAGTTGAGAAAAGTTAGTTGTATTATCTAATATAATTTAGTATAATTAATTTACCAGAAAGGATGATAACATGTTACAAGATGTTTTATTAGTAGTATTAGGACTAGTAATAGGAGCAGTAGTTGGATTTTTACTAGCTCGTAAATATATGCAAAAATATATTAAGAAAAATCCTCCAATAAATGAACAAATGATTAAAGCAATGATGAGTGGAATGGGAAGAACTCCAAGTCAAAAACAAGTAAATCAAATGATGAAACAAATGACTAAATATATGGATTAATAAAAAAAGTTAAGAAAAAAGTTAAGAAATCTTAACTTTTTATTTTATCATTTTAGCATGAATAACTAATCTATTTTTTGAATCTTTATAACAAGTTGATAAGGTAAGAATTTTATCATCCAATGAAACATCAACATTAAAATTATATTTGCTTCTTTTTTTAATCATATCTATAAAAGAAATAAATGATTCATCAGAAAAATTAATATTTAAATAATCATTTGTATTTGGTATAACATATATAGAAAATATTTGCCATTTAATATTTTTATTTTCAATATTAAAAGTTATAATCTGATTGTTTTTATTTGTATACCAATTTTTATTTAAAACTTTATGAAGAGATCCAAACATAACATAATAATTTCCAGAATGACCATATAAAATAGTATTTTTATCTAAATCATTAGAATTATTTCTATAATCCATAAATATCCATCCATTTGGATTTTTAGAACCATCAAAACTTTTATTTAGATAAGTATCATTATTATCTGATTTAACAACAGGATAATTAATTGTTGTATTATTTATAGAAAGCCATCCAACTGTATCTTTGTTTATTTTTTTAAGCTCTTTAATAGCTTTACTATAATTTTTAAAATAAGCACTTTGCTGTTTAGGTTTTTCAGTTTTAATATCATTATTTACTTCTATTTGTTTTTCTTGATTAATATTTTTATTATTTTCATCAATTGATTCAATAATATTATTAATTTTATTAGTTTCATCTTTTGTTTTATTTGTATGATTTTTGCTTATAAAATAAAATAGAGTATATATTAGTAATGATAGTATAATAATAGAAATTAAAATAATTTTAAATAAACTTAAATTAAATTCTTTAAAAATATTATTTTTTATATATTTGTCTTCATATTTAATTTTTAAAACAATTTTTTTATTCTTAATAATTTTATTATTATTTTTTCTTATTAAATTCATTTTTGATAAAATTTCTTTAATATTTGAGTCATTTTCAAGTATTTCAATAACAATATTTTTTTTACTAGTATTATTAATAACTTTTAAAATATTACAAATATTATCAAAATTAAAACATTTTATATATATCTTTTTTAAAAATTTATTAATTTTTAAAAATTGCTCTAATGTATTTAAATCACTTTTTTTAAGCAATTTATCAATTGTTATTTCTGTTTTATAATATATGTCAGAATATGTATTAATATTATTTAAGCGATATAAATAATTATCAGAACAATACTTTTTTCTAGTTAATATTTTTATTTTCCTAGATAAATTAAGTCTTTCAAAAGTTATCTCATTTATATCATAACAACTAATTATTTTAATGTTTTTGTTATTTAAAATATAACTAAATATTTCAATATCGATTTTTTTCTTTTGATTAATATATATATAATTAAAATTAGGAATATTCATAATTAACTTAAAAACTATAGAATTAATATTTGCTTTATCTAAATATACTTTATCAATATTATCTTTTATAACTTTATTTTTAATATAATTAAAGATAAAATTGTAGTTTTCAAAAATAAAAGTATCACTTAAAACAATTTCATCTAAATCAAGTATATTAGTTCTAGAAAGTTCATCAATTTTATAATCGTTATAATCGAAAAATTGAATCGAGTGTTCTTCAAATCTTATTAGTATTTTCATAAATACCACATCCTACTATTAATATAATAACATAAAACAAAAAAAATAAACAATGCATATTGTGTCAAAAAATGTAAAAAATAAAAATATAATAGTTAATTAGATTGACAATTATTTTTATAGATTGTTATAATCGTATTAAAGGTAAGGAGTGATAAAATGAAAAAATTAATGAAAAAAGTATCGTTATTATCAATGGGAATGTTATTTTTATTAGTAAACTTTAATGTAAAGGCATACACGCAAGATATTGAACCAAATAGAAGTATAGTATTTAATGAATATTTAGTAAATTATGAACAAAATTATATAACTTTAAAAAATGAATTAAAAGATAAAAATGCAGTTGTAAATCAACAATATATTAAATTAACACAAAGTGAATTTAATAGTATTAGAGACGCTGTAAATAAATTAAACAAATATGTTACAGAAGCAAATACAACAATAGATGCAAATAATAAAGCATTGGCTAGTTTACAAGAAGAAGTTAATGCCTTAAAACAAAAAGCTGAAGCTGCTGGAGCAACAGAAGCTATGAAAGAAGAGTATAAATTAAATTTAAAAAAATACAATGAAAAAGTAGATGAAGCTAATAAATATAAAACAGATGCAGATAGTAAAGCAAACTCTTTAAATGCAAGTCTAAAAGCATTAATTCCATCATATAAAGATAATAATTGGAAAAAATTGAATTTATCTATGGAAGAATCAACTGGAAACAAGTATGCTGTTGATTATATTAATGAAGAATATGTTCTATCTTGGGTTAAAGTAACATTAAATGGAAAAGATTATTATAACTACATGGTTTATTGTGAAAAAGAAACAAAAAAAGTATGTAAAATAGAAAATGGAAAATATTATAATAAAAGTGGTGTAGAAGTAACAAAAGAAGAATATGAAAAAGATTGTGAAACAAAAAAAGTATGTAAAATAGAAAATGGAAAATATTATAATAAAAGTGGTGTAGAAGTATCAGAAGAAGATTATAGAATAGATTGTGAAACAAAAAATATTTGTAAAATAGAAAATGATACTTACTATAATAAAGATGGAAATGTGGTAACAAAAGAAGAATATGAAAAATCATGTTTACCAGATAACCCAAAAACAGGTTTAAATGTAAATTACCTATATGCTGTTCTAATTCCATTAGTAGCACTTTCAAGCTATGTTGTAGTTAAAAAAGCAAGAAAATTCAGTAGATAATTAAAAATTTAAATTAAAAGAAATCAGTTTATCTGATTTTTTTTGTAAAATAAATAAAATTATTTCACTTAATAATAATTTAATGGTATAATTGAAATGGTGATTATATGTTTACATATCAAAATATCAAAATTAATTACATTAGATATGGTAGTGGAAAAGATACAATCGTATTATTACATGGTTGGGGACAAAATATAGAAATGATGAAAATGGTTTCAGATCCATTTAGCTCTGACTATGATATAGTAATTATAGATTTACCTGGTCATGGTAAAAGTGAAGAACCAAAAAAAGTACTTACATTATATGATTTTGTAGATTGTGTAAAAAGTTTGTTAGATAGTTTAAATATACAAAATCCAATTTTAATTGGACACTCATTTGGTGGAAAAATAAGTCTTCTTTATGCATCAATGTATGATGTAAAAAAATTAGTTTTATTTGGTAGTCCATTTAAAAAAGAAATAACAAAAATATCTTTAAAAACAAAAATGCTTAAAAGTGCAAAAAAAATACCTGGAATAAATAAGTTAGAAAATTTTGCAAAAAAACATATGGGTTCAACAGACTACAGAAATGCAAGTCCAATTATGAGAGAAATTTTAGTAGAACATGTGAATTTAGATATAACAGAAAATGTAAAAAAAATAAAATGTCCTACACTAATTATATGGGGAACATTAGATGATGCAGTTCCACTAGAAAGAGCATATGAACTTGAAAAATTAATTAAAGATTCAGGTGTTGTTGTATATGAAAATTGCACACACTATGCATATTTAGAAAGACTTGGACAAACTATTAGTGTCTTAAAAAGTTTTTTAGGTTAGGAGGAATTTATGTTAATAAAATTTTTAGTATCATTAATACCAGTTATTCCATATATTTGTTTAAAAAGTAAAAAATCATTACATATGTTACAACAGAATTGGTATAATGATGGAAACCGTTATTTAAAATGGATAAATCATAATAAAAATAAAGTATTTAAAAATATAGATATATTATTTATTATATTTGTAATTGGAGCATTTATAGATAAAATTATGATAATGACTTTATTTATAGTATTTTATGTAATAATATCATTGATTTATTTAAAAAAAATAAAAAAAGAAAATATAATAAAACCATTAGTATATACAAAAAGGGTAAAAAGACTTATTGTATCAATATCATTAATACATATAATAATAGTATTAATTATGAGTATACTATTTAATGAAAAATTATTATATATTTATTACTTAATAATAGGAATAGTAATATATTTAAATTATTATATTATTTATCTTGCCAATATAATAAATAAACCAGTTGAAAAAATGATAAATAATGGATTTAAGAAAAAAGCTATAAAGAAATTAAATAGTATGAATAATATGAAAGTTGTTGGCATAACAGGAAGTTATGGTAAAACTAGTAGTAAAAATATTTTAAATGATATTTTAAACGTTAAATTTAACTCTTTTCCAACTCCTAAAAACTTTAATACACCAGTTGGTCTTATAATAACAATAAATAATTATTTGGATAAATTTAATGATTTATTTATAGCTGAAATGGGAGCATTTAAAAGAGGAGAAATAAAAGAATTATGTGATTTAGTACATCCAACATATGGAATATTAACAAAAATAGGTGTAGCACACTTAGAAAGTTTTGGCTCACAAGAAAATATTCAAAAAGGTAAATTTGAACTTATAGAATCACTTCCAAGTGATGGAATAGGAGTATTAAATTTTGATGATCCACTACAAGTAAGCTATAAATTAAAAAACAATTGTAAAATAGTTACAGTAGGAATTGATAATAAAGATGTAGATTTTAGAGCTTTAAATATTAAACTTAATAGTAATGGAACAACATTCGATTTAAAAATAAAAGGCGACAAAAATGAATATAAATTTGAAACAAAATTACTTGGAAAAGCAAATGTATATAATATATTACAAGCAATCGCACTAGGATATAATCTAGGAATAAGTATAGAACAATTAAAAATTGGTGTAAAAAAAGTAAAACCAGTAGAACATAGATTGGAACTAAAAAAAGTTGGAAATCTTAACATAATAGATGATGCCTATAATGCAAATCCAGATGGAACTAAAATGGCATTAGATGTATTAAATAACATGCCTGGCAAGAGAATATCAATATCATCGGGAATGATAGAACTTGGAGAAAAGTCATATGAACTTAATAAAGAGTTAGGAATATATATGGCAGATAAAACAGATGAAGTAATATTATTGGAAAATGAACTTATTAAACCAATTAAAGAAGGTTTAAAAGAAAAAAAATACAAAAAAGAAAATATAATAATTGTAAAAAATATAGAAGAAGCTCTTGAAATAATAAGAAAAGAAACAGAAGATACTTATATATTAATTCAAAGTGATCTTCCAGATATATTTAATTAGTAGTAGAAAGAAGGATAATATGAAAATAAAAGTAGGAGTAATTTACGGAGGAAATTCTGTAGAACATGAGGTAAGTATAATAACAGCTGTACAAGCTATGAGTTTTATGGATCAAGAAAAATATGATATAGTACCAATTTATATAACAAAAGATAGAACTTGGTATACTGGAAAAATGTTAATGGATATGGAAGTATATAAAGACTTTGATTCATTAAAAAAATATGCAAAAAGAGTTTGCCTAACAAATATAGATGGTGAATTCTGTTTGCAAGCAACAAAAGGATTATTTAGAAAAATAGTAGATAAAATAGATATTGCATTTCCAATTGTACATGGAAAAGGTGTAGAAGATGGTTCATTAGAAGGATATTTAGAAAGCATTGGAATTCCAACCGTTGGGCCATCAATTTTAGGAGCAGCATTAGGTCAAGACAAAATTGTAATGAAACAAGTTTTAGATAGTTATAAAATTCCTAATCCAGAATATACATGGTTCTATGATTTTGAGTACCAAAATAATCAAGAAGAAATAATTACCAAAATAGAAAAATTAAAATATCCAGTAATTATAAAACCAGCACGATTAGGTAGTAGTGTAGGAATTAAAATAGCAAAAACAAAAGAAGAATTAAAAGAATCTATAGAAGATGCTATTAAATATGATAATAAAATATTAGTAGAAAAAGTTATAAAAGATTTAAAAGAAGTAAACTGTGCTGTATTAGGTAATAGTGAATATCAAGAAACAAGTTTAATCGCACTAATGAAAACAAAAAATGAATTTTTAACATATGAAGATAAATATTTAAGTGGTGGAAAAGGAAAAAAAGGTATCAAAGGCGTTAAAGGTGGAAATATGTCTACTAGCGAATTTGATATACCTGCTAAAATAAGCAAAGAATTAGAAGATGAAGTAAAAGATTTAGCTAAAAAAACATTTAGAGCTTTAGATTTAAGTGGAGTCGCAAGAATTGACTTTTTAATAGATAATAAATCAAACAAGATATACGTTAATGAACCAAATACAATACCAGGAAGTTTATCATTTTATTTATTTAAACCAGCAGGAAAAGAATATAAAACATTATTAGATGAAATGATAACAATGTCTATAAAAAAATATAAAGAAGAAAGTAAAAAAATATCTTCATTTGAATCAAATATATTAAGTACATATAATGGTTCAAAAGGTGTTAAAGGAAAAATATAATGAAAGAACATAAAGTTCTTTTTTCTATTTAATAATTAGTTGTTTTTTTAATATATAAATGATATAATATCACATAAATTTGAGGTGATTTTATGAATCAAAGCTATATGTATGCAAATGGAAATATCCATGTATTAACAAATAAAGATAAAAAAGTAATTGATTATAATGATAATTTTAAAGAGCAATTAAAAATAGAAAATAATATAGAAAAAATAGAGACATTAATAGAAAGAAATAATACTAGAATAGAAGAACTTGAAAAAATATTAGAGTATAATTTTTATAATTATGGAATTAAATTAAATACAAATTTTATAATAGGATATGGAATTCCAGCATTTATAGATTTGTTTTCAAAAATAAAAATAGAAAACATAGGAAAAACATCATTTTGTTTATCACTTTTATTTGTACTATTTAGAGTAACTAAAGATAATGAATTAATAAATAAATATAAATCATATTTATTAGAATATAAAGCAAGAGTAAAATGCAAAGATAAATTTGAAAAAATATATATAGAAGAAAAAACAAAGTATGAAAAATTAATAAAAAATAAAAAAGAAAATGAACAAGACTATATAAAAAATAAACTCAAATTAATAAATATATATGATAAAAATAAAATGGAATATCTAAATGAATATTTTTCAGTATTAGTATTTTTTGAAGCATATAAAAAAGATATAATAAAAGAATATAAAAAAACTAAATCATATTATCAAAAATCATTTAATAAAATTGAATTAGATATATTAAAACAAGAAATAATAAAAGAAATGGAGAAAAAAGATGCTAAAGGTAAACAAAAAAGGAAGCTTAATTGTAATATCAGGGCCTAGTGGTGCTGGTAAAGATACAGTAGTAAATAAACTAAAAGAAATAAATAACAATATATGGGTTTCAATATCATGTACATCTAGATTACCAAGAAAAAATGAAGAAGAAGGAAAAGATTATTTCTTTTTAACAAAAGAAAAATTTATGGAAAAAATAAATAAAGGAGAATTTTTAGAATACGCAATTTATAATGATAATTATTATGGAACACCAATTGATAAAATAAAAGAAAAATTAAATAGTGGAATAGATGTAATATTAGTAATAGAAGTACAAGGAGCATTATATGTAAAACAACATATAAAAGATGCAATATTTATATTTATAATGCCACCTAGTATGGAAGAACTAAAAAATAGATTAATTAAAAGAAATACTGATTCGAAAGAAAAAATACTAGAAAGATTTAAAATTGCTTATAATGAAATAAATGAAATGACAAAATATAATTATGTCGTTGTAAATGATGAAATAGATACATCTGCAAATAAAGTAAATTCGATTATAATAAGTGAAAAATGTAGAGTGGATAGAATAGAAGAAGTATACTTAAATAATAAAGAAGAAATGATGCATGAAATATTAATAGATAAAGAATTTATAAATGAATAAAACATAATTTATGTTTTTTTTAATTTATGATATAATAAACTAGGTGATAAAATGAAAAAAATACTTACTACAAGTTTTATTTGTATTTTAATAGATCAAATAATAAAAATAATAATTACAACGAATTTAAAATTTACAGAAAGTATAAATGTAATAAAGAATTTTTTTAGAATAACATATTTACAAAATAATGGAGCTGCATTTTCTATATTAAGTGGAAATAGAATTTTTTTGATACTAATAACTTTAATTGCTCTTTTAATAATATATATATTTTTAATAAAAAATAAAAATATAAATAAAATAGAGGCAATATGTTATGGAATACTTATGGGTGGAATAATTGGAAATTTAATAGATAGAGTAAGACTTGGATATGTTATAGATTATTTAGATTTTAATATTATAAACTATAATTATCCAGTATTTAACTTTGCTGATATATGTATAGTAGTAAGCGCTATTTTATTATTAATAATAAGTATAAAAGAGGTAAAACATGGAAATTAAAGTAGAAGAAAATGATATAAGAATAGATAGTTACTTAGTAAAAAAATTAGATTATAGTAGAAGTAAAATAGAAAAATTAATAAAAAATAAAGATATATTAGTAAATAATAAAGAAATAAAAAAAAGCTATATTTTAAAAGAAAATGATATAATAAAAATTAATGAAATAGAAGAAGAAATTATAGAAGTTACACCAGAAAAAATGGATTTAGATATAGTATATGAAGATGATGATGTAATAGTTGTAAACAAAAAAAATGGTGTAGTAGTACATCCTGGAGCTGGAAATAAAAACCATACACTTGTAAATGGATTAATGTATCATTCTAAACTAAGCAGTATAAATGGTGAATTTAGACCAGGTATAGTTCATAGAATAGATGCATACACAACAGGCCTTTTAATGGTCGCAAAAAATGATAAAGCTCATATTAGTTTAGCCAAACAACTAGAAGAAAAAACTACACATAGAAAATATGTAGCTTTGGTTTGGGGTGTAATTAACACTGATACAGGAACAATAATGGCTCCAATTGGAAGAGATAAAACAGATAGAAAAAAAATGTGCGTTACAGATATTAATGCAAAAGATGCCGTAACACATTTTAAAGTATTAGAAAGATTTAAAAATACAACTTTAATAGAACTTGAATTAGAAACAGGAAGAACTCACCAAATAAGAGTTCATATGAATTATATAGGTTATCCTATAGTAAATGATCCAGTATATGGAAAGAGAAAATTAATAGATAACACTGGACAATGCTTACATGCTAAGGAACTAGGATTTGTTCATCCAACAACAGGTGAATATATGGAATTTGATAGTGAACTTCCAGAATGTTTTATAAATATATTAAATAAATTTAAAGATTAATAAAATAGATAGTTAGACTTAATATAAAAGCATAAATTAAAAATATAATATAAGGTATTAAAAATCTAGAAGCTTTCTTATCTATTTCTTTGGTTTCATAATATAAAAACAAAGAAGTAATAAGAGTAATTAAAACATCTATAAAAGCTAAAAAATTATTTTTAAAACAGAAAAAGATAATAGTAAATAATTGATTAAAAATATAATTATAAAATAAATCCTTTTTATATTCTTTTAAATTATAAAAATTACTTTCACTAATCTTAAAAATACTTATAGTAATTAAAACGTATAAAATAGTCCAAGCTATACCAAATAAAGGCTTAGAAATAGTAAAAAAAGGGGTATTTATAGAATCAAAATAACTATAATCACGACATATTAAACTAGGTAAAAACCAAAATAATAAAAATAATAAAAATTTTAATATTTTTTTAATCATAAAATCACCTTTACATATTATATTAAAAATATTAAAATATTATTACATAAGGAGGAAATATGGAAGAATTTGTAATAAATAAAAATGATGAACTTGTAATGAAATTATTGCATTATTTTATAACAGAAAAAAATTATAATCCTATTGTACTTCATGGAGCAAAAGATGAAATATGGTTAGAGAATATGGATACAGATTCATATGAAATAGTAAGAATAGTAACTAATTATATTCATAATGATGAACAATTAAACTTTGATTTATTTAGAACAAAACAAATAACAAAAAGTATAAAAAAGAAAACGTTATCACTAAATATGGATGTATTAAGTATATTTGTCAATTTAGGAGATACAGTTAATATAAATAATGTAAATATAAATCATATAGATTGTGCTAGTATAAAAAACATAAAAGATTTAAAAAAATATGATTTTATTATAAATAACTATCCTGAAATAACTAAAGATACGAATTTTAAAGAAAAAGGTATGAATTTATTTATGAAAATAACAAGTGATATAAATAAAAAAAATGAAGAAGAAAATGTAAAAGCAAATGATATTTTCAAAAAGAAAAAACCAATTATTACATATTCACTTATTTTTATAAATATATTAGTATTTATACTTATGTATATATTAGGAAATGGTAGTTATGATGTAAGTACTTTATTAAATTTTGGAGCACTTAACTCTACATTAGTAAAAAATGGAGAAATATATAGATTACTTACATGTTCATTTATTCATATAGGATTAATTCATTTATTTTTTAATATGTATGCTTTATATATAATAGGTCCACAACTTGAAAGTTTTTATGGAAAAATAAAATTTTTAATAATATATCTTTTTAGTGCCATTATAGGAAGTTTATTTTCTTCTATATTTACAACAGGAGTATCTGCAGGAGCAAGTGGTGCTATATTTGGATTATTTGGTTCATTATTATACTTTGGATATCATTATAGAGTATATTTAGGAAGTGTTATAAGGTCACAAATAATACCATTACTATTATTTAATTTTATACTTGGCTTTATGTTAAAAGGAATAGATATATCTGCTCACATCGGAGGATTAGTAGGTGGAATTATTATATCTATGGCACTTGGAGTTAAATATAAATCAAGTAAAAGTGAAAAAATAAACGGAGTAATTATATCACTAATATTTACTGTATTCTTATTTTATTTGCTTTTTAGATAAAGACATTAAGTCTTTTTTCTTTACACAAATTATAAAAAATGATATACTAAATTTGGTTTTAAGGAAGATTAGTATGAGAAAAAAAATATTTGTTACAATTTTAAGTTTATTATATACATTATTTATTATTATAGGAAATTCCTTTTTAATTTCTAATAGTTTTAAATATATAAAAAATAATATATTATTAAATATATTTATGTTTATAATTATCTTTTTAATTATATATATAATAATAAATTATTTGTTTACAAAAATAGAAAATAAAAAATTCAAAAAATTTAAAATATTTAATAAATTAAAAGAAACAAAAATATATAATGTATTTAAAAAACATCCTTTTTTAACAAGTTTAATTATAATTATAATATGTTGGTTACCATATATAATAGCCTTTTATCCTGCTATTTTATCACCGGATCCAACCTTTCAAATAAAACAATATTTTAATATACCAAATAAATATTCAACATATGTAATACTAAAAGATAAAAATGTATTAATAACAAATCATCATCCTGTTATACATACACTACTTTTAGGAACATGTGTAAAAATAGGTACAATAATTAATAATGTAAATTTAGGTTTTTTTATTTATAGTATTATTCAAATCCTTGTTTTAGCATCAACCCTAGCTTATACGATTAAATTTCTAAATGATATAAAAATAAGTAAAAAATATCAAGCTTTAGCACTTATAATATATTCATTAGTACCAATATTTCCATTTTATTCTATGAGTGCTGTTAAAGACGTAATCTTTGGAAGCTTAATAATTTTATATATAATAAGAGTGTATAAATTTATAAAATGTGATAATATTACGATAAAAGAAATATTTTCAACTTTATTATTATTAATACTTATTGTATTATTTAGAAATAATGGAATACATGTAATATTATTATCATTCCCATTTTTAATATTTATAGTAAAAAATAAAAATAATAAATTAAAAATAATAACGGTATTTTTAAGTTTACTTGTATTTAATTATACTTATAATAATGTGATATTAAATTATTTTAAAATAACACCAACAAGTGTTAGAGAAATGCTTTCAATACCATTTCAACAAACCGCAAGATATGTAAAAGAACATGATAAAGATGTAACTATTAAAGAGAAAAAAGTTATAGATAAAATATTAAATTATGATACATTAGCAACTAGATATAAACCTGATATATCAGATCCTGTAAAAAATGAATTTAATAGATATTATAAAAAAGAAGATTTAAATAATTATTTTAGAGTATGGTTTAAAGAATTAATGAAACATCCTATAACTTATATAGAAGCAACAATAAATAATACTTATGGATACTTTTATCCACCTAAAACAAGATGGTTTATTTACTATAAATATTATGATAAAATAACAGAAGATCATTTTGATTATCATTATAATAAATTAAAAAATACAAGAAAAGTATTATCTAGTTATGGAAGAGTTTTCCCATATATACCTCTAGTAGGTTTAATTGTTAATATAGCATTTAATGTATGGATATTAATATTTATGTTTATGTATTTATTATATATAAAAAAATATAAGGAATTAGTATATTTATTTCCATCATTTATACTAATATTAGTATGTATTGCATCACCTGTTAACGCATACTTTAGATATGCACTTCCATATGTATTTGCTCTTATGTTAAATTTAGGAATATTTATAAAAGAAGGTGTTTTAAATGAAAGATAAAATTGCAGTTTTAATTCCTTGCTATAATGAGGAAGTTACAATAGAAAAAGTAGTAAAAGATTATAAAAAAGCATTAAAAGATGCAACAATATATGTATATGATAACAATTCAACTGATAAAACAGCAGATATAGCTAAAAAAGCAGGAGCTATAGTAAGACATGAATATAGACAAGGTAAAGGAAATGTTATTAGAACAATGTTTAGAGAAATAAATGCTGATTGCTATTTAATGATTGATGGTGATGATACATATTCAGCAGAAAATGCCAAGGAAATGTGTGATTTAATTTTAGAAAAAAAAGCTGATATGGTAATAGGAGATAGATTATCAAGTACTTATTTTATAGAAAATAAAAGGCCATTTCACAACTTTGGTAATAAATTAGTTAGAAACTTAATTAATTTTCTATTTAAAAGTAAAGTAAAAGATATTATGACAGGATATAGAGCATTTAGTTACGATTTTGTAAAAACATTCCCAGTTTTATCAAAAGGATTTGAAATAGAAACAGAGATGACTATTCATTCATTAGATAAAAATTTCTTACTTAAAGAAATACCAATTAACTATAAAGATAGACCAGAAGGTAGTGTATCTAAATTAAATACATATAAAGATGGATTTAGAGTATTAAAAACAATAGCAAGACTATTTAAAGAATATAGACCTATGTTTTTCTTTAGTATTATTTCATTTATATTCTTTATTATATCCTTAATATTTGGAGTACCTGTATTTATTGATTATTTTAATACAGGGTTAGTTCCAAGATTTCCAACTCTTATATTTTCTGGGTTCTTATTAACTATTTCTTTATTATTATTAGTATGTGGAATAATATTAGATGTTGTTGTAAAAAAACATAGAGAATTATTTGAACTTAATTTAATAAGGATTAAAAATGAAAATAATTAAACAATTATTTAGATTTGGTATAGTAGGTGCAATTTGTTTTTTAATAGACTATTCAATACTTTATATATGTACAGATATATTTAAAATTTATTATTTAATTTCTTCTATTATATCTTTTTCAATATCAACAATATTTAATTATATTTTAAGTATTAAATTTGTATTTAATATAAAAGAAGATAGAAATAAAAATAAAGATTTTATAAATTTTATAGTATTTAGTGTTATAGGATTAATATTAAATCAAATAATTATGTGGATAGGAGTAGACGTAATAAATATATATTATATGATTACTAAAGTAATATCTACATGCATAGTTATGTGCTTTAATTATATAACAAGAAAAATATTCTTAGAAAAATAAGAATATTTTTTAATTTATAAACGAAAATAATGTAAAAAAAATAATTATTATGATATAATGTATTAGTAGTTTGAGGTGACTTAAATGGAAAATTTATACGATAGTTATAATTCTATTGTAAAAGATATATTAAAAAATGAAGAATTTAATAAGTTAAAATATATAGAACATCATGGAATAACAAGATATGAACATTCATTTAAAGTTTCTTATATTTCATATTTAATTGCACGTAATTTGCATTTTAAAAAAGAAGAAGTAGCAAGAGCAGGATTATTACATGATTTCTTTATTAGCAGTGATGATAGAACAATAAAAGAAAAAACTTTATCAACATTTACTCATCCTAAAAAAGCATTAGAAAATGCTAATAAAAATTTTAAATTATCGAAAAGAGAACAAAATATAATTAAATCTCATATGTTTCCTCTTTATATAACAATACCAAGATATAAAGAAAGTGTGTTAGTTAGTCTAGTTGATAAAATAGTAGCTTTATTTGAATTTTCAGCAAAATTTAAATCAAAATTTAAATATGCATCTAATTTGTATATATTAATTTTATTTGGAATATTAAAATAGTTATATTCTAAATAGATGTCCTCGTAGCATAATAGGATAATGCAATCGCCTCCTAAGCGGTAGACTGGGTGTTCGATTCACCCCGGGGACGCCATATAAATATAAAGACTTGTAATAGTCTTTTTTATTAAATAAAAAGAGTATAACTATATACAATTAGTTTAATATAATGTATAATTAAATTAGGAGGAGAAAAATGAAAAATAGGTTTTTAATAGGTTTAGTGTGTATATCAATATTACTAAGTGCTGCAGGCTGCAAAAATAAAGAAAATAATAGTGTAAAAGATGAAAATACAAATAAAAATGAAACAACACAAACAGTAAAATCAAAGTGTTCATATTATAAATGTTTATCTATGATGACTTTAGATAATACAATGGATGAATTAGATGAAATAGTTGGTTTTAAAGCTGAAAGTGTAGATGTAACTACAGAAAATATGACACGTTATGAATATGATTTTGGAAATGATAAAAAAATTACTGTTACACTTTATAAAGATAAATTATCAACTATAAAAATTGAATATGATAAAAAAGATTTAAAAAATAAAAAAGTTACTCTTGAAAATTTATCAGATATAAAAGCAAGAATTAACGATGGAATCAGTTATGATGAATTTAAAGAAGCAGTTGGTGGTGTTGATGGAACACTAATTGAGGTTAGTTCTTGGAATAAATATGTTTGGGTAGCTGAAGATGGTAGTAGTAATGTAACTGCATCTTTTGGAAAAGATGGAAACTTAAAGTTCTTTAGTGGTTTAGGATTTAAGTAAAAAAATATATATACACTAAATACTGTTTAGTCCGTACTTAAGACTAGACAGTTTTTTTAATTTTTTATAAAATAATATATGAAAGGAATAATAAAATGAATGACTATTTAAAAACACATGCATGTGCTGTATTACCACTTGTATTTGCAAGTTATAAAGTAAATGGTAATTTAAAATTGTTAAAAAAAGATAAAGAATATTCCTTATTAATAATGGATGCAATTATTGAAGAGTATGATGTATTAAAAAAATTAGGATACGAAATACTTCCTAAAGGTGAATATGAAAACTGTGTTAATAAAAAGAAACTATATGCTTTTATATATAGATTTATGTTTTCTAATTTTATAGGAAAAATGTGTATATCAGATCATGCTATGAGTGCAAAAGAAGAATTTATACTTTTAGAAAATGAATTTGAAAAATTAAAGAAAAAAGCAAATGTTGAAACTAAAGTATATGATAAATTAAAATTAGAATTATTAAAAAATAATTAAATTTGAGGTGATGGTTAATAATGATTAATATATGCTATGAAAGTACTAGTAAATGCCTTTTATCTTGTCCTTATTGTATATCAAGTGATAATGGAAATTTAATAAAAGATAATTATGAAAAAATAATTAAATTTATTGGAAAAGTACATCCAAATAGAATTGTAATAGGAGGAGGAGAACCCTTTTTAGATCCTCTTTTAAAAGAAAAAATAAAAATGATAAAAGAAGAATATAAAAACTATTCTATAGAACCTTATATATCAATATCTACAAGTGGAGCATGTAATATTGATTATGATACATGGCTTTTTTTAACTGAAAACATTCAATGCTTTGATATAAGTATACCATCATTAAATAATGATACTTATAAATTTATGAGAGGTAAAGATTTATTAAAACAAGCTATAATAAATACCAAACTTGCTGTAAGTTATGGTTTAAATGTAAGAATAAGTACTGTTGTGACAAAATATAATAAAAATGAATTAAAAGATATTTTAACTTTTGCTAAAAAAGAAAATGTAAACTCAGTTAGAGTAGGAAGATATTTCCCATTTAGAAATGCTTATTATATAAAAGATGACTTTGAATTAGAAGAAAAAGAAACATTAAAAATAATTAATGATATAAAAAATGGAATATACGATAATATTTATGATAAAAAAATAATACCACCTATTGAAAACTTAAATATGATGGATGCATATTTAAATATTGATTTTAATGGTAACATATTTATAGCAACCACTAAAGGTAAAAAAATTATTGGAAATATAAATGATGTGGATATCAATAGTTTAAATAATGAATTAAATCAAAAACAAGAAAAAATATTTAAAAAAGCTAAAGAAATAATAATAAAATAAAAGCAATATGTTATAATATATTTGGTGATAGTATGGAGAAAAACAAAAATAAAAGTGAAATAGTAAAAATGCTTTTAAATCAACAACTTGATGATTTAGATGAAGAAGAATTATTAGATTTATTAGTAGATGAACCAATTGCTATAGATGTTGTAAAAAAAGAGCAAGAAAATATAAAATTAGGTGATAAAATAGCTGATAAATTAACTAAAGTAGCAGGTAGTTGGGGATTTATAATTATTTTTTGCCTGTTTTTAATAATATGGATTGTCCTAAATTTATATTTTATTGATGATTTAGATCCATATCCATTTATATTACTTAACTTACTCTTATCATGTCTTGCAGCCTTACAAGCACCAGTTATAATGATGAGTCAAAATAGAGCATCTAAATTAGATAGTTTGAGAAACGAAAATGATTATAAAACAGATTTAAAAAGTGAATTAATACTTGAAGAATTACATGATAAAATAGATAAAATATTAAAAAATCAAGAAAAAATAAATAAAGAAATAGAAAATTTAAAAAATATATCATCAATTAATATAGATAAAAAATAATAAAAAGATCCAAGTAAATGTGATTATAAAATTTATTGACAATATAAAAAAATGTATATAATATACCTTATAAAAAGAGGTGTATTATGGATATAAAAGATTTGAATTTTAGAAAAAGAACATATACCAAATTAAAAGAAAATAATATTAATAATATAGAACAACTATTAAAATATGATAAATATCAATTGTTATCTTTACCTGGAATAGGTGATAATATATGTAATGAGATTCAAGAAGTACTAAGAAGTTATGATTTTTTAGCAAGTAATAGTCATATGAAACAAGAAAATCTATATATTTTAAATCAATCAATTTACTATATAAAAAGAAATAATATTATTGAAATAAAAGATAATGTATTTAAAACTTTAATTTCTTCAAGTATTAACACATTAAATGAATTATTTACAGGTAATGATTATCATAAATTATGTACTTTAAGTCGTAATGTAGAAGAATATAATTTAATAGATGAAATGAAAGAATTATTTAATAAATTTGGATTTGAATTTAATTATTATACAAGATCATTAGATATAAAAGAAAAAAAACTAAAAATAGAAGATGCAACTATCTTAAATTTAAATATTCCATGTTGGTTAAAAAGAGACTTATGTAATGTAAATATTTTTAAACTAACAGATTTAAAAAAATATAGTGAAGAAGAATTAAAAGAAAAATTAAAAAAAATACATCATGGATACCAATATTTTATAGAAGAAATTAAATATTTGAACTTAGAATTAAGAGAAGAAAATTTAGGTGAAAACATAGAAGAATTAACAAAAAATAAAGAATATTTATTAAAACAAAATAAAATATTATTACAAGAAATAAAAAAAATATTAGAAAGTCAAAAATTAATAGATGAATTAAATCAAATGGTAGAAAATAATAATAGCCTAATAAGTGAATATGATTCTAAAATAAAAAAAATAAAAGGATAAAATTATCCTAATGCTACATCTAAAATCATCATAATAGAAAAACCAATTAAAGTAAATAAGGCCATAAGGTCTTTTCTTTTATTTGCTTGACTCTCAGGAATTAATTCTTCTATAACAACATATATCATAGCTCCAGCTGCAAAAGCAAGTAAAAAAGGTAGTAAAGCTCTAACTTTTAAAACAAGTAAAGCGCCAATAACTCCAGAAATAGGTTCAACAATACCACTTAATTGACCTAAGAAAAAAGCCTTTTTTCTAGAATATCCTTCACGTCTTAGAGGAACACTAACAGCAGTTCCTTCAGGAAAGTTTTGAAGTCCTATACCTAAAGCTAAAAGTGATGTAGAAGCAAGTGTTACACCGTCAAGTCCATATTTTAAAGAACCAAAAGCAACACCAACTGCTAAACCTTCTGGAATATTATGAATAGTTATAGAAAAAATAAGCATAAAACATCTTTTAAAACTTTTATCTTCTCTTTTTTTTGTTTTAGAATCTATTATATAAAACACCTTATCGGCAATAAAAAGTAATAGCCCTCCGCAAAAAAAGCCAACAAAAGCAATAAGCCAAGGTATCATATTTAAAGATTCAGCCATAGAAATAGATGGTGATAAAAGTGACCAAAAAGATGCTGCAATCATAACACCAGCGGCAAATCCAAGCATCGCATCCATAATGTTTTTATTTATCTTTTTAAAGAAAAAAACGACACTAGCCCCAATTGCTGTTATACTAAAAGTAAATAAAGTAGCAATTAAAGCCTGTATAGTATGATCTAGATTATAAAAAAAATTAATCATAAAAATCAGCCCCCTATTTTAAATTATGATAAAATAAATATATAGTATGGGCTAAATTGACAATTATATATAAATATGTGTATAATACTAAAAAAAATTAATTTTGCAAGGAGTGATTATATGTTTATGCCAGGAAATATAGTATATCATGATAAATTAATATTTAATGATAATAGTATTGATAGAAAAAAGAAAAGACCGTGTGTAGTATTATATAGCATAAATATAAATGATATAGAATTTATATGTACATGTCCATTAACAAGTCAAATAAGAACATTTAATAAACATCCAAAAAATTATACCTTAATAAAGGAAGTTGTATATAATTATAAAAAATTAAATTTTGCTAATATAAGTAATATTGGATTACATAGTAGTAAAAACACACACTATACTAATATAAATGTAGATGATTTAACTGTATCAAATATAAGAAAAAGATTAAAACAATATGATGGCGATGGTATAAAATCTTTAGAAAAAATAAAAGAATATTTAGAGAAAGTTGAATTAGAAGAAGAAACAAAAGATAAAGAACAAAAAAAATTAAATAAAAAATTAAGAAAAGAAAATAGAAGAATGCAAAAACAAAATATAAAAATTTAATTATTTTGTTTTTTTTATAAAAGAATTGATAAAATAAAAAAAATATGATATCATTAAATTGGTGATAAAATGATAAAGTTAGAAGATGTATTTAAAGCTATAGACAGCAATCAAAATATTGATAATAACGTTAAAGAAAATATAAAGGAATTAATTAATATTTTTAATAGTACATTTCCTAATATCGATTTATCTAATTTTGCTAAAAGAATAATGAATTTAAAGATAGAAAAATCTAATAAATTTATAAATAAAAGAGTAGTAAAATATAATCATAAAACAAATATTCTTGAGTTTAATATTGATGAGATAAATAAAGGATATGATATGAAGCATATATTAATGCATGGACTTTTAAATATAATTAGTTCAAATGATATTCAAACAGGATTTATATATAATGATAAATTTAAAGCATTAAATGCAGGATATACAGAAATACTTACAAATAACTTAATAGGAAATGATGCTGATTTATCTTATTTAGATGATGAAGTTATATCAACAAATTTGATTGCATTAATGATAGGAAATGATGTATTGTTTGAAGCTTACTTTAATAATGATACAAAAAAATTAGTTAAAGCATTAGTAAGTGAGGGAGTTGAAGGATAATGAATATGAGTGTTACAGAATTAATGGATTATAGATTAGAAAATCCAGATGTTGATGTAAAAGTTGATACTTATATAACAGAAAAACTAATAAGTAGAGAAAGAAGTAATGAAGTAGTTGAAAATTACGAACTTTGGGGAAGTATGAGCAAAGAAAAAAAAGTAATAGGAAAACTAATTGGCAATTATAAAAAAACAAAAACAGGAAATATTATAAATGTAACAAGATAAGACATTAGTCTTTTTTTTCTAAAAGGAGTTATTATGATAAACATACAAAGTGATTCAAGAAAAATAAAAAAGGGTGATATATTTGTTGCCTTAAAATGTGAAGTAAATGATGGACACAAATATATAGATAAAGCTATAGAAAATGGAGCTTCAAAAATAATAGCTGAACATGGAGAGTATAGCGTTGATACATTAATAGTAGATGATACAAGAAAATTTATAAATAAATATTTAGAAGAAAATTATAATAAATATCTAGATGAAATGACAATTATTGGAATAACAGGAACCAATGGAAAAACAACAACTGCGTATTTAATCTATCAAGCATTAAACAAATTAGGTATAAAGTCTGCATATATAGGTACAATAGGATTTTATATTGATAAAAAAGAATGCGATTTACCTAATACCAGTGTTGATATATGCGATACATATAATTTATTAATGGAAGCCTATCATAAAAAATGTAAGGTAGTTGTTTTAGAAGTAAGCAGTCATGCATTAGCAAATAATAGATTATGTACTTTAAAATTTGATTTTGGTATATTTACAAATTTAACACAAGATCATTTAGATTTTCATAAAACAATGGAAAATTATGCACTTGCAAAACAAAAATTATTTAAGATGTTGAAACTAAATGGAAAAGCTATAGTAAATATAGATGATTCATATAGTAACTATTATATATTAAAGGAAAATAATAATATTACATATGGAAGAAAAGGAAAATATAGTTTTAAAAATTATGAACAAACAATTAAAGAAACTAGTTTTGATTTGTTATTAAATAATAATACATATAAAATTAAAACAAAATTAATAGGAACTTATAATATATATAATTTAATGGCAACTATTACTACATTAAATAATATGAATATAAAAATAGAAGACATAATAAATGTAATTCCAGAATTAACAGCTCCACCTGGTAGAATGGATACAATAGATTATAATCATAATAAAATAATTATTGATTATGCCCATACACCAGATGCAATATATAATATATTAAATTCTGTAAAAACAACTGGTAAAAAATATGTAATATTTGGATGTACTGGTGAAAGAGATAGATTAAAAAGACCAATAATGGGTAGATTAGTTAGTGA
This sequence comes from uncultured Bacilli bacterium, assembly GCA_934167935.1. Next base: position 34,114 of record CAKPMH010000010.1, read on the forward strand.
AATGTCAGATTATATGATTATTACAGATGATGATCCACATAATGAAGATGAGCAAGAAATAGTAAATGATATATTAAAGGGTAATAATTTTAAAAATTATGAAATTTGTCTAGATAGAAAAGAAGCTATAAAAAGAGGAATGAAGTTATTAAAAGAAAATGATATTTTATTTATATTAGGTAAAGGTCATGAAGAATATATTGTAGGTAAAACCAGAATAAAACATAACGATAAAGAAGAAGTTTTAAAAATTATAAATAATTAAATAATTTTCAAAAAAATAATATTTGTGACTAACTTTAATTTCACGTTTTTGTAAGAAAAAAGATGACAAAAGAAAATATTAGAAACTTTTCTGTTAGTTTCAAAATTAAAAATTGAAAAAATTTAATTTCATTATCTATAATAAGGATTGATTTTTGCATTGGTAAATGCAGAATCTTTTTTTTTAGGAAAAAAGATTCAAAAAAGTAGGATTTACGGATATATATGGTAGTTTTATTTTTATCAATGGATTCATTAAAAGATTTTTTTTCATTTAATAAAATTTTAACAGTTTTTCTTTGGATTATTTCAATTAATTATAACTTATTTCAAAAATTTTCATTTCTTAAATAATGACAAATAAATCAATAACTGATATAATGTAATTAAATAAAGGATAAATCAAATTATATCAGTCAATGTTCAAGATAAACTCGACTAAATTTTTATCATTAAGTGATTTCAAAACTCAATTTACGATAAAAAGGAAAATTAGAATTTTTTCAGTGAAGTTTAGTAGTAATATAGAAAAATTTAATTAAATATAATCTAATTTTATTAGATTTAATTTTGGAGGTAATATGGCAATTATAGAAGTTAATAATTTAGTGAAGAAATATAAAATAATTGAAAAGGAAGATGGAATAAAAGGATATTTAAAACACTTAATAAAGCCAAAATATAAAGAGTTTAGTGCTGTTAATGGAATAAATTTTGATATTGAAGAGGGGGAATTAGTAGGTTATATTGGAGAAAATGGTGCAGGAAAATCAACAACTATAAAAATACTTACTGGTTTACTAACTCCAACTTCTGGAAATGTTATTGTAAATGGAATAATTCCAAGTGAAAAAAGAATGCAAAATAATAAAAATATAGGCGCAATATTTGGGCAAAAAACTCAATTATGGTGGGATTTACCTGTTATTGAATCTTTCAAATTAATTAAAAAAATGTATAAAATTCCTGAAAATGAATATGAAAATAATTTAAAAAAATTTACGGAGATATTGGATTTAAATGATTTGTTAGATAAACAAGTTAAAAATTTAAGTTTAGGTCAAAAGATGAGATGTGAAATAGCAGCTACTTTTTTACATAATCCTAAAATAGTATATTTGGACGAACCAACCATAGGCTTGGATGTTTTTGTCAAAGAAAATATAAGAAAATTTATTAAAGATATAAATAAAGAAAAGAAAACAACAGTTATACTTACAACTCACGATTTAAAAGATATAGAAGATGTTTGTAATAGAATAATTTTGTTGGATAAAGGTCAAATAATTTATGATGGTAGTAAGCAAAAATTTAAAGATACATATGGAAAATATGTTGTCGCTGATCTTATTATTAATAATAAGTTAAAAGAAATAAATAAAAGCATTACTTTAAAAAATATTGAAATAATCGAAGAAAGTGAAAACAGTTTAAAAATTAAATTTAGTCACGAAAAGACAACAATAGTCAAAATAATGGATGAAATATCTAAATATTGTACTATTGAAGATATACATATGAAGGAAGCAGAACTTGAAGATATATTAAAAGAAATATATAAAGGAGCACATACTGATGTTAAAAACAATATTGGCATTAGCTAAAATGCAGTTTAAAAATTATAATATATATAAATCCAATTTTTATTTGTTTACATTAAATAGAATTGTTGAGATTATTGTTTACATATTTGTATGGCAAGCAATATATAAGCAAACAGGAAGTGCTGGAGAATTTTCGTTATCACAAATTGTAACATATTACATATTAGCAATATCATTTAGTTCAATAGCTATTTGGGGAATAAATGAGATGATAGCACATTCTATTAGAAATGGGCAAATTAATAAAGAATTACTAAATCCAATATCATATTTTAAATATTATTTTGGAATTAATTTAGGTGAAATATATTTTGCTACGGTAATTGGAATTGCTACCTTTATAATATGTTCAATATTTTTGAAGTTAGTTTTACCATCAAATTTTATAGATTTTATTTTATGTATATTAGTAATTTTACTCGGTATTCCAATTACATTTTTTATTCAAATGATAGTAGGTACAATTGGATTTTATACTAATTCAATATGGGGAATGGAAATATTAAGAAAAGCCATAATTCAAATATTTTCTGGAATTATTGCGCCAATAAGTTTTTTTCCTTTGTGGTTTCAAGAACTATCAAAAATTTTACCATTTAAAGAATTAATATATACACCTATAAATATATGGTTAGGTCAAGTATCTTATAATGAAATTATATTTGTAATAATTAAACAAACGTTATGGGGAATTATTCTTTATATTATAGCAAAATTATTTTTTAATCATGCAGTAAAAGAATTAACGATTAACGGAGGGTAATATGAGAAAAATATTAGATAATATTAGTTTATATTTTTCATTCTTAAAAGTATCTTTAAAGGAAATACTTATATATAGAATAGATTGTGTTGTTGGAATTTTTTCTCAATTTATTGTACAACTAGTAAGTTTAGTTTTTATATTTGTAGTATTTAGGCACGCCAAAAATATAGCAGGATGGAATTTTTATCAAATATTATTATTATATGGAGTTACTAGAATATCAATAGGAATAGCAGGATATTGCTTTGATGGTTTATATGATATTGGACTTAAATATATAAAAAATGGTGATTTTGATAAAATTCTTTTGAGACCTGTTCATCCTCTAATATCAATAATCGGTAATTCAAGGCAATTTGTATCAATAGCTGATTTATTCATAGGATTTGGAATTACCATTTTAATGTTAATTAAACTAGCTATTCCAATTACTGTATTGTTGATTATTAAAATAGTATTTTTTAGTGTTGTAGGTTCATTTATTATAGGTGCGATTAATACAATATTTAGCATTTCAGCATTTTGGACTTATAGATCGGATGAAGTAATATGGTCATTTTATAAAATGTATACTTTTACTGAGTACCCTATAACAATATATAATAAATTTATAAGATTTTTAATTACTATGGTACTACCATTTGCATTTGTTTCATATTATCCAACTATGGCTTATTTAGGTTTTAATGTTTATATGATTTATTTATCCCCATTTGTTGCAATTGTATTATGGATGATTGCTATTAGGTTATGGAATTTAGCTTTAAATAAATATAGAAGTACAGGAACATAATATTTATTTTTTCATAAATTATCATTTCTTTTTTTACTACTATATAAGAATTTATATGAGTATAAATTCATTGTTTATTATTCACAAGCTTTATTAAAAAATTAAGAAACCTAAAAAAGAGGAATGAAATTATTAAAAGAAAATGATATTTTATTTATATTAGGTAAAGGTCATGAAGAATATATTGTAGGTAAAACCAGAATAAAACATAACGATAAAGAAGAAGTTTTAAAAATTATAAATAGTTAAACTTCTTTTTTTATTTGCAAAAATGTTAAAAAAAAGATATAATATCATATCTAGAGTTTTTTTAGATAATGTTTAGATAAACCTTATACTAATTTATTATAAAATAAAAAAGTTGTAAATTAATGTAAATTATATGATAAATTATGTACAAACTAATAAAAAAAATGATATACTTATTTTACGTTTAGGAGATGATTTTGTGTTAGTTTTAGCAAAAGCAATGTTAGCCTTAATGATAGGATTTATTTTATCAATAATTTGTGGCTTAATTTTAATACCAATATTGAAGAAAAAAAAGGTTAAACAAACAGTTAGTGTATTTTTAAGAGGACAACATGATAAAAAACAAGGAACACCAACAATGGGAGGATTTATATTTATAATACCAACCATACTAACTATAGTTATATTGCTTTTAATGAATAAAATAGAGTGGTCAAATAATTTATTTATTATATTATTTGTATTCTTATCATATGCATTACTCGGATTTATAGATGATAGGTTAATTATTAAAAGAAGAAACAATGAAGGACTTACGGAATTTCAAAAAATAGTTGGACAACTTGCTATTGCACTTGTAACCTTTTATTTACTTATGAAAAGTGGACATGAACCACAATTATATATTTATTCGCTTGGAATAAAAATACATATGGCATGGTTTTATGGAATATTTTTGTTATTTATTTTAGTAGCAAGTTCAAATGCAGTTAATATAACAGATGGATTAGATGGGCTAGCAGGAGGACTTTCGTTAATTGTTTTCTTGGCATTAGGTCTTATTACATGGAATTCAACATGGGTTACAGGACATGCCGATATAGCAATTTTCTGTTTTATACTAGTAGGAGCATTACTTGGATTTCTATTCTTTAATACATATCCTGCTAAAATATTTATGGGAGATGTTGGATCCTTATCACTTGGAGCAACAATGGCCATAATAGCAGTTTTAACAAACCATGAAATTACATTTATTATACTAGCAAGTGTATTTATAATTGAAACACTAGTATGCATTATTCAAATGGCATCAATAATGATAAGAGGAAAAAAAGTATTTTTAATGACACCACTTCATCATCATTTTGAAAAACTTGGTTTTGAAGAAAGAGATATAGTTAAAACATTTTGGGTAGTAGGATTAATACTTGCTATGGCAGGTGTTATGTTTGCTGTATGGTTATAAAAAATACAAAAAAATTAAAAATATATAAATTTAGTATTTTTGATAAAAATTTAATAGATAAATAGGTAATAATATAACAGATAAAAAAAATCTGTTATTTTTAATTGTAAAAAAGGAAAAAAGTGTGATTTGTAATAATGTTTTGAGTATGATATTATGCCCTTAAAGGA
>CAKPMH010000011.1 GCA_934167935.1 uncultured Bacilli bacterium
ACTATAAATGTGTTTATGATGTAGAATTAAATTATTACAAATAGTGGTGCGGTTGAAATTACAAAAAAGAAAAAAATATATAAAAAATATATTTTTTTGTTTCACCAATTTATAAAATGAATATAATATTATGAATAATAAAAAAATATATGAATATATATTAAAAAGATGGTTATATTATTAGTAGCACTTGTAAGTATAAAATATACTTGTTTATAGTGTTACGCTAATGCTTTTTTAGCGTTTTATATAGATAAAGAAACTATGTTTCTTTAAAAAAATCTAGAATTTATTCTAGATTTTTTTTGTTATATATTTCTTTAATTTCATTATAAAAATTTGCTTCTGTAACATTCATATATGGAATTAACCATAAATATAAAATTCCAAATGTAAAAATTCCTAAAATTAGCCATCCTAAGAAAGATAGTTTAAGTATAAAAAATTCAAGTTTATATCCATTCATCATTTTTTTACTTAAAAGAAGGGCTTCTTTTATATTCATAGTAGGGTTATCAAGTAAAATATAGAATGTTTGAGATAATGAAATAGCTATAATAATACCTGGAATTATAAAAAATATTGCTCCTAAAAATGTAAATATACCTATTAATATAGAGGATACTATATATATAGGTAACATATCTGCTTTACTAAATAATTCGTCACTTGTAACATTTTCGTCTCTTGATATTTTAAGGAAAAAACTAATATAACCAAATGAAATAGTTCCTGTTATAATTAATTCAATTACATTAGTAAATATATTATAGATATTACTTGAATCTAAAGTTGTAAAATGTGTTATTAATGCATAGATTATTTCAAAACCTAGAGAAATAATAAATAATGTTAATAATAATTTAATAGATTCAAAGTATTTATTATTTAAGCTCTCTTTAGCTTTGTTTTTTAATTCAATTCTATTTATCATAAAAACTCCTTTCTAATGTAATTATATAACAATTTAAAATAAAAATAAATCTTTAAAAAAATTCTAAAAAATGGTAAAATAAATAAAGGTGATATGAATGTTACGAAGTGAAGTAGATAAAAATAAAGTAACGCCTATGATGAAGCAATACTTAGAAGTAAAAGAAAAAAATGAAGATATAATAATTTTTTTTAGATTAGGCGATTTTTATGAAATGTTTTTTGAAGATGCGATTAAAGTATCAAGAGAATTGGAACTAACATTAACAGGAAAAAATGCAGGATTAGAAGAAAAAATACCTATGTGTGGGATACCACATCATGCTGCTAATATATATATAGAAAAATTAGTTGATTTAGGCTATAAAATAGGAATATGTGAACAATTAGAAGATCCTAAAAATGCTAAAGGAATTGTAAAAAGAGATATAATTCAAATAATAAGTAAAGGTACTATTATAAATGATGAATCGTTAAATGAACATGAAAATAATTATATAGGAAATGTAATGGATTTTAATCATTGCTATATGATAAGCTATATAGATATATCAACGGGTGAAGTTTATATAACTAAACTTGAACATGATAAGTCAAAACTTGTAAGTGAAATAGTAAGTATTGGAATAAAAGAAATAGTGGTAAATGATAAAATTGATATAAGTATAATAAATATGTTAAAAAATCAATTTAGAATTACAATAAGCAGTTTATGTGAAATAGATGATTTGTTAGAATATAAATATATTTATGAAGATATTAGTGATGTAAGATATATTGAAACTTTAAAACATTTACTTACATATATAAATAATACTCAAAAAAGAAATTTGTCACATTTACAAAAAGTAGTAATAAAAGAAAATAAAGATTATTTAAAGATGAATATTCATACTAAAAGGAATTTAGAGCTTACAGAAACATTAAGACTTAAGAGTCGAAATTATTCACTTTTATGGCTACTTGATAAAACTAAAACAGCAATGGGATCACGTATGTTAAGGCAAATGATTGAAAATCCTTTAATAAATAAAGATGAAATAAATAAAAGATATGATGTAGTAGATACATTACTTAGAGAATTTATATTAAAAGATGATTTATGTAAGCTTTTATGTGAGGTATATGATTTAGAGAGATTATCAGGTAGAATTGCTTTTGGAAATGCTAATGCAAGAGATTTACTACAACTAAAAAATTCAATAAAAGTTTTACCTTCAATAAAACAAATATTAACACAAATTAATTTTTATAAAAATGTTGAAGAATTAAATGATTTATATGAATTATTAGAAAAAAGTATATATGAAAATCCACCTGTTTCTATAAAAGAGGGATATATTATTAAAGATGGCTTTAATAGTGAACTTGATGAACTTAAAAGTTTAAGAAAAGGTGGTAAAGATTTTATTGCTAAATTTGAAGCAGAAGAAAAAAATCGTACAGGAATTAAAACTTTGAAAGTAGGATATAATCGTGTATTTGGTTATTATATAGAAGTATCAAAAGGAATGACTAATTTAGTAAAAGAAGAATTTGGCTATGAAAGAAAACAAACATTAGCTAATGCTGAGAGGTATATAAGTCCTATTTTAAAAGAAAAAGAAGCTTTAATTTTAAATGCAGAAGAAAAAATAATAGAACTTGAATATGAATTGTTTACAAAGATCAGAGATAAAATAAAAGAATATATTCCTAAGATTCAAGAAATTGCTAAAACAATAAGTGAAATAGATGTTATGCAATCATTTTCTACTGTAACAGAAGAAAATAATTATGTAAGGCCAATATTAACTAGTGAAAGAAAATTAGAAATAATTGATAATAGACATCCAGTTGTTGAAAAAGTAATTGACACGGAATATGTTAGAAATGATATAGTAATGGATACGGATACAGATATTTTACTTATAACTGGTCCTAATATGGCTGGTAAATCTACATATATGAGACAACTTGCTATAACAGTTATAATGGCTCAAATAGGATGCTTTGTTCCAGCAAAAAAAGCTTTAATGCCTATATTTGATGCAATTTTTACAAGAATTGGTGCAAGTGATGACTTAGTTAGTGGAGAATCAACTTTTATGGTTGAAATGAAAGAAGCAGAAGATGCTATTAAAAATGCTACTCAAAATAGTTTAATTTTATTTGATGAGCTTGGTAGAGGAACAGCTACTTTTGATGGGATGGCTCTTGCTCAGTCTATTATTGAATATATAAGTAATAATATAAAAGCTAAAACTTTATTTTCAACACATTATCATGAATTAACAGATTTAGAAGATACATTATCTAATTTAAAGAATGTACATGTTAGTGCAAAAGAAGATGATGGAAATATAATTTTTTTACATAAAGTTAAAACAGGTAGTGTTGATAAAAGTTATGGTATTCATGTTGCAAAACTTGCTAATTTACCTGAAAATTTAATTAAAAGAGCAGATCAAATATTAGCAATATATGAAAATAAAGAAAAAAATAGAGATGTCATTGTACAAGAATCTTTACCGCTTGTAGAAGAAAAGATGGAATCTAAAGTAGAGGAAGAATTAAAGAAAATTGATATTTTGTCTGTAACACCATTGGATGCTTTAAATATACTTTATAAATTGAAAGAAGAATTAAACGAAAGGTGATAATATGGAAATAAAAAAGGAAAATTGGTGGTTTTATTTATTATTAAATGTAGTTACATTCGGATTATTTTATTTAGTACTTGCTAAGAGTTTAAACTGTTTTAACAAAGATGCTTGGTATATGAAGTGGCAGTACTGGGTATTTGGTTCATTATGTTTAATATTTCCTGTATTTTTAATGCTAATGGTATTTGTTATTCAAATGAATTGTGCTGTTGCAGCAAAACTTAATGTATCGGGTAGTAATATATATAATGCACCTTATAGTTGGATAATTTGCTTTATAGTTCCAGTATTTGGATGGGCACTTCTAATTATTATGTATCTTTATGTATTTATATTTCCAATTGTTAAAATAGCAGGTGGTAGAAATGAATAAATTTTTTAAACATATTAATTTAGTTAATAAACATAGATGGTATGTATTTAAGTTGTGTTTAAAGGCTGGTATTCCATATAGGGGGTTAGTACATGATTTATCAAAATATTCACCAACTGAATTATTTGAAAGTGTTAAGTATTATAATGGAACACATAGCCCTATAATTGAAGCCAAAAAAGATAAAGGATATTCTATTGCTTGGCTTCATCATAAGGGAAGAAATAAACATCATTTTGAATATTGGATTGATTTAAGCACTACAGATAAAACTCCTATAATTCCTTATAAATATACAGTTGAAATGATTTGTGATACATTAGCTGCTGGGATGGCTTATATGGGTAAAAAATGGACTAACAGTCATCAATTAGAATATTTTAATAATAGAAAAGATAAGGCTTATATAAATGAAAATATTATAAATGTTTTAGAAGAAGTTTATAAGCAGGTTTCTTTATATGGAATAGATAAAGTTATAAATAAACAAAATCTAAAAAAAATATATAATAAGTATACAAAAAAATGAGTAAACACTCATTTTTTCTTTTTTGTTTTTTTATTATTATATAAATAATTAAAAAGTATTTCAACTTCATTATTAGATAATAGATCGACTTTATCTTTTAATGGTAGATTTATTTTTTTTATTAATTCAGTATCAATATTATCAACATCAATATTTTCATATTTACTAATTATACAATTATTAATATATAGCTCAATTTTTTCTCTTTTAGAAAGCTTTATTTCGTCTTTATATAAAGAATTATATAATTCTTCAATTTGTTCATTAGTTAATAAGTCTATTTTTTCTTTTAAAGGCAAATTAATAATTTTCCTAAATTCAGGATTAATTATACTTAAACTTGAAGGATTATATTTAATTGTTAAATAACTATTTGTATAAAGTCTAATTTTTTCTAACTTAGATAATTTATTGTTTATTATTACATCTTTCATAAAAAGGCCTCCATTTAACAGATTATTCTAACAATTAAATGTTGGATTGTCAAGCTTATTAATTTAAATTTCATTAATATCAAATATATTTTGTTTACTTTAAGAATAAATAATGATATAATTTAGCTATAATATTATGTATAATTGAGGGAGAATGTTATGAATTCATTATTAATAATCTTATTAACTATATTTTCTATATTATTTTTAATAGTGATTGTTTTGTTTTTTGTAATAAAAAATAAAATAGGAGAATTTTCTAAAGCTGCTTTTGGAACTAGCAATTTAATTAAAGGAATTAAAGATCAAGAATTAGATATAAGAGAAGATGCCAAAACATTAACTGGTATGGAAAAACTTGATTTACCTAGATTAATGAATGATTTTAAAGAATTAAATATTAACGAATTAAAACATGAATCAGAACTTAAAGTAGTTAAATGTTTACACGCTATAGAAACAAAAGAAACTGAAAATATTAAAGAAGAGATTATTAAAGTTTGGATAAATAGTAAAATAGAGGATTTAAAAAATGATTCAGTAAATTATGATAATATTAAATTTCATAATACTATTTTAAATAGATATGAAAAGAATGATGCTATAGCTACAATTAAAATACATACAGCATTAGAATATATTTATAGTAAAAATAATAAAAGTCCACATAAGGTTCAAACAAGATTTGAACTTGAATATATATATATAATTGATTCTGATAAACTTGATAGTCAGGTAAAAGGAATAGGACTTAATTGTCCAAATTGTGGAGCCCCAATAAAAAATTTAGGTTCTAAATCATGTGATTATTGTGGTAGTGGAGTAATCGATATTGCAAAGAGAACTTGGGTTTTAAATAATATTAAAGAATTTTAGAAAAGAGGAAAGATTATGGGTTTAATTAAAGCAGTCGTTGGAGCTGCCTCTTCAACATTAAAAGATGAATGGTTAGAGTATATTTATTGTGATAGAATGCCAGATAATGTTTTAATGAGAAAAGGAATGCCAAATAATACAGGTAATAATAATGGAAGTAGTAATATTATTACAAATGGTAGTAAAATAGTTGTAGGAGAAGATCAATTTTTAATAGTTGTTTCAGATGGTAAAATAGTTGATTTTACTGCAGAAGCAGGAAGATATACTTTTGATAAAGGAACAGAACCTTCAATGTTATATGGAGGGTTTGGAAAAGGCTTAATTGAAAGTTTTAAAACATTTGGTTCAAGATTTACAACAGCAGGTAGTGTAAATCATGATCAAAGAGTATATTTTGTAAATATGCGTGATATTATAGGAAATAAATTTGGTACACCAAATCCTATTCCATTTAGAGATAGTGAATTTGGAATGACTGTTGATATAAGATGTTTTGGAGAATATGCAATTAAAGTAACAGATCCAATTAAATTTTATACATCACTAGGTGGAAATGTAGATGGTGATTATGTAATTGGTGATGAGTTTGAATCACAATTTAGTGCTGATTTTATGCAAGCATTACAACCAGCATTATCATCTGTTGCAATGCAAAAAGTTTCATATGATATGTTACCTGGAGCAGTTGCTCAAATTTCAAATGCTGTAAAAGAACAACTTGATCCTACTTGGGGAGTAAATGGTATAAATGTTGCTCGTGTATCAATTAAGAGTGTTACACCAACTGATGAAAGTGCTAACATGATTAAAGCTGCACAAAAAGATAGAATTTATGCAATGAATCCTGCAATGCAAGGAGCAAGAGCAAATGCCGCAGCAAGTGAAGCAATGGTTGATGCTGCAAATAATGCAAATGGTGCTATGAATGGTTTTATGGGAATTGGAATGATGAATCAAGGTGGTGCAATGTTTGGTGCAAATATATCAGAACAAAGCAGACAAGGTGTTGCTATGGAATCTATGAGTGCTCCTAGTATGATGCAACCAGAACCAGCTCCAGCTATGCAAACTATTGTACAAGAAGATCCAACTATTAAACCAGAAAATAGTGAAAGTGTTTCAATTACGAAGGATGAGCCAACTAGTTTGGAAAATAATGATTTACCAAAAGCAAAATTTTGTGTAAATTGTGGTACAAAATTAGTTGGAAGATTTTGTACTGAATGTGGAACAAAAGCCGAGTAATTATTGTTACAAAAGTAGACAAAAGTCTACTTTTTTTTAAATTTATATGTTATACTATCTATATAGTAGGTGAGTATATGAAAAAAGGTTTTACGCTTATGGAGTTGTTAGCCGTAATAGTAATTATTTCTGTTATTTCTTTAATAATTGTTCCTATTTTGCTTAATATGATTACTGCTGCACAAAGAGGAGCTGCAATAGATTCAGCATATGGATATATTGATGCAACAGAAAAATATTTAATTCATAATAATTTAAAAGGTAATGATAATAAAGCAGTCATTGGAGAAAATAAAGTTACCGATTTAAATAAATATGTTAAATATAAAGGAAATGGACCTGTAAGTGGAATAGTTATTATTAATGAAAAAAATACTGTAAGTGAAGCAATTGATTTATGTATTAGTGGTTATTCTATTCAGTATAATGATAATAAGGCATATATTAATGGTAAATGTAATGATGGTAAACCTAAACCAAGTGATAAAAAGCCTTGTAAACTTGAAGAAGCAAAAATAGATGATAAAGAATATTTATATATTGATTCTGTAGAGGATTTTTATGCTTTTTCATCTAGTGTTAATAAAGGAAATACATATTCTGGTAAAATTGTTAAGATAAGAACTGATCTAGATTTTAGGGATTATGATAATAAAAAAAATGTGTGTGAAACTGATGATAATAAAGATGGATTTGAACCAATTGGTTCAAATAAAAATCCATTTAAAGGTACACTTGATGGTGGTGCTAAAACTATATCGAATTTGAAAATAAATAGATCTAATAATGATAATGTTGGTATATTCGGTTATACTGCTGGTGCTAATATATATGGATTAACACTAGAAAACATTAGTGTAACAGGACTCAATTATGTAGGAAGTATAGTGGGATATGCTGATTCAAGTACCAATGTAAGAGAGATAATTCTTAAAGATATAAATATTAAAGGATCCGATTATGTAAGTGGATTTATAGGACGAAGTGACAGAACTCAAACTAATATAATAATAAAAAGTGGAACAGTAGAAGCAAATTCATGGTCTTATGCAATGAGTTACAATTATGGAGCATCAAATAGTATAATAGAAAGTATAGATTTAAAAGGATCAAGTGTGAACTATGGCTTAAGTACAAAAGGATATTATTCTAATAAATGTATATTAAATGAAAAAAAAGATACATATGGTTTTGATGAAAACACAATAGGTGATATAAACTTTTATGAAGAAGCAGGTCTTGATACATGGATAGGTGGAGATAATGATTCAACAGGATACTATTTTGACTATAGTGGAGATGACATAGTTTTAAAGAGTACTAAAGATAATCCAATTACCTTTAATTTAAAAGGTTCAGGAACAGAATCTGATCCATATTTAATAAATAGTGTTAAAGACTTTAAGGAAGCAGCCGGTATACAATTTACTGGAAAAGTATATAAACTTATGAATGATATAGATTTTAGTGGACAAAAATTTTATATGCTAGGAAGTGAATTTAATACATTTAAAGGTACGTTTGATGGAAGTGCAAAAACATTAAAAAATATAGATATAAAAGTACCAATTAAAGGGGATTTAAATAATATAGGGGTATTTGGAAAGGCAAATAGTGCAAATATATATGGATTAACACTAGAAAATGTAAATGTAAGTGGAAATACTTATGTAGGAAGTTTGGTAGGATATGCTGATTCAAGTACTAATGTAAAAGAGATAGTTTTAAAAAAAGTAAATATAAAAGGATCAGATTATATAAGTGGATTTATAGGACGAAGTGATAAAACCCAAAACAACATAATAATAAAAAGCGGAACAGTAGAAGCAAATTCATGGTCTTATGCAATGAGTTACAATTATGGAGCATCAAATAGTATAATAGAAAGTATAGATTTAAAAGGATCAAGTGTGAACTATGGCTTAAGTACAAAAGGATATTATTCTAATAAATGTATATTAAATGAAAAAAAAGATACATATGGTTTTGATGAAAACACAATAGGTGATATAAACTTTTATGAAGAAGCAGGTCTTGATACATGGATAGGTGGAGATAATGATTCAACAGGATACTATTTTGACTATAGTGGAGATGACATAGTTTTAAAGAGTACTAAAGATAATCCAATTACCTTTAATTTAAAAGGTTCAGGAACAGAATCTGATCCATATTTAATAAATGACGCTAAAGATTTTAAAGAAGCAGCTGGAATACAGTTAGTTGGGAAGGTATTTAAACTTACAAAAAATATAGATTTTAGTAATCAAAAATTCTATATGCTAGGAAGTGAATTTAATACATTTAAAGGTACATTTGATGGTAGTGCTAAAACATTAAAAAATATAAATATAAAAGTACCAATTAAAGGGGATTTAAATAATATAGGGGTATTTGGAAAAACAAGCAGCGCAAATATATATGGATTAACACTAGAAAATGTAAATGCAAGTGGAAATACTTATGTAGGAAGTTTAGTAGGGTATGCTGATTCAAGTACAAAAGTAAAAGAAATAGTTTTAAAAAATATACATACAAAAGGATCCGATTATATAAGTGGATTTATAGGACGAAGTGATAAAACTCAAAATAATATATTAATAAAAAGTGGAACAGTAGAAGCAAATTCATGGGCCTATGCTATGAGTTATAATTATAGTGTAACAAATAGTATAATAGAAAGTATAGATTTAAAAGGATCAAGTATGAACTATGGCTTAAGTACAAAAGGATATTATTCTAATAAATGTACATTAAACGGAAATAAAGATACAAATGGCTTTGATGGTAACTCAATTGGTGAAATAAGTTTTTATGAAGAAGCGGGCCTTGATACATGGATAGGTGGAGACAATGATTCAACAGGATACTATTTTGACTATGATGGAAATGATATAGTTTTAAAAAATATAAAAGAATCACCAATTACTTTTAATTTGAGTGGTAAGGGAACAAAAGAAGATCCTTATTTAATTAAAAATACAAGTGATTGGAGAATTGCTTCTGGTAAAAAATATAGTTTAGATAATTATAAATATTTTAAAATAACAAATGATATAGATTTTAGTAATCAAAAAATTTATATGTTAGGAAGCGAATATAACAAATTTATAGGAACTATTTATGGAAATGATTATGTATTAAAAAATGCGAATATAAATGTACCAACGAAAGATGGATTAAATAGTATTGGATTATTTGGAAACATAAAAAATTCAACAATTATTGGATTAAATTTAAACAATGTTAAAATAAATGGTAATAGTAATGTTGGTGGAATGATTGGATATGCTGAATCATCAAATATATATGGTTTAAATGTAGAAGATGTAAATATATCTGGAAATACCTATGTAGGAAGTTTAATAGGATATGCTGATTCAAGTACTAAAGTAAAAGAGGTAGTTTTAAAAAATATACATACAAAAGGATCAGATTATATAAGTGGGTTTATAGGACGAAGTGACAGAACTCAAACAAATATAATAATAAAAAGTGGAACAGTAGAGGCAAATTCATGGGCATATGCTATGAGTTACAATTATGGGGTAGCAAATAGTATAGTAGAAAGTATAGATTTAAAAGGATCAAGTATGAACTATGGCTTAAGTACAAAAGGATATTATTCTAATAAATGCACAGTAAATGGAAAACAAGATACAAATGGTTTTGATGAAAAATATATTGGTGATATAAACTTTTATGAAATAGCTGGCCTTGATACATGGATAGGTGGAGATAATGATTCAACAGGATATTATTTTGACTATAATGGAAATGATATAGTTTTAAAATTAATTAAAAATAATCCTATAACTTTTAATTTAAAGGGTTCGGGAACAAAATCTGATCCATATTTAATATATAGTGTTAAGGATTTTAAAGAAGCAGCTGGAATTCATAAAGATGGTAAAGTATATAAACTTATGAATGATATAGATTTTAGTGGGCAAAAATTTTATATGCTAGGAAGTGAATTTAATACATTTAAAGGTACATTTGATGGAAGTGCAAAGACATTAAAAAATATAGATATAAAAGTGCCAATTAAAGGCGATTTAAGTAATGTAGGAGTATTTGGAAAGGCAAATAGTGCAAATATATATGGCTTAAATTTGGAAAACGTTAATGTATCTGGATATACTTATATAGGAAGTTTGGTAGGATATGCTGATTCAAGTACCAATGTAAAAGAAATAGTTTTAAAAAATGTAAATACAAAAGGATCAGATTATATAAGTGGATTTATAGGACGAAGTGATAAAACCCAAAATAATATAATAATAAAAAGTGGAACAGTAGAAGCAAATTCATGGTCTTATGCAATGAGTTACAATTATGGAGCATCAAATAGTATAATAGAAAGTATAGATTTAAAAGGATCAAGTGTGAACTATGGCTTAAGTACAAAAGGATATTATTCTAATAAATGTATATTAAATGAAAAAAAAGATACATATGGTTTTGATGAAAACACAATAGGTGATATAAACTTTTATGAAGAAGCAGGTCTTGATACATGGATAGGTGGAGATAATGATTCAACAGGATACTATTTTGACTATAGTGGAGATGACATAGTTTTAAAGAGTACTAAAGATAATCCAATTACCTTTAATTTAAAAGGTTCAGGAACAGAATCTGATCCATATTTAATAAATAGTGTTAAAGACTTTAAGGAAGCAGCCGGTATACAATTTACTGGAAAAGTATATAAACTTATGAATGATATAGATTTTAGTGGACAAAAATTTTATATGCTAGGAAGTGAATTTAATACATTTAAAGGTACATTTGATGGAAATACAAAAACATTAAAAAATATAAATATAAAAGTACCAATTAAAGGTGATTTAAATAATATAGGCGTATTTGGAAAAACAAGCGGCGCAAATATATATGGCTTAAATTTGGAGAACGTTAATGTATCTGGATATACTTATGTAGGAAGTTTAGTGGGGTACGCTGATTCAAGTACAAAAGTAAAAGAAATAGTTTTAAAAAATATATATACAAAAGGATCTGATTATATAAGTGGATTTATAGGGCGAAGTGATAGAACTCAAAATAATATATTAATAAAAAGTGGAACAGTAGAAGCAAATTCATGGGCATATGCAATGAGTTACAATTATAGTGTAACAAACAGTATAATAGAAAGTATAAATCTAAAAGGTTCAAGTGTGAACTATGGCTTAAGTACAAAAGGATATTCTTCTAATAAATGTACATTAAACGGAAATAAAGATACAAATGGTTTTGCTAGTGATAATATTGATGATATCGATTATTATACTTGGAAAGTTGAAACACGAATTGAAGGAGATACAAATAAAACAGGATATTATTTTGATTATATATACTCCAAAGATGAAGTTGGCCTTGTAAAAGTAGGAGATACATCGAATAAACCTCCATTTGAGCCAACAGAAGATAATACAAGTAGTGGTAAATGTACAGCAGTATATGGAAAATGGCTTGCTACTTGTTCACCTTATACATCTGGAATACATGGAGGATATGCATATAAGTTAGCAACTGATGCTGCTGGAGCTTCATGTACAGGAATGGATTCTAAAGTAAATTATTTTCCAGCATATAGAGCTAAAGTAACATATAAATGTAGTTAGGAGATAAAAAATGAAAAAACATTTAAGAAATTCTATATTCTTGTTATTAGTATTATTACTAATAACAGGATGTGGATGTAATAAGAAAAAAGAAAAAACAGATAAAAAAATTAATGAAAAAATAGAAGAAAATGTAACAAATATGAATGATGAAGTTATGAATTCACTTGTTTCAATTGATGAAAATATGCTTATGACACAATTTGGACTAGCAAGTAATGAAGTAGAATACTTTGTAGCAAAAATACCATCATATAATGAAACAAAACCTAAATTTTATATAGCAGTAAAACCTGCAAAAGGTAAAAAAGAATTAGTAAAAAAAGCACTTGATATATATGTTAATTCCTTAAAAGACAGAGCTTCAGAAAAAGAAAAAAGCGACTATGATAAAGTTTTAAAAAAGGAAAATAATGGTTATATAATATATATATTAAGTGAAGATAATGAAAAAGTATATAAAATAATAACAAGTAATTTAAAATAAAATTGTGATTTTTCACAATTTTATTTTATTATATGGTATAATATATATATGATAGTAAGCAGGTGGGTATATGAAAAAATTAATATTAGTAGATGGTAACAATTTAATATTTAGAAGTTATTATGCAACTGCATATAATGGAAATTTAATGAAAAATAGTAAAAATTTTCCGACTAATGCTTTATTTGGATTTGTAAGTATGATAAATAAAATAATTGAAGAAGAAAAGCCAGAATATATGATGGTTGCTTTTGACAAAGGTAAAACATTTAGACATGAAAAGTATAAAGATTATAAAGCTGGAAGACAAAGTACTCCAGATGAGTTGAAACTTCAAATGCCTATAGCTAAAGAACTATTAAATTTGTTAGGAATAACATATTTAGAAATAGATAACTATGAAGCTGATGATATAATTGGAACATATGCAAAAAAATGTGATATAGAAGATGAATTTATAGGAACAATAATAAGTAGCGATAAAGACTTATTACAACTTATAAGTAATGATGTTGATATAAAATTATTAAAGCAAAAGGATTATATTAGATATAATCATGAAACATTTAAAGAAACATATGGTATTGAACCAATTAATATAATTGATTTAAAAGCACTTATGGGTGATTCATCTGATAATATACCTGGTGTAAAAGGAATAGGTGAAAAAACAGCTTTAAAATTATTACATGAATATAAAACTTTAGATGGAATCTATCAAAATATAGATAAAATAAGTGGTTCATTAAAAAAGAAATTAGAAGATGATAAAAAAAGTGCTTATGATAGTTATGAATTAGCAACTATATATAAAGATGTTCCACTTGAAATGTCTTTAGAAGAATTAAAAATAAAAGAACCAAATTTAAAAGAATTATTAAAGTATTATAAAGAGTTAGAATTTTATTCATTTATAAAAAAAATAGATATAAAAGAAGAAAATAAAATTGAAGAATATATTAATGTAGAAAATATAGAAGATATATCTATAGATACAGCTTCAGCATTTTATTTAGAATTAGATGGAACAAACTACCATACCGCAAATATAATAAGTATGGCAATATACAATAATAAAAATGCATATTATATAGATAAAAAATTGATAAAAGATGTAATAATTAAATATCAAAAATATTTAAAATATACTTATGATTTAAAAAAGGTTTATGTTGCTTTAAAATGGAATGATATTAAAATAGATAGTGTTATATTTGACACAATGATAGCTTCTTCTTTACTAGAATACAATACTAAAGATGATATTGCTGTTTTAGCTAATATGTTTGGATATGAAATAAAATTTTATGAAGAAATATTTAGTAAAAAGAAAGAAATAACAGAAGAAGAGTATAAAGATATACAAATCAAAAAAGCAAGATTTATATATGAAACATATCCTGATATAAAAAAATATATAGAAGAAAAAGATTTAAGTAATTTATTTTATAATATAGAAATGCCTCTTTCATATGTTTTAGGAGATATGGAATTTGATGGAGTTAATGTTTCAAGAGATGAACTTGTAAATATGGGCAGTGAAATAAAAATAAAAATAGAATTATTGGAAAAAGATATTTATAATGAAGCTGGTCAAGAATTTAATATATCATCCCCAAAACAACTTGGAGAAATATTATTTGAAAAATTAAATCTCCCAGGAGCAAAAAAAAATAAATCGGGATATTCTACATCAGCAGATATTCTAGAAAAAATAAAAGAATACCATCCAATAGTTAATAAAATACTAGAGTATAGAATGCTTACAAAACTTTATACAACATATATAGAAGGACTTTTAAATGCTATACTTCCAGATAATAAAATTCATACAATATATACACAAGTGTTAACTAGAACAGGAAGATTATCAAGTATAGAGCCAAATCTACAAAATATACCGATTAGATATGAATATGGAAAATTAATTAGAAAAGCATTTATACCAAGTAAAAATTCAATAATTATGAGTAGTGATTATTCACAAATAGAACTTAGACTTTTATCACATATTGCCAATATAGAAACACTTATAGATGCATTTAAAAATAATATAGATATTCATACTAAAACAGCTAGTGATATATTTAATGTTGATAAGGAAGATGTAACTAAAGAGATGAGAAGAATATCTAAAGCAGTTAATTTTGGAATAATTTATGGTATAAGTGGGTATGGACTAGGAGAAAATTTAAATATTTCAAGAAAAGAAGCAAAAGAATTTATAGATAATTATTTAAAGGCATATCCTGGTATACAAGAATATATGGATAAAACAAAGAAAGAGGCTCATGAACTTGGATATGTAAAAACATTAATGGGTAGAATTAGAAATATTCCAGAACTTTCTAATAAAAATTATATGATTAGAAATAGTGGTGAGAGAATAGCACTTAATACTCCAATACAAGGAACAAGTGCTGATATAATAAAAAAAGCAATGGTTGATATAGCAACATCTTTTAAAGAAAATAATATAAAATCAAAAATGATTATTCAAGTACACGATGAACTAGTATTTGATGTTTTAAAAGAGGAAGAAGAAAAAGTAACAGATATAGTAAGAACGTGTATGGAAGGTGTATATAAATTTAATGTACCTTTGAAAGTAGATATAGAAAAAGGAAAAAACTGGTATCAAGCAAAATAGGAGGAATTTATGGATTATCAAGTTAAATCATTTAAAGAAGCAATAAGCATATGTTTAAAACAATATGGATATGATAATTCTGATGTGGATATAATAAGAAACTTAATAAATTATGCATTAACAGGACAATTTAATTATTTTACAAGAACTAATGGTGCTAGAAATTATGTGTTAAGTAAAACAAATAATGATATTTTAAATGAAATGATTAGATATACAAATAACAAGGATAATATTAATGAAATAATAGATGATTATATTATTTCTCAATTTACTAATACTAAAATAGAAGAAAACACAAATGAAGAAAAATCAATATTAAAAGAAATAGAAGAACAAGCTGATTTAAATAAAGTTCAACAAAAAATTAGGTATTTAAATATTGAATCATTAAATGATTATGATTTTAAAAACAATTTGTGGTCAACTTTTCAAAATATATTTAGTGGAAATGATAAAAATATATCTGGTGATGAATTAAGATATGATATGATATATGCTGCAAAATGTTCTATAGAAAATTATTGGGGACAAGCAACTGTTTTAAAACAAGTTGATCCAAATAGTAAAAATTTAACAAAATTTGATGCATTAAGAATAGTAGAAGATTATATTTATTCTAATAGATTAGAAGAATTATTTAATATAATAAAAGTAAATCCAATTTTATCTGGACAGTTGTTAGAAAATTTATTTGATTATTCTTATTTTAAAGGAGATGTTAAACCAAATAAAGATTCTATGATTAAATTAGATAAAGAAATAGAAAAAATAGGTGAATTAAAGTTAAGAAGTAAGATATTATGCGAAATTTTAAATGGAAATAAAATAGGTGGATTTAATATAGATAAAGATGAGGCTTTAATAGATGTATTAAAAAATTCACTTGCTTTAAATGTTTATAGTCAAAATAATAAATCTATTGATTACGATGAGAGAAATTTATATACAGGTAGTGATTTAAATAAAGAAGAAAGTACTATTCAAAATAGAATATTTAATAATAATAGAATTGCTAATAATTTAATTATAAAAGGAAAAACTACTGATTTAAATGATTTGGCTGACATAATAAGAAATTTAAGTGATGAAGATAAAAGCTTTTTAGGAAATATGTATGTATTAAGTAGAAGTTTGCCTGAAAATAAAAATAAATTAGATAATTCTATATATTATGGAACAGATGAACAAATTTATGTATATGGAATGTTAGAAAAGAAGGAATTAAAAGAAAAATTAAAATATGAAGAAGTAAAAAAAGTTGCTTAAAATAATGTTGACTATTATTAATTTAAATGATAAAATTAATTTGTAAATCGTTGATAAAGACAAGTAATAAAAGGAATATTTATAGAAAGTTAGTGGTTGATGGAAACTAATAATATGAATTTTATGAATCTACTTTTGAGAGAAATGAAAACATTTCCGGATGAAATCCGTTATCTAAATTAAGACCCAATTAGGATGGTACCGTGTTTTTCACTCCTATATTAGGGTCTTTTTTTCTTTTGGAGGCTATATGAATAATTTGAAAAAATACTTAAAAGAAGATTTTGAAAAACTAGAATATTTAGATATGTATTCTAAAGCTGAGTTAATAGTTAGAGCTGTTTTTAAAAACATTAGGGATAAAGGTGGTAATCCATATTTAGATCATTTGTATTATGTAAGTGACCATTTAAAAGATATAAATATGAAGATTGTTGGATTGCTGCATGATTTAATAGAAGATACAGATATTACATATAATGATTTACTAGAAGTAGGATTTACAAAGAATATAATAGATGCAGTTGAATTATTAACAAAAAAAGAAGAATATGATAAATATATTGATAGAATAATAAATAGTAATAATAAGATAGCTTTGATGGTCAAAAAAGTAGATTTAGAAAATAATATGGATTTATCAAGAATAAAAAAACCTACAAGTAAAGATTATGATAGACTTAATAATAAATATAAGCCACAATATAAAAAAATAGTTAAAAAAATAAAGGAAATGGAGAGATAATATGTTAGATATAAAATTTATAAGAGAAAATAAAGATTTAGTAAAAGAAAATATTAAAAAGAAATTTCAAGATGAAAAGTTACCACTTGTAGATGAAGTAGTTGAGTTAGATGAAAAAATTAGAAACTTAAAACAAAATGGTGATAAATTAAGACAAGAAAGAAATAGTTATAGTGATCAAATTGGACTATTGTTTAGAGAAAAGAGATTAACAGAAGCCAACAATTTAAAGGAAAAAGTTACTATCATAAATAACACTTTAGGAAATATAGAACAAGAAGAAAAAGAATTGAAAGAAAAATTAAATGAAAAAATGCTTGTTATACCTCAAATGATTGATGAAAGTGTACCAATTGGTAAAGATGATAGCTTTAATGTTGAAATAGAAAAATTTGGTGAACCTTTTGTACGTGATTATGAAATACCATATCATTCAGATATATGTGATTCATTTAATGGCCTTGATAAAGAAAGCGCTGGAAGAACTAGTGGAAATGGCTTTTATTATTTAATGGGAGATATTGCAAGATTACATGAAGCAACAATAGCATATGCTAGAGATTTTATGATTGATAAAGGATTTACATATTGCATTCCTCCATTTATGATACATAGTAATGTTGTAACTGGAGTTATGTCATTTCCTGAAATGGAAGCTATGATGTATAAAATAGAAGGGGAAGATTTATATTTAATTGGAACCAGTGAACATTCTATGATTGGAAAATTTAAAGGACAATTAATAGATGAGAGTAAACTTCCAATTGCTATGACATCTTATTCACCATGTTTTAGAAAAGAAGTAGGGGCTCATGGAATTGAAGAAAGAGGACTTTATAGAGTTCATCAATTTGAAAAACAAGAAATGGTTGTTTTATGTAAGCCAGAAGATGCAATGGATTGGTATAATAAAATGCAACATTATACAGTAGAATTCTTTAGAAGTTTAGATGTACCTGTTAGAACACTTGAATGTTGTAGTGGAGATTTAGCCGATTTAAAAGTTAAATCCAGTGATGTAGAAGCATGGAGTCCAAGACAAAAAACATATTATGAAGTTGGATCTTGTTCTACACTAGGTGATGCTCAAGCAAGAAGACTTGGTATTAGAATGAAAACACAAGAAGGAAATAAGTATTTAGCAACTTTAAACAACACTGTAATCGCAAGTCCTAGATCACTTATTGCTGTTCTTGAATGTAATTATCAAGAAGATGGAAGTGTCAAAATACCAAAGGTTCTACAACCATATATGGGCAATGTAGAAGTAATTAGACCTAAGTCAAAGTAAATATATTTAGTTAAAAAATAAATTATAAAAATAGTTATGAATCGCCAATTGGCACTATAACATTAGAAAGTGCTGTTGGTTGGAATCCTATATGCCTTATCATTTCATGGCACAGAGTAGTTGCACAAAATGGTAAGGAGCTATTGTGGAGGTATTTCGAATAAAAATATTTATTAAATCTTGAAAAAGGAATTAAAAATAATGAAAAGATGTAGTTGGTGTAATTCAAATAATCCTAAATATATAAAGTATCATGATAATGAGTGGGGCAAATTATCTATTGATGATGATTATTTATTTGAAATGTTAATTTTAGAATCATTTCAAGCAGGACTTTCATTTGAATGTATTTTAAATAAAAGAGAAGCATTTAAAAAAGCTTATGATAATTTTAATATAAATAAAGTATGTTTATATGATGAAGTTAAAATAAATGAATTATTACAAAATAAAGATATTGTTAGGAATAAATTAAAAATAAAAGCAAGTATTAATAATGCAAAAATATTTAAAAAGATAGTAGAAGAATATGGATCATTTTACAATTATTTAAAAACTTTTACTAAAGGTACAATATATTATGAAATAGATAAAGATAAATCTGATTTATCTTTAAATATATCAAAAGATTTAAAGATGCGCGGAATGAAATTTGTAGGAACAGTAATTATATATTCATATCTTCAAGCAATAGGTATTATATATTCGCATGAAAAAGACTGTTTTTTATACAAAAAAAAGTAAGACTTTGTCTTATTTTTTTTATTAAAATAATAAAATATTGCAAATATGAAATATTTTTCATATTATAATTGATTTCTATAAAAAACTATGATATCATTAATATGAAATTTATTTCACATAAGGAGGACGTATGGAAAAATTTATAGAATTTAAACATGTAACTAAAGGTTACAAAATAGGTGATAAAGTTTATAATGCATTAAATGATGTAAGCTTTATTTTGCCAAGAGGAGAATTTGTATGTATACTAGGTCCATCTGGAGCTGGTAAATCAACTTTACTTAATTTACTTGGAGGTATGGATACAGCTACAAGTGGAGATATAATTATTGATTCTTTAAATATATCAAAGAAAAATGATAAAGAATTAACAAAATATAGAGCTGAAAATGTTGGATTTATATTTCAATTTTACAATATTTTACCAACACTTACGGTGAGAGAAAATGTTGAAATTGTAAAAGATATTGTAAAAAAACCTAAATCAGCAAAACAAATACTTAAAAGTGTAGGATTAGAAAAGCACTTAGATAAATTTCCTAATCAATTATCAGGAGGAGAACAACAAAGGGTATCAATAGCACGTGCTATAGCTAAAAATCCTAAAATACTACTTTGTGATGAACCAACAGGAGCTCTTGATTCAAAAACAGGTGTAGAAGTTTTAAAACTCTTAAAAAAACAATGTGATTCTAATAATGGAAAAAACACAGTTATTATTGTTACACATAATGCTTTGATTGCAGAAGTAGCTGATAGAGTTATTAAACTTAAAAATGGTCAAATTGAGAGTAATGTTATAAATGAAAATCCTAAAGATATTGATGAGGTAGAGTGGTAATATGCTTAAGAAAAAAATGATACGTGATATACGACAAAATTTATCTCAATTTATTACAATATTTTTGATGGTACTTATAGGAGTAATGGTTTATGTTGGTATTGAAGCATATATGGATGGAATGATAAATACTGCTGATAAATTTTACAAAGAAAATAATTTGGAAGATTTAAATGTTATTGGAGAATTAAACAATGATGATTTAGAAAAAATAAAAAAAATAAATCATGTTAAGAATGCAGAAGAGAAACTTGTTGTATCAGGCATAGACGCAACTGATAAAAATAAGTCATACTTAATCAGTTTTATAAATTCCAATAATATTTCAGAATTTTATATAATTGATGGAGAAAAATTTGATGCTGCAAAAAAAGGAGTATGGGTAGATAATTTTTATGCAGAAAAAAACAATTTAAAAGTTGGAGATACATTAAAAATTAAATATGAAAAAAATATATTAGAAGAAAAAATTCTAGGTTTAATTAATGTGCCAGATCACATTTATGATTTAAAAGATGAATCTGAACTTGTGCCAAATAGAGAAAATTTTGGATTTATTTATTTATCTATGAATGAAATTCCAAAAGATTATATAGAAGAATTAATTGCTAAAAAAATGAATGCAGAAAAAGATAGCTTAAGTAGTATAATACCTAATTATGATTATAAAAATTATATTACATATAATTATATAATGGTTGATATTGATAATAAAGAAAATACTAAAAATGTTAAAGAAAAAATAGAAAAAGAAATAGAAGATGCAAGTTTAATAGTAAAAGCTGAAGATACTTTGTCATACTTAAGATATCAAGGCGAAATAGATGAAGGAGCATCATACGTTGGAATATTTTCTGGGTTATTCTTATTTATTGCAATGCTTTCTGTAATTACAACAATGACAAGAGTAATTAAAAGGCAAAAAATTCAAATTGGTACTATGAAAGCACTTGGTATAAGTAAGAGAAAAATAATTATGCATTATATTGGATACGGATTTTTCGTTTCATTAATTGCATCAATATTTGGAATGGTACTTGGAAGATTTTTTATAGGTGAAATTTTCTTAAATTTAGAGATGAGCTATTTTGAAATACCTAATGGAGTTCCAGTTATTGCAGGTAAAAGCTATATAGTTTCTTTAATGGTAGTTTTAATAGTTTCATTTATAACTTATTTAACATGTAGAAAAGAACTTTTAAAAAAGCCAGCAGAAGCACTTAGAAATGATGTTCCTAATGTTAAGATTAAAAATCTTAATTTATCAACCAAAGGAATATTTAAAAAATTAAGTTTTAAAAGCAAATGGAATTTTAGAGATATACTTAGAAATAAATTTAGAACATTAACGGCCGTAGTTGGAATAGTAGGATGTTGTATGCTTATTGTATGTGCTTTTGGAATGCTAAATAGTATGAATCATTTTGTAAAACTTCAATATAGTGATTTATATAATTTTAATTATAAATTAACACTAAAAGAAAATTTAAATGATGAAGAAATTAATACATTAGTTGATAAATATGGTAATTCAACTAGTGAAACATTATCTATAGAAATACAAAATAAAAATGAAAAAGAGACAAATACAATATTTGTAACAGATGCTAAGGATCTAGTAAAATTTCAAAATCAAAAAGGGAAATATATTAAAATTGATAATAATGATGGAGTCTATGTAACAAGAAAACTTGCAAAAGAAAAAAAATATAAAGTAGGAGATACTATAAAATGGCATGTTTATGGTGTAGATAAATACTTTGAATCTAAAATTGTAGGATTTACAAAAGATCCACAAGTTCAAAATTTAACAATGACAAAAAAATACTTAGAAAGTTTAAATATAACATATAAACCAGATGCTTTATATACAAATGAAAATTTAAAAGGTGTAAAAAGTATAGATGGCGTTAGTGTAGTTCAAGATATAAAAGAACTAGAGGATAGTATGGAATCAATGCTTTCTATGCTAAAAAGTATGATTATGCTTATAATTGTATTTGCAATAGGACTTGGAGCAGTAATTATATATAATATGGGTATATTATCATATAGTGAAAAACAATATCAATTTTCAACGTTAAAAGTATTAGGATTTAGTGATTCTAAAATAAAGAAAATTTTTATTGAACAAAATATATGGATTACAATTGTATCTATAATAATTGGAATGCCAATGGGATATTATTTAACATCATATATATTTAAACAAGTTATTGCGGATAATTATGATTTTAATGCTTATATTAAGTTAAGTACATATCTAATTGCTGCAATAGGTACATATGTAGTGTCATTTATTGTATCTAAATTGTTAGCAAAGAAAATAAATAAAATAGATATGGTATCTAGTTTAAAAGCAAATGAATAAGTGATATAATTTATATGGTGGTAATATGGGTGAAATCAGAGAACCAATAAAAAAAAGTTCAATAGAAAAGAAAAATAAAATAATTGAAAAAGGCTTTAATTTAATATGTGAGAAAGGTTATTATAATGTTAATAGTGTTGATATAGCAAAATATGCTGGCGTATCAACAGGTTTAATTTATCAATATTTTAATGATAAAAGAGATATATTTATTGAAGGTATAAAAAACTATTCAAGTAATATAATGTTTCCTATGATAAATATATTAGAAAGTACGGAATTTGATAAAAATAATTTAGAAGAAATCATAAATAAAATGATTGATAGTTTTATTAAAACTCATAAAATCAGTAAAAAGGCTCATGAAGAATTAATTGCAATGAGTCACATGGATAGTGAGATAAATCAAATATTTAAAGATAATGAGTTAGAAATGAATAAAAAAATAGTAAATACATTAAAATATAATAAATTTAATATAGAAAATATAGATGAGAAAGTACATATAATAATTGGACTTATAGATAATTATTGTCATGAAGTAGTTTATCATTCACATAAAGGTTTAGATTATACTGCTATGAAAAGAGAAGTTATAAAAATAGTATTGTACTTGTTAAAAGATTAGAAAATTAAAATTCTAATCTTTTTTTGTAATAAAAATATAAAATTAACATACTATTTATTAGATAGTACTAGGAGGGATAATATGATTAATAAAAAAAATTTATGGTTTTTAACATTATTTAGTTTAATATTAGTATTAAGTGTTTATTACATAACAATGCCAAATGAACTTTTACTAACCAATAGTTCAAACTATTTAAAAAATGATTTAAAGAAAAATAAAACAGAAAAAACATCAGTAGAAGTAGAAGAAAGTGAAGTTTTAACTGCTCTTCGTGTAACTGCTGATGAAAATTTAGAAAAAGAAATTAGTTCGTTAAAAGAAATTTTGAATAATAAAGATACAACAACAGAAGAAAAAAATAAAGCATTTGAAAAAATAAAAACATTAAATGAAAGTAAAATACTAGAACGTGAAATTGAAACAAAAATTGAAAAGGTGCATAAATTAAAATCATTTGTAAAAATAGAAAATCAAAATGTTAAAGTAACAATAGATAGTGATAAACATACAAAAGAACTTGCTAATAAAATAATGAGAACAGTACAAGAAAATTTTTCTTCTAAAGTAAATGTGACAATAGAATTTAAAAAATAATCATATAGATATATGATTTTTTCTTTTGTTCATCACTAAATTAATATTTTTACATAAAATAATATGAGTAAATATAAACCACCCAGCTTAGAAAGTGAGGGAAAGATGAAAAGTATTTTAACAAAAAGAGAAAAAGAAGTTTTTGAATTACTTATTCAAAATAAAACAACTATAGAAATAGCAAAAATATTAAAAATAAGTGAAAAAACTGTTAGGAATCATATATCAAATACTATGCAAAAATTAGGTGTAAAAGGAAGGGCAAGTGCAGTTGTAGAACTTTTAAAATTGGGAGAAATTTCATTATAAACCGTATTATTTACGGTTTATTTTCATAATATTAATCAGGTGATAAAATGCTAATAAAACAGATAATGAAAAAAATTACTATTTCAACAGCTATATTATTTTCAATATTTTTACTATGTATTATGCCAAATAAAAAATTAAATAAAGAAATAAAACAACAACTTACATATGTTGAAGAAAATTTAAATAAAGAAAATATATATTTGCTTGATAATAATAATTATTTAGCAAGAACAAGTGTTGTTGTTGACAATTCTGATATTGAATTAAAAGCAAAAGAACTTATAGATATATTAATAAAAGATTCAAAAAATGAAAATAGAATTCCAAGTGGCTTTAGAGGAATAATTCCATCTAGTACTGAGATATTAAGCTTGGAATATAAAGATGGGATAATTAAAGTTAATTTTAGTAAAGAATTATTAGATGTAAAAAAAGAATATGAAGAAAAGGTAATAGAGGCAATTATTTATACATTAACAAGTATAGATGATGTTAAAAAAGTAATTATATATATTGATGGAGATATATTAATAAAATTACCCCAAACTAAAATTATGCTACCAAGTATATTAGATAGAAGTTATGGTATTAATAAAGAATATAGTTTAGATAGTTATAAAGATGTTAATAAAGTAACAATTTATTATCTTAATAGTTATAATGATAATTATTATTATGTTCCAGTAACAAAATATTTAAATGATGGAAGAAATAAAATGGAAATAATTATAGATCAATTATCAAATTCTAATGATTTATTGAGTTTTTTAAATGTAAATACCAAGCTTTTAAATTATAAAAATGAAAAAAATACACTATATTTAGATTTTAATGAATATATTTTTGATAATAAAAGTGATATGGTAATATTAGATGAAGTGAAAAATTCAATAGGTTTAACTTTAATGGAAAATTATGATGTTGGTGAAATAGTATTTAAGTACAATAATAAAGAAATTTGTAAAAGTGCAGCAAAAACTATTGAATAAAATAATTTTTTGTTGTATAATTAATGTGTTCGTTGAGGAGCACATGTCTCAGTAGCTCAGCTGGATAGAGCAACGCCCTTCTAAGGCGTGGGTCTGGGGTTCGAATCCCTACTGGGACACCATTTAGAAATAAACACATCTAAAAGATGTGTTTTTATTTATATATTTGTAAATCACATAAATCATGATTGTATGTGTAAATTTTATTAAATAATTTTTCGATGTTTTCTTTTTTGATTTTAAATAATAAATTTTTGTTTTTATATTTTCCTATATCATTACCACTTTTACCAATTCTTGCAATTAAACAAACATCTATAACTCCCTTATTTAAGAGGTCTAAAAATGTATCGAAAGTTTTTAATTTATATAAAGATAGTTCATAATATCTAAAATATTCATTATTATTTAAAACTTTTTTACTTGCTTTAACATAAGCTAATGTATTAAACTTTGTAAAAAGATGTGTTTTTATTGTATCAAGATAAATAAATGATTTCTTTTCAATTAATTTATTGTTTAAATTATAAACACAAAGAAATATTTTTTCTTCTTTTTTATCAATTTCTAGTTTAAAACTATAATTGTTATTTAATATTGTTTTAGTTACAAAATTAATATTTGTATTTAAAACTTTTTTATCTTTAAATACTTTATCATAATATCCATACTTTTGTATAATTCGGTTTATTTCTGGAAAAGTAGGGCCATCGAATGCAACAGAAAATAAACTTAATGGGTATCTACTAAATCTTGTTGAACATTTTATTTCTATCCCATAATAATCAGGAAAAAACATTGAATCTGCCTTTTTACCTAGTTCATGTTCAAACGTTAGCCCAATATTTCCTAGACTTTTTGATTTTCCTTCTATCCATCCTTTGTTTGCTATTTTTTTAAATTTTTCAATAAATTTTTTTGTTTCTTCATTCATATTTAATCACCAATTTGATAATAACATTTAAAAGTATTATATTCAAATCGCTAAATTGTTATAATATTTATTTTATTTTGATAAAAATTTGATTTGTCTCTTAAAAAAAAAGAAATATTTAATTATATGATAAAACAAAAAAAGTAAAATTGATGAATTTTACTTTTTTTATTTTTTATATTAGAACTATATTTAACCGAACGGTTGTAGGTTTAATAAAAGTGGTGCCGAGTGTAGGAATCGAACCTACGTCTAATCATTACGAGGGATTTGTTTTACCATTAAACTAAATCGGCCCATGGCTGTCCCAGTTAGATTCGAACTAACGATAATAGAGTCAGAGTCTATTGCCTTACCACTTGGCCATGGGACAATAAAATAAAAACTCGGCAACCGAGCTTAAATTTTTTTAATGGTGCAGGTGAAGGGACTTGAACCCCCATGTCGTAAGACACTAGATCCTAAGTCTAGCGCGTCTGCCAATTTCGCCACACCTGCAATTAAAAAAATGGTGGACCTTGTAGGACTCGAACCTACGACCGTTCGGTTATGAGCCGAATGCTCTGACCAACTGAGCTAAAGGTCCGTACACATTACTAACTAATAATATCATATAAAAAATAATTTTGCAAGATATATTTAAAAAAAATTCTAAAAAATAAAAATTATTTGAATATATACTTTTGGATATGTTATAATTAATTAGGATGTGATTTTATGAAAATATATAATACTTTAACAAGAAAGGTAGAAGAATTTGTCCCTAATAATAAAGAATGTGTTACTATGTATACATGTGGTCCTACAGTATATCATTATGCTCATATAGGTAATCTTAGAACATATATTTTTGAAGATATTTTAGAAAAAACATTAAATTATATTGGATATAATGTAAAAAGATGTATGAATATAACTGATGTTGGTCATTTAACAAGCGATTCAGATAGTGGTGAAGATAAAATGCTAAAAGGAGCAAAAAGAGAACATAAAAGTGTTTTAGAGATTGCTCAATTTTACACTGATGAATTTAAACGTGATATTGAAAAACTAAATATAAAGTGGCCAGAAATTGTATCAAAAGCAACTGACAATATTGATATGTATATAAAAATTGTAAAAAAGTTACTTGATGATAATTATGCATATATAAGTGGCGGAAACGTTTATTTTGATACTTCTAAATTGTTAGATTATTATAAACTTACAAATCATAAAGTAGATGATATGGTTATTGGTGTAAGAGATGGAGTTGAAGAAGATTTAAGTAAAAAAAATCAAGCTGATTTTGTGTTATGGTTTACAAAATCAAAATTTGATTCTCAAGAACTTAAATGGGATAGCCCTTGGGGAATTGGATATCCTGGTTGGCATATTGAATGTTCAGGAATAAGTATAAAAAATTTAGGTGAATATTTAGATATACATTGTGGTGGAATAGATAATATTTTTCCACATCATACAAATGAAATAGCTCAATCAGAAAGTTATCTAGGTCATAAATGGTGTAATTATTGGGTTCATGGAGAACATTTAAATGATGAAACTGGAAAGATGAGTAAATCAAAAGGTGAGTTTTTAACTCTCTCACTTCTAGAAAATAAAGGTTATAGTCCAATTGATTATAGATTTATGTGTTTAAATTCTTCATATAGAAAAGTGTTAGTTTTTAGTTATGAAGCATTAAATCAAGCACATGATTCATATCAAAAACTTAAATCAAAAGTAAAAAAATTAAACAGGAATAATAATGAAAAACTAGAAAATGATAAAATACTTGAATACAAAAAAAGATTTTGTGATGCATTAGAAAGTGATTTAAATACTTCACTTGCATTAACCGTTATATATGATTTATTAAAAGAAAAAATAAATGATTCAACTAAACTTTATTTGATATCCGACTTTGATAAAGTATTATCACTTGATTTGTTAAAAGAAGAAGAAAAAAAAATAGATGATGAACTTTTAAAATATATTAATGAAATGATCTTAAAAAGAGCCGAAGCAAAGAAAAATAAAGATTATAACTTAGCCGATAGTATAAGAAATGACCTAGAAAAGAAAGGCATTATTCTTAAAGATACAAAAGAAGGAACTATATATGAGATAAAATAGTAAATTAATTAATATTTACTATTTTTTATTGACAAACAATTGTTTGCTAGATATAATTTTATTAGTTATTTAATTCAAACATTTAATAATTAATTTGATTTGTGATATAATTTTGTTAGGTGATATTATGTATGGTTATATAAATGGTAGAGTTACAGAAATTGAAAGTAATTATATAATTTTAGAAAATAATGGAATTGGATATTTAATATATACTGCCAGTCCTTATTCTTTTAATATAAATAATGAATATAAAGTTTATATTTATCAAAATGTAAAAGAAGATGAAATATCATTATATGGTTTTAAAAGTGCTGAGGAAAAAAATTTGTTTTTAAAGCTTATTGATGTAAAAGGCTTAGGCCCTAAAATGGCTCTACCTATTATTGCTTCTAACAATATTGATGCCGTTGCATCAGCTATTGAAAATAGCGATGTTAATTATTTAAAAAAATTTCCTAAGATTGGCGATAAGGTAGCACGTCAAATAATTTTAGATTTAAAAGGAAAATTAATAGTTAACGATACTGGTAAATTGGAAGCTAGTGAAGAACTTTATGAAGCTTTAGAGGCATTAGGGTATAAGAAACAAGATATAAAGAAAATAGTACCTAATGTAGATTTAAATTTAAAGATTGAAGAGCAAATAAAAGAAGCATTAAAATTGTTACTTAAGTAGGTGATTTTATGGATGAAAGAATAATAACAAATCATGAATTAGAAGAAGATACTTTTGAAAATTCTATAAGACCTGATAGTATTGATGAATATATAGGTCAATCAGAGGTAAAAGAAAATTTAAGTATTTTTATTAAGGCTGCAAAAATGAGAGATGAATCTTTGGATCATGTTCTTTTGTATGGACCACCAGGCCTTGGAAAAACAACATTGGCATATATAATTGCAAATGAACTTGGAACAAATATAAAAACAGCAAGTGGCCCATCAATAGAAAAAGCAGGAGATTTAGCAGCAATCTTATCAACTCTTGAAGAGGGAGATGTTTTATTTATAGATGAAATTCACCGAATTCCAAGATATATAGAAGAAATTTTATATCCGGCTATGGAAGATTTCAAGCTAGACATAATAGTGGGAAGTGATTCTACTAGTAGAAATATTAGAATCGATTTACCTCCATTTACGCTTGTTGGGGCAACAACTAGAGCGGGAGATTTAACAAGCCCTCTTAGGGACAGATTTGGAATAATATCAAAATTACAATTTTATACTGTTTCAGAACTTTGCAAAATTGTAAAAAGGACATCAAGAGTTTTGAATACTCCAATTGATGATGAGGCTGCAATGGAGTTAGCAAGAAGAAGTCGAGGAACTCCTAGAATTGCAAATAGATTATTTAAAAGGGTAAGAGACTTTGCTTATGTTATGAATGATGGTGTAATTAACTTAGAAGTAACTAAAAATGCTTTAGATAGACTTAAAGTTGATACATTAGGACTTGATGATACGGATCATAATTTACTTAAATCAATAATAGAAAAATTCGGTGGTGGACCTGTTGGAATAGAAGCAATAGCTTCATCAATTGGAGAAGAGCAAACAACAATAGAAGATGTATATGAACCATATTTACTTCAAATGGGACTTCTTAAAAGAACTAGTAGAGGTAGAGTTGTAACAGAAAAAGCATATGAACATTTAAAAATACCAAAAGAAAGTAAGTGATAAAATGAAAACAGAAGATTTTGACTTTGAACTTCCAGAAAATTTAATAGCACAAACTCCTATAAAAGATAGAGATCAATCACGTATGCTTGTTTTAGATAAAAAAACAGGAACTATAGAACATAAACATTTTAATGAAATAATTGATTATTTAGATGAAGGTGATACTTTAGTTCTTAATGATACAAAGGTTATGCCTGCTAGACTTTATGGGGTAAAAGAGGATACAAATGCCGTTATTGAAATATTATTATTAAAAGAATTAGAAGAAAATAATTGGGAATGTTTAACAAAACCAGCTAAGAGAATTAAAATAGGAACAATTGTGTCTTTTGGTGATGGTAGGTTAAAAGCAGAATGCATTGAAATAAAAGAAGAAGGTATAAGAGTTTTTAAACTTAAATATGATGGTATTTTATATGAAATACTTGATTCATTAGGAGAAATGCCATTACCTCCTTATATACATGAGAAATTAGCTGATAAAGATAGATATCAAACTGTTTATGCTAAAAATGTAGGAAGTGCTGCAGCACCAACAGCTGGTCTTCATTTTACAAAAGAACTATTAAAAAAAATAGAAGATAAAGGAGTTAATATCGTCTATATTACTTTACATGTTGGACTTGGAACTTTTAGACCTGTTAATGTAGAAGATGTAACTAAACACAAAATGCATAGTGAATTTTATATAATGAATAAAACGGCAGCTGATATTTTAAATAAAGCTAAATTAGAAAATAGAAGAATTATTAGTGTTGGTACAACGTCAACTAGAACATTAGAAACAATTATGAATTTATACGGAGAATTTAGAGAATGCTCTGGATGGACTGATATATTTATATACCCTGGATATGAATTTAAAGCAATAAATTCTCTTATAACTAATTTTCATCTTCCAAAATCAACCCTTGTCATGTTAGTTAGTGCTTTAGCTGGAAAAGAAAACATAATGAATGCTTATCATGAAGCAATAAAAAATGAATATAGGTTTTTCTCATTTGGAGATTCAATGTTTATTAAATGATAAAAGAATTTAGTATATTAAAAGATACAGTTGAAGACTATATTTTAAGGTCAAAGGCTAAAGATGAAGATGATTTTAAATTTATGTTAAACCTATCAAAAATAATTATTAATGAAGAACACAGGAATAATAATTATGAATATAGTAAAAAATATAATTTAAAAAAAATAGATAATATTGTTTCTGATTTTTTAAATGATTTGAATCAAAAATATAAAGAGTACTATGATTTAAGAAAAAAAGACGGGACATTTACATTCGATTTAAATAAAGAATCAATAAATAATCAGGCCTACAGTACATATGATGATATTAATAATAAAAGAATTATTTATATACCTGTAAGAAATACTATAGATGATGCATTTTCGATTGTACATGAATTATTTCATGATATTAATTTAGATGAGAAAGAGGCAAGTTATACAAGAATGTTTTATACTGAGGGAATGTCAATATTAGGTGAAATCCTTTTAGAAGATTATTTAGTAAAAAGACATGTAAAAGATGCTAAAATTCCTATGAATTTTTCACTTTATTGTGCAAGAGAAAAAGCTATAGAAGTTGATTTTAATATTAATTTATTATTAGAATATTTAGATGATAATTATTTTGATCCGTCAAAAATAATAAGAGTAATAGAAAATTATCCATTTAGTTATGCTCCTGATTTGGCTGAAATAATATCAAAAATAATAAATAATGAAGAACTTACATTAGATGATGAGCAAGTATATGTAATTGGTACTTTAATTGCAACTTATATGTATGACAGAATTAAAAATAATAAAAATAGTATTGTAGAACTTTTTGAACTTAACGAGGAAATAAAAAATTATAGTTTTGAGCAAGTATTGGATTATTTGGATATTGAATATAATAATGTTGATTTAAATGAAGAATCATATAAAAATTTAAGAAAATGTTATAAAAAATATATTAAAAGTAGGTGAAGCATGAAGGTTATTTGCATTGTTGGACCAACTGGAGTTGGAAAAACTAAATTAAGTATAGAACTTGCTAAAATATATAATGGTGAAATTATAAATGCTGATTCAACACAAGTGTATAAAGGATTAGATATAGCTACAGCTAAAATAAAAGAAGAAGAAAAAGAAGGAATTAAGCATTATTTATTTGATATAAAAAATATTGATGAGGATTATTCTGTTTATGATTATCAAAATGATGCAAGAAAAAAAATAGATTATATATTTAAAAATAAAAAAACACCTATATTAGTAGGCGGTACCGGACTTTATATAAAAGCTTGTTTATATGATTATAAATTTTCATTAGAATCAAAAAAAAATGATTATTCTAAATATTCTAATGAAGAACTTTATCAAAAATTATTAAGTATTGATCCTAAAACAAATATACATATTAATAATAGAAAAAGAGTGGAGAGAGCCTTAGATTATTATTCAAATAATGGTATAATAAAACAAGAACAAAAAACTGATAAATTACTTTATGATGTAATATTTATAGGACTTACAACAGATAGAAAAAACTTATATAATAGAATTGATAAAAGAGTTGATTCAATGATTAGTGAGGGATTAATTGATGAAGCAAAAAAAATATTTGATTTAAATATTAGAACAAAAGCTGTGTTAACACCAATTGGGTATAAAGAATTATTTGAATATTTTAATGGTAATATAACTTTAGAGGATTCAATTAATCTTATTAAGCAAAGAAGCAGAAGATACGCTAAGAGACAATATACATGGTTTAATAATCAAATGCATGTTAATTGGTTTAACACAAATTATGATAATTTTGATGAAACAGTAAAAGAAATAAAAAAATTTATAGGAGGAATTTTATGACACCACATATTGAAGCAAAAAAAGATGAAATAGCAAAGATAGTATTAATGCCAGGCGATCCATTAAGAGCACAATATATAGCAGAAAATTATTTAAAAAATTACAAATTAGTTAATACAGTTAGAGGTATGTATGCCTATACAGGATTTTATAATGACAAATTAATAACAATAATGGCAAGTGGAATGGGAATGCCAAGTATTGGTATATATTCATATGAACTTTTTAAATTTTATGATGTAGAAAGTATTATTAGAATAGGTTCTGCAGGATCATATGTAAAGGATTTAAATTTATATGATGTATTACTTGCAACAGATTGTTATTCCGAATCAAGTTTTGCAAAAGTTCAAAATGGATGCAGTGATAATATACTAAAATCAAGTGAATATTTAAATACTGTAATTATATCAAGTGCAAAAGAATTAAATAAGAAAATACATGTTGGAAGAATTCATAGTAGTGATGTATTTTATCAAGAAAATAATTTATATGAAAATTTAGTAAGTAAATATAATTGCCTTGCCGTTGAAATGGAAAGTTTTGCGTTATTTCACAATGCAAATGTTTTAAATAAAAAAGCTACTTGTTTGTTAACAATATCAGATAATTTTGTAACAAATGAGAAAACAACTAGCTTAGAAAGACAAAAAAGTTTTATAAATATGATAGAAATAGCACTTAATGCTGCAACAAAAATGTAGGTATAATATGGATATAAAAAAGTTACCTAAAATAGAACTTCATCTTCATTTAGATGGTTCTATTAGTATAGATACGGCATCACAAATATTAAACAAGAGTAAAGAAACTTTAAAAGGCGAAATGGTCGCTAAAGAAAAATGTCTTGATTTAAATGAATACCTTACCAAATTTTCATTACCAGTTAGTATAATGCAGACAAAAGAACAATTATTATCTATATCAAAAGATTTAATTAAACAACTAAAAAATGATAATGTAATATATGCTGAAGTAAGATTTGCCCCTATAAAGCATACAACAATATTATCACTTGAAGAAGTTGTTGAAACTGTAATAAATGGATTAAAAAATAATGATGTAAAAATTAATTTAATTTTATGTATGATGAGAGATTCATCATATATAGATAATTTAAAAATTATAGATTTAGCTAATAAATATTTAAATAAAGGTGTTGTAGCAATTGATTTGGCTGGTGCAGAGGGATTATACAAAACTTCATTATTTGAAAATTTATTTAAATATGCTAATCAATTATCTATTCCTTTTACAATTCACTCTGGAGAAGCTGATGGCATAGATAGTATAAAATCTGCAATATCTTTCGGTGCAAAAAGAATAGGACATGGTATAAGATTAAGAGATGATAAAAAACTTTATGATGTGGTAAAAGACAATAATATAATGCTAGAAATATGTCCAACAAGTAATGTTCAAACAAATGCTGTTTTAAATTATTCGAGTCATCCAATAAAGGACTTTTATAAAAACAATATTTTAATAAGCATTAACACAGATAATAGGACTGTTTCAAATACAACACTAGATAAAGAATATAATATCTTAATGACAGAATTAGATTTTAATATTGATGATTTTATTAAAATAAATCTTGATTCAATAAAGTGTTCATTTATGAATCAAGAAGAAAAAATAGAGATGATGAATAAATATTTAAATAAACTTGAAAAATAAGTTCATAATAAAAAAGGTGATATAATGGATTACAGAACAATAAAAAATAAAAATTATAATTTACATATAATAAATACCGATAAATTCAAAACGATAAATTTAATGATTAATTTTAAAAGAAAAATAAAAAAAGAGGAAATAACAATAAGAAATTTGTTAAATGATATTTTAATAAATACTAGTATGAATTATAAAACTTCAAGAGATATTGAGATAGAAACTGAAGAGTTATATGATTTAGGTATTAGTTCTAATCCACACAAATCAGGTAATTATCATATTATTTCTTTTAAAGAATCATTTTTAAATGAAAAATATACTGAAGATGGTATGAATTTAAAATCTATGCAATTTTTATTAGAACTTATATTTAATGCTAATGTTAGTGATAATAAGTTTGATAAAAAATATTTTGAATTAATAAAGAGAACAATTGAAGACGATATAAAAAGTTTAAAAGACGATACTAAAAAATATAGTCTAATTAGACTATATGAAGAAATGGATAGTGGACCACTTTCATATAGAACTGCTGGTTATTTAGAAGATTTAGATAAAATAACTGAAACTAATTTATATGATTATTATAAATCTGTGATAGAAAATGACATTATAG
The DNA here is from genome assembly GCA_934167935.1 of uncultured Bacilli bacterium. The sequence continues at coordinate 35,495 of CAKPMH010000011.1, forward strand.
ATATCTTTGTGATTGGAAATATAAATGATACATATGAACAATTATTTAATAAATATATACCTGATACTATAAGAATAAAGGATAACACTCCTCATTATCTTAATTTAGAAATAAATGATGAACAGGAAAAAAGAGAATTAACTAAAATAAATCAGAGTAAATTGTCGATTGGTTTAAAAATTAAAGATATAACGGATTATGAATTAAAATATGTAGTTAGCTTATATTCTCTTATTTTAGGTGGAAGTTCTAATTCAAAATTATTTAAAGTAGTAAGGGAAGAAAATTCACTTTGTTATTATATAAATTCTAGTGTTTCAGTTATTTCAAAAATTATAACAATAATGGCTGGTATTAACTCTAAAGATTATGAGCAAACTATGAAATTAATAAGAAATGAATTAAATAATATTAAAGAAGGAAATTTTAGCGATTCAGATATAAAAGAGGCAAAAAAAATATATATTAGTGGTTGTAAAGAAATTTATGATTCACCAGGATCTATTATTAATAACTATTTATCTTATGAGTATGCTAATCTAGATTTAGCTGTTGATAGAATAAATAATATAAAAAATGTTACAAAAGAAGAAATTGTTGCATTAGCAAATAAAGTAGTAATTGATACAATATTTTTATTAGAAGGGACAGGTTCTGATGAAGAAGCAAACATTATGTGATTTAGATATAGATGTTTATTATGAAACATTAGATAATGGTCTTAAAATTTTTGTAATACCAAAAAATGATGTGAATAATATATATGCTACTTTTTCAACTGATTATGGTTCAATTCAAAATGAATTTTTAGTTAATTCTAAAATGATAAGAGTTCCAGATGGAGTTGCTCATTTTTTGGAACATAAAGTTTTTGAACAAAAAACTGGATTGGATCCATTTTCATTTTATAGTAAAACTGGATGTGATTGTAATGCAAATACGTCTAATTATAAAACTACTTATTTATTCGTAGGACAAGAAAAACTAAAAGAGAACTTAAATTATTTATTAGACTTTGTACAAGAACCTTATTTTACTGATGAAAATGTTGAAAAAGAAAAGGGGATAATAGAACAAGAAATAAAAATGTATCAAGATGATCCTGAAACTAGTGCTGTTGAAAGAATTGTTTATAATTCATTTGTTAATCATCCAATTAAAATTCCTATTATTGGAACAATAGAAAGTATAAATAAAATAACAAAAAAAGATTTATATGATTGTTATAATACTTTTTATAACCCTAAAAATATGTTTTTAGTTGTAACTGGAAATGTTGATCCAAATGATGTTTATGATATAGTAAAGAATAATCAAAGTAAGAAAAGTTTTGATAAAATAAATGATATAGTTTTAAAAAAATATGATGAGCCTGATAGTGTTTCACTAAAAAAAGATACTATCAATCTAAATGTTACTATTCCTAGAGTTTTAGTTAGTTATAAATTCAATATAGAAAATATTGAATTAGATAAAAGAACGTTAAATAATTTTATTGGAATTTATTCAGATTTGAAATTTGGTTCTGTATCAGAATTTACAGAACAAATGAAAAAAGAAGGATTAATAACAAAGAATATTGATTTTTGTACTGTAAGAACAGATAAACATTTACTTTTAATTATTGATGCAGAAACAGAACAACAAAATGAATTATTAAAACGAATAGAAAATGAACTTGAAAAAAAAGATTTTTCTAAAACTGATTTTGATAGAAAGAAAAAAACTGCATTAAGTTCTTGTATATATATGACGGATAGTATATATAGTTTAAATTCATTTGTTATGAATTCACTTATTTTAGATAAAAGTATAGATTATAATATTTATAAACATTATAAAGAACTTGATTATGATTCATTTTTAAAATTTGTTGAAAAATTAGATTTTAGTAATAATTCAATATTATATGTTAATAAATCTTTATAGATTTGTTTAGTAACATGCAAAATAGTTGAAAAACTATTTTTTTTGTTGTATCATTTATATATGATAAAATGATAGTAAGGATGTGTAATATGGTAACTAAATGCAAAGCCGGGGGGGGGGGTATTTTTAAGAAATACCAATAAAAAAGGACTAACATTAATAGAACTTTTAGCGGTAATAGTAATACTAGCTATAATAGCTTTAATCGCAACACCAATTGTAACAAATATAATAAATGATGCAAGA
>CAKPMH010000012.1 GCA_934167935.1 uncultured Bacilli bacterium
ATTCTTTCTCTTAACTGCCTAACTGATAAATTATTATTTTTAACTAATTCTATGTAATAATTAATTTTATCAGTATTCTCAAAAGATAGTAATTCACAATAATGCGACCAAGATAATTGTGCAGACAGTGTCTGCACTTTTTCATTCAACTCATAAAACTTTAACATTAACCATAGATTTCTCTTACTATAACCCTTACCTAATTCATATGTTAATCTCTTCGAATATTCTTTTATTATTCCTTCTCCATAATGATTACCTGCTTCACTTAACATTCTTCCAACATTGTAATATGAATCCAAATCACTCTTATTAATTGAATAACTTTTAACTTTTATATTTATTTCATTATTTATTAATTCATTTTTAATTTCATTATAATAGTTCATATTACTCCTTTCTATGGACTACAAGTCTCAATTTTCAATTTATAATTTTTAATTTTAAACATAATACTACCATCTTGATCTGTTCTATATATTTTTGAATCACTCAAATTATTTAATACTTCTTTATTGGGATGACCGTATCTGTTGTTTTTGCCAACACTAATAATGGAATAATTTGGATTTATTTCATTTATAAATTCTTTACTACTACTTGTCTTAGATCCATGGTGTCCAATTTTTAATACATCAATACCAGATATATTATATTTATTTAATATGTCTTTCTCTTTTTCTACTCCAGCGTCTCCCATAAACATAAACTTATAACCATCAAGTTCAGTATAAATAACATTTGAATTATCATTTTCATTATCATATTCTTTTGTTTGTAAAAAATATAGTTTGTTATTATCTATATTTAATTCTTTAATACATGAATAATATTTTATTTTCTTTTTATCTAGTACTTTGATTAATTCTTTTTCTAATTCATTAAACTCTCCACAATTAAATACCACGTTTTTTACCTTAAAATTATTTACTAAATTAATTGCTTCTCCCATGTGATCATAATCTCCATGCGTTAATATCATATAATTTATTTTTTTTATTCCTCTACTTTTTAAATAAGGAATAGTTGTATTTAAAGATAAACTATATTTATTTTTATTATAACTAACAACGCCTCCCGTATCTAAGAGGATATTGCTTTTATTATGTGGTAACTCTATTAATAAAGAATCACCTTGTCCAATATCTAACATAGTAATATTAATATTACTATTCAAATAATTTATATTATTATGAAAAATTAAAATAATTAATATTAGTAATAAAAATTGATATTTTCTATTTAAAAGTTTTTTTATAACAAATATAATTAAAAGGTAATATATTATTATAAAAAAATAATTTATGCTTTTTAATATAATAATAAAAAACTTAATATTGCTAAAAAATAAAATTATATTTTCTTCTATATCAATCAATATATTTAGTAAACCATTAAATTTTGGAATAATAAATGTTAAAAGTGATAAAGGGAAAATAACAAGAGAAATTAAAGGAACAAAAAATACATTAATTAATGGACTAAGCAAATTAATTTCATTATTGTTATTAATCATAATTGGTATACTTATCAAAAAAGATAATAATGATACAAAGAAAGTCTTAAGAAAATAATTATTATAATTACTAGTAATATTTCCAAATATAATTAAATTAATACTTACTAAAAAGCTCAAAACAAAACCTATATTATAGATATAATATGGATTGTTTAATAACATAATATTTAAAATGAATAAAATTACTACTAAAGGATTTATTTTTAAATTAAACAATTTATTAATAGTTAATATAATAAAAAGAAACGTTGCTCTTATAACTGATGGTGTAAAATTTGTTAAAAACATATAAAATATTAAAAAAGAAAATAAAATTATATTTATAATATATTTATTTTTAAATATTTTTTTTAATATCAATAATAAAAAAGATGATAAAAAAGTTATATGCATACCAGATACCGAAAATAAATGACTTATACCATTATTTCTATATGAAGTTTTAATATCAGAATCAATATAATTATTATCACCTAATATAAATGTATATAAATAATTATTATTTATTTTATCTATTCTCTTTATTATTTTATTTTTAATTTTATATTTTAATTTATTGTTATTTTTAATTTTAGTTATTTTATTAGCTTTAAATATATAATATATTTTTTTACTTTTTAAATATTTATTATAATTAAATAAATTAAAATTAGTATTATTAGAAGGAATATTAAAGACTCCTTCTAATAATATATAATCGCCTAATTTTAAATCTAAATCAGTATTATTATAATTTACTAATACTTTTTCTTTTCCTATTAATTCAATCTGCATTTTATCAGTTATTTTAATATTATTAACATACCCATATATTTTTTTAGTATTTAAATCATATTTTGACTTATAAATATTATTATTTGTTATATAAAATACATATATAAAAGTTAATAGGCTAAACAGTAATATAATCCTTAATTTTTTCAAATAAAGAATCACCTATCCCTGTTACATTTTTTATATCATCTATTACTTTAAATTTAGTCGTTTCTCTATATTCAATAATTGCTTTTGCTTTTGATTCACCTACACCAGAAATAGATGTTAATTCTTCTATTGTAGCACTATTAATATTAATTAATTTTTGTTCTTTTAAATCACTTGTAGTATTATCTTTTGATGTATTATTTACCTCCTCTTTTTTATTTATACAAGCATCATTATTTGTGTTTGGACAAACACATTCTTTTTCTATTTCAATATATTTTAAAACTTCCTTTTCTTTATCTAAATTCTTGTTATATTCTTCTATTTCTTTTTGACTATATATTATAATAACCATCTCATCAACAACTTTTTTTGATAAATTTAAATAAGAAGTATTAGCATTTTTTGTAAGACCACCTGCTTTAGATATAACATCTATTATTCTTTTATTTTCTTCTATTTTATATACTCCTGGATTTTTAACCTCACCCTTTACTTCAACATAAAATTCTTTTTCTATTACTTCTTGTTCTTCTTTTACCGGTTCTTCTTCTACATATTTATATGTCGTATTTTTACTATAAATAAAGCCTATTATAATAATTAATATAATAATAATTGAAAATAAAATATAATAACCATTTCTTTTTATTTTTTCTTTCATACTCCTCCTATCTAAACATCTCTTCATATATATAATACTTCATTAAATTTAAAAACCCTTTTAAAATAAAAAAATAGATTAATTAATCTATTTTCTCCACACATTTTTTATCAATACTATATATAAAATTATTATTTTTATCAACTATTACTTTAATCGTTTCATCCTTAAATTGATCTGCATCCATACTTATATAATTGTCATCTATTAGTGTTTTAACTTTTATACAAAATGTATTATTTTCTTTTATTATATATTTATCATTATCATTTATATAATTAGAAGCATCAGTATACAATATCTGCTTTGAAGCTTCACTTATCTCTTTTTCTTTTTTTTCTTGTTGTTCTAATATTTTTGGAGTAAAAACGAGTGCTAATAAAGCAAGCAAAGAAATAACAGCTAAAACCTCTATAAGAGTAAATCCCTTTTTCATAATACCACCTAACTTAATTTTACATTAAAAATTTTTTTCAATCAACATTTATTATTCAAAATTCTGTGTTTTATTACTATAATCACCAGATCCAACTACTTTTGCTTCATATTCTGTATCAATATCAAAACTAAACTCTTTTATATATGTTGCCTTTTTTAATCCTAAATTTATTTTCATCGCATTTTTTACATCTTCTACACTTTCATCATACAAAACATAATCATATAAATTTAGACCAGTTCTTTTATCATATATTCTAGCATCATATCCACTTAAATGTAATCTTTGAAAACCAATTAAATCATCTAAGTTAGAATTACTACTTTTAACTAATATATCTTTTCCTATATTATATAAAGATAATATTTGGTTAGTACTCATATTTGTTTCCATACTATTACTAACACTATCAAGTAAATCTGTTATTTTATTTAAACTATCTATTTCCTTTAATTTATTTATTGTTGCTCTTAAAACCAATTGTTGATTTTCTCCTCTAACAAAATCACTTCTATATCCTTTTGTCCATTTACTAGAACATCTTTTAGTATTATTTTTTCTATTTCTAGATAAAGCAAGTGCTTCTTCTCCATTTAATTTTTGTTTTCCTTTTTCTACATAAATTGTATATTTTCCAAATCTTCTTTTACTATCTTGTTCGCAGAAACTATAAGGAACATCAACTTCTATTCCTCCAAGTGAATCTATTATATTAACAACTCCACTAAAATTTATTTTTACATAATAATCTATTTTTATATCCATCAAATCATTTATTGTATTTATCATGCATTCTTCTCCATACATAGCAGCATGTGTTATTTTATTTTTTTCTTTTCCTTTAAAGCATGCGATTGGAACATATGAATCTCTTGGAATACTTAATATTGTTGTAGTAAGTGTATTAGGATTAAACGTAAGTAACATTAATGCATCTCCATTAAAAGTACTATTTTTTAAATTCTCTTCTTCACTATCTACTCCCATTATTAAAATACTAAATGGATTTTTCAAAATATTTTTATTATTTTTTTTATTTTTCACTTTTTTTTCTTTTGTATATATTATTTTAGTATCATTATCTATATTTTCATATTTATCTACATCTATATTTTTAAATTTATTTACATAATTTGTTGGCACAAATGCATATGTTATTTCTTTGGAATAAAGTGCTTCTATTAATTTCAAATATCCATCATATTCTACAACTTTATTTTTTAATTTATTCTTCTTTATTATTTCCTTTGGAATTTCATTTCCATCTATACTTGTATAATCCTTTATTATTCCAATTTTCCCATTTCCTATATTTTCTATTTTAAATGATTTATCTGTAGTAAGTGAAATTAAACTTGTTGAATAAATTGTTTTATTAGAAGTCATATTATCTAATGATTTATATGTTTTTAATATATATTTTGATCCTATAGATAATATAATTACATATATTAAAGTTATAGGAATTAATTTAAAATACTTACTTTTTCTTTTTACTAAATATTTAAAATACGTAAATATAGATCCTATTAATATTAAAATAATTATAATTACAATTAAAACTCTTATAAATGTTTCAATTCCCTTTAATAAAGATAGTGCATAAATCATTTTAAAAGATGCACATATATTAATGATTGCTAGTAATATTATTATAAAAGATTTTCCCTTACATCTTCTTAAAACACTCATATTATTATCCTCTCTATTATTATTTTATTATACCCTAATTATTAATCTTTAACAATAATCTTTACTACTTTTTAAAAATTTATCAAATTAAAAATATCACTTATTTGTGATAATTTTTTATAACTTTAAATTTATTTTTAGAATTAAAGTCCATTAAACTTGTATATATAGGATACATAAAATTAAATAACTGAAATATTTTAGAACTTTTTTGAAACATTGTAACAGGTCCATTTATTATTAATTTATCATTTTCATTTTTTACTTTTGACCTAGCATTTTTAATAAACATTTCACTTGTTGGCGCTATTATTCCTCTATTTGACTTCCATATTTCATTTATAATTGGTGGAACACATCCATTATGCATATGCCCTGAAATAAAATAATCAAATTCAGCTATCTTTTCTTTTATTTTTTCATTTTCTAAGCGATATGGAGAATGTATAAGTAAAAATTTAACTTTATTTTTTGGTAAATTTGTTAATATTTTTTTATTATCTTCCAATTCTTTTTTTAAAATATTTATATCTTCCCTATAGTAATATTTTTTTGACAACGTAATTCCTGCAGCATAAATATAATCATCAATATAGTTTTCATTATCTAGTAAATAAACATTATTTATTAGCTTTAATTCCCTAAAAAAATCTATATCACATTTATAATCAAATTCATCTATATTATTATTTTCTATTTTATATATATCATGATTACCAAGTGATATAATAACTTTTGCTATTTCACCTAATTTGCTTAACCAATCGATTAATTTATTTTTTTGTTCAACTATTAAAACGGCATTTATTGAATCAATTAAATCACCTGGTATAAATATATAATCAGGTTTTATTTTATTAAAATAGTTTAATAATAATTCTAATTTATTACCTATTTTTCTACTAAAATGAACATCATTAATTATGGAAATTTTAAAATCATTTTTATTATACACTTTATATATTGTTGTATGAATCAGTTTCATTTTAACCACCTAGTTAATTATATAAAAATATTAATATTATGTCAAAAATTTATATTTATATCATAAAATATATTGAAATAAAAAAAAATATTTGTTATAATTAATTTGTTCATGGGTCTATAGCCAAGTGGTAAGGCATGGGACTGCAACTCCCTGATCGTTGGTTCAAATCCGACTAGGCCCTCCATTGGGAAATCTGTTCGAACTTTTATAGTTTGAACTTAATATAGAAAATATCAATTTCTAAATGAAGTTGATATTTTTTTGTTTGAGAAAGGACAGATTTTATGATTAATATTATTACTAAACCATTAGAGTTTGAAGAAGAACTAAAAAGAAAAATCGAGTTTATATGTGATTTTTGTAATACTAAACCAAAGATAATTAATGGAAACATAAGAAATATAGAACATAGTAATATATCTTATATTGAACCACATAGAGTTATTATTAAAGGAATAACTTTTCTAGTATTCAATTATTCTAAAACATTATATATCGGTAATCTATTAAACTCTATCGAGATTAAAGATTTAGAAGATTATATAAAAAAATTGAAATAGTTATTTAAATATCAACTTCACTAATACTACTATTCCCTAATCAGGGAATTGACAAATCTTTAAAAAATGATATTATATATAACCAATGAAAGAGGTATGCTCTAGAAATGGAGGTACATCTATGAAGATAAAACACAATATATCGAAATTTTATAATATTGAATTTTTTGAGGAGTCAATAGTATTTAGGCTTTATTAAATACTATTGTCTCCTCTTTTTTAGTAAAAAGGAGTGATTGATTAATGAATGAAGAAAAGAAAGTTGCAGGTCTTTATATAAGAGTTAGTACCGAAGATCAAGCTCGTGAAGGATTTAGTTTACCAGAACAAGAAAAACGTCTTAGAGCTATGTGTGAGTATAAAGGTTATGAAATATATAAAGTATATAAAGATGCTGGTATATCGGCTAAAACAGGCAATTCTAGACCAGGATTTGAAGAACTATTACAAGATATAAGAGATAAGAAATGTGATACTATTGTTGTATTAAAATTAGATAGACTTACTCGTTCAGTATTTGATTGGGAAAAGATAATAAGATTTCTAGAAGAAAATGATGCTTATTTAGATTGTGCTAATGATGATATTAATACTACTAATGCTAATGGAAAAATGGTTTCAAGGATACTTACATCAGTTTCTCAAAATGAAATAGAAAGAACAAGTGAAAGAACTAAATTTGGTATGGCTGGAGCAATTAAAGAAGGTCATATTCCTCATAAAGCACCATTTGGTTATAAACATGAAAATAAAAAATTAGTACCAGATGAAGCAACTAAAGACCAAGTTATTAGAATATTTAATTTATATCATCAAGGTAATTCATATCAAACTATTAGTAATTTATACAATAAAGAAAAAGTATTTGGTAAAACAAATTGGTGTGATGGAACTATCTTAAAAATTATAGAAAATGAAATCTATAAAGGAGACTTTGTTCATGGTAAAAGAAACAAGAATCCTATTTATTACGAAGATGTTGTTGAACCAATAGTTAGTAAAGAATTATGGGAAGAATGCCAAGTTCAAAAGAAAAAGAACTCTCGTAATTATAAAAGAAAAGAAGATTATTTATTCTTACAAAAATTAAAATGTCCTAAATGTAATAGAATACTTGCAGGTAAAGCAACAACTAAAAAGAACGGAAATGTTTATTATTATTACTATTGTCATGATTGTAAGATAAATATTAAAGAAATAGATATAGAAAAAGAATTTAATAACTTTATTGAAGATATACAAGAATATGATTCAATAGTTAATCAAACACTACTTCCTATGATTAAAACTAAATTAAATAATCCTAAAGATAAATTGATAAAAGAATTAAATGAACAAAAACTAAAAGCTGAAAGAATTAAAAAAGCATATATCAATGGTTCATTTACTATTGAAGAATACGATACTGAAAAAGTAATTGTAGATAAAGCAATGAAAGATATTGAAAAGAAAATTATTGATTGTGAAATAAGTGATAGTTTAAAACTTACACCAGAAGATATATTAATTAAAAGAGATATAGACTACATAAATCAAATTGTAGATCCTGAAGATTATGAAGAAAATAATTATACTTGGAAAGATTATACAAGAGAAGAAAAATGTAATCTTATTATGAAATATGTAGATTATGTTGAATTAGAATTATATGGTAATAATAAAATTAAACTTGGTGAAGTTTATTTTAGAGAAAGTATGTGTAAACCATGTAATGATTTATACGATGCTGGATTTCTTGCTAAAAAGGATTATGCAATACTAGGTAATATTGGTATGAAATTAAGATTTAGTGAATATCTACCTATTGAGAAAGTTAGTGAGATAGTATTTACTTTAAGACAAGTTTATAATGTAGGTTATTTTGAAGCAACCTACTACTACGATAATAAAGTAATGTTCTTCAATGATTATCAAAACAGAAATATTGTAAGAATATTCCCATTAGAAGATTATAGAAAAATGGGTAAAATAGATAAACTACAATTAGGAGTTATCTATATTGGTAATAATGAAAAATGTTTACTAGAGAATAAAGAAGATGTATATACTATTCTTCCTGAAAGAGTTAATTGTATTACTTATGAATTAGATGAAGATATTAAAAAAAGAAAATTAGAAATTGAAAAAGAAATAAAAGAATTTAGAGAAAAGATAATGAATAAGTAATAAAAGTTTTTGTTTACTTTTTCTAAAAAAGTAATAACAAACGAACACGTTTTGTTGAAACATAGTTTCAATGAAAGTGGGAAAAGTTTGTTTAAATAAATTATGAAAATAATATTTGTTATTTGAATAATTTACTTAGATAAAATAAAAGCCGTGCTTTCTATTTTATCAATACTTTATGAAGTTTTAACTATTTATAGTTATTACGAAATAAAGTATCAACGGTTTCTAAGGTGGTAAACCTTAGCTTCCATATCTTGTTTATGACAAGATATATAGGAAGTTATGAATAATGACAAAGCCACTTTCATGCCATTTCAATATTCATAATTTAGGGGGTGTAAAAAAATATGGAATTATCTTATTCACTACATTTAGGTAATGATAAAAACAAATCTATTAAAGCAAGACAAGAAGCAAAAAATACTCCATCAGGAACAACATCAAAGAATAATAATGCTATTCAAAATGTTAAGCAATTAGGAAAAGTTAATCATCATAATTTAAGACTATACGATAACAAACAAGAACTAATTAAAACTATTAAAGGTTCAAATGATATTACCAAAGATGTTAAAGAATTATATTTAGAATTATTTGATGAAGCAAGATTAGAATATAATAATAAACAAACTAGAGATGATAGAAAGATAGATAACTACTTTAATAAAATAAGTGATGACACTAAACATGATCTTGCTTGTGAGATAGTTATTGAACTTGGAAATATGGAATATTGGGATGATAAAAGTTTAGAATATAAATATCAAATGACACAAGTATTTGAACAACAACTTGAAGATTTAGAAGAAATAGTTCCAGATTTCTATATAGCAAATGCAACTATACATTTTGATGAACATTCTCCTCATATGCATATAGTTGGAGTTCCAGTTAAAGAGAATTGTAAAACAGGTTTATCAAGACAAGTTGGTAAAACATCTATTTTCACAAAAGAATCATTAGTAGTTATACAAGATAAAATGAGAGAAAGATGTATTGATGAATTTAATGTTGCTTATGGCCTAGATTCAAAACTAAAAGAAAAGCAAAAAGGTAAAAATAGAGATATCACTTCATATGAAAGGAAAATCTTTAATGAAAGAGTTAAAGGTCTTAAACAAGAAATATCTAATCTTCAAAGTGAAGTATCTGATTTAGAAGATAATAAAGAATCTATCGATAAACAAATAACTAAACTTAATAAAGATAAAAACGATATATGTGATGAAATTGATAAAAAGAAAAAGATTAATAATAAAATTATTATTAAATCTAAAAATCAACTATGGGATGAGAATGAAAAATTAAAAGAAGAGAACGAAGATTTAAAAAGGTTAAACTATCAATATGAAAATCAATATAAAAGTTTAAAAGAGAAAACTGATTATCTCATTTATCATTTGAATAAGGTATTAAAAAAATTACCTGAATTTATTAAAAATATTGTTGAAAGATTATTTAATTATAGTGGTTTAGATTTAAAATATTTTAAACAACAATATGATCCAGAAGTTAAAAGAAAAGAACAAAGTATATTTAAAGGATTTAATTTATTTAATAAGAAAGAAATTGAAAAAGCAACTAAACATATTAACTATGAAATGGATGAATATGCGGAAGAATTTTATAACGATGAAAAAGATAAAGAAAAAGACGATGGCTTTGAGCTTTAAGCTGTCGTCTTTAATTTTTGTTTAATTGATTCAATTTTATTATCATAATTAATCTCGGATTCAAGGTCATTATAACCTTCAAAATAATCTAAAAATTCAAATTCTTGAAATAACCATTCGCTTAATCCTTTAAAGTATTCTATTACATTGTTTATTTCTTCAGTATTTTCATCTTTAGAAGTTTGACCAGTTAAGACTAAATAAACTCTTTTACCATCAAACAATTCATGATGATGATAAAAAGGATTCATTCTGTCAATTAGATTCTTTAAAATACCATTAATATTACTCATATACATTGGACTAGCTATAACAATTGTATCTGTATTTAGCAATTTTTGATATACGGAGTTAGTTATATAGTCATTTAATACACAATGCTTTTTAAGATTATTTTTACAACTATCACAACCAAGACAAAATTTCATCTCTTTGTTAGATAAAGATATCAAAGTATCATTATCACTTTTTATATCATTTAATATTTTAAAACAATTTTTTTCTCTATTAGAAGCATTAATTAATAACATAAATCAATTTCCTTTCTTATTTTTTTAGGACTATAGCTTTACTTAAATAGTTATAGATTCCATCGTCATCGTTTGACAAAGTAACAGCCTTAGTTTTTTCTTTAACAATTTCAATCGCATTACCCATAGCTACACCCATACCAACATTTTCAAGAAGTAGTAAGTCATTTTCTCCATCCCCGAAGAAAATAACTTCATCTAACGTAACAGACAAATCATTAGCTATTTTAGTTAAAGTAGTTAACTTATTTGTACCACTTTCATTTATAGTCAACCATAGTCTAGTATTCTTATCATCTGTATCCCTCATGGACACTACATTAACTGTATCTATGTTTTCAAGCACTATTTTTTTATAGTGAAGTAATTCTTCCTCAGTATCTAAGTAAACATTCATTCTTGCTATTTCTTCATCTATATCTTCAGGAGAATTTATATTTACTCTTATCCCTTTAGGGTCATTAGCTCCCTTAATATAATATTTATTCAAAGATACATATTCACATTTAGCGTTCGTATTGTTAAATATACTTTCTATTTTCTTTAAATCACTTGCAGTAAGGACACCAAATGGTAATACTTCATTAGTTTTGCTGTTTAAAACAAAAGCTCCGTTATTTAATATAACATAATCAAATAAATTTACATCAAGTACACTTTTAGTACTTGCTAAGTTTCTTGCAGTTATTCCAATAATGTAATAACCATTATCTCTACATTTTTCTAAAATGTTTTTAGTTCTTTCCGTAATTTTCTTATCACTTGTAAGTAGAGTGCCATCAAAATCCATTGAAATAATTTTATATGACATAATATCACCAACCTATATATAATTATATCATTAATTTTGAAAATTTTAGCATTTCTATTGGAAATAATTAAAACTTATGGTAAGATGTATATAGAAATTGATACTGATATGTATTAATTCCTAATTGTGATGGGAAAGTTGTAAATAACTTAACCAATCGCTCCAATAAAAAAATAAAAAGTCTTGTTTTCAAGACTTTTTTTATTTCTAAAAATTTATATTAAATTCAATTTATTATTTAATTTTTTTCTTCCACGAATCTTTTATCATATTTAATGAAAATTTAGGATTACCTTCATATTTTGTACCTACTAATTGTAAAACCACTAAAGACATTGCTTTTGAATAATAAGCTTTTAATAATTCTGTATTAAAATATTTTTTTCTTTTTTTAAATCACATAATTCTTTTAGATTATTTAATGCACAAATTTTCTTTTTTGTCTCTGTATTATCTATTTCATCAACTTCTTTGTTAGCACGTGCTATTCTATCATCAATAAGAGTCATTTCATCACTATCTGAGTAAGCTAAAAAATCACGTATACTATCTGGGTAATCATTTATCATTTCTTTTATAATAGAAGCTAATTTTGGTGATGTTATTTCTGTTCCTTCAACAGCAACTGAATCATCATGATAACCATAAACTAAATCTCTTGATGTATATCGATATATATTTTTTATATTTATATACATAGGATCTCTGTTTGGTAAACTTACATAATCATTAGAAACAAACTCATTATCTTTAAATACCACTCCAGATGGTACCGTAAATGTACCATCTATTTTATAACATGTATTTCTAACGATATCATTTAATAAATTTCCTAGTTCCACTTTATCTAAAAAAACTAAATAAATACCTTCGCACATATCATCTTTTTCTATAAATTCCATATAAACCCTCCTCACTTGCAATTATTATGCAGCATCTTTACAAAAAGTCAAGCTGAGCTTATTCATAAAAAACAAATAAAGGTATTGTAAATTTTAAAAAACATAGTATAATACGAATTATATCAAAAAGGGACTGACTAATATGGATATAAAAAACATAAAAAAACAAATATATGAAAAAAGCAATAATCAAATAGAAAAATATAAGGATGCTATTATAGATACATTTTCTGAATTTTATGGTGAAGAATATAGAGAAATTATAAAAGAAAGATATGAAAACATTAGTTTTTTATATTATATAAATGATTTTACTATATTTTATATAATAAACAATTTAAAAAATAATAAAATGTTAGATAAAGCATATATGATTCCCTATTTAACATACTTAATTAAAAATAATTTATATAAAGTAGAAATTACACCAGAAAATTTTTACGAATTAGGCAAAAATAAAATCATAGGTGTATCTAATAATGATTTATTATCAAATGATTTACTTAAATATACAATTGCTACTACACTTAGAAAGGATAATGAATATCCCTATGAAGTAAATATATTATTAAATAATAATATAAAAAGAATAATTGCCCTACCTGTTTTTTCAGTTAATGATCATGATTTATTTCATGAATTAAATCATGCTATATGTTCAAGTTTAATTTATAAAGATAACGATGTATCTATTAAATGTGGAATTAATGCTAAAAATAAAACAATGGAAGTTATAAACGATTTAACATCAAATGAAATATATAATATATTTAGTGAAAAATATAAAACTAATATATTAAGTGATTACATCATGAAAGATGCCTTTTTAAATGAAAATATCGATTATTCATTAATTCAAAATTTTTATAAAGAAAATAAAAATATAATAAAAAAAATGCTTATTGAAGATTTAAAATATTCTGTTGATGATAAATTAAATATAATAAAATAAAAAGAGATCAAGATTATAATACCTTTAAAGTTCACACTAAATAAAAAGAACCAAAATATGGTAAAATTTATTTAGAAAGAACTTTGGAGGTGTTTTTTCATGGGTAAACATAAAAAATGGACTATAGAACAGAAGAAGAAAATAGTAAAAGAATTTAAAGATGGAGCTACAATTTCATATTTGAACAATAAGTATGAAATATCAGGTTGTGGTACTATAAGTAGATGGAACAAGGAATACGATGAAGGAAGACTCGGTGTAGATAATAGAGGAAAAAGAAAGTCACAACAAGCAATAGATGATATAGATATATTAAAAAAATCCTATGCTCTTCTGATGGAAATCCGCTCTCAGCAAAAAAATAGAAAAATATCAAATAATTGATAGATTAAAATTAGAATATCCGATAACACGAATATGTAGAGTTTTAAATGTAAAACGAAGAAGTTATTATAAATGGTTAAGCAAAGGGAAACCAATAGCTAATAATTTTAATCAAAAAATTGCTGATGTGATATCAGAAGAGCATGAAAATAATAAAGGGATTTATGGAACAATAAGATTAAAAAATGCAATACAAAATAAATTAGATTTAGTATTAAATCATAAACTAATTAGAAGATATAAAAACATATTAGGTCTAGAGACTGTAAAAAGAACTAAAAAAGGTTTATCAGTTTCAAGGGCAAAAGAAAAGAACCTTATAAATAAGGCTCCATATCTAATTGAATGTAACTTTAATTCAGATATACCCAACCAAAAGTATTCATCTGATGTAAGCTATATAAAATGTAAAGATGGAACACTTTACCTATCAGCTATTAAAGATTACTTCAATACTGAAATTGTATCATTTTCTACGTCAAATTACAATGATGTAGAGTTAATTAAGGAAAGTTACAAAAATTTAAAGCCAAATAAAAATGCGATAGTTAATACAGATCAAGGAGCAGTTTATTTTGCATATGAATACGTGGAATTAGCAAATAATATGGGATTTACAAGAAGTATGTCACACAGAGGACATTGCTGGGAAAATTGCCCTATAGAAAACTGGTTTATGCAATTAAAACATGAATGGCTTTGTCAGTTTGATAAATTAACAAGACAGGAAGCAGTTGAAGAAATAAAAAAATACGTTCATTGGTATAACAACGAACGTATTCAAAAGAAATTAGGATACATGTCACCAGTACAGTATCGACTAAAATATTCAAATTAATATATATTTTTATTTAGTGTGTACTTGACAGGTACTAGTATCCAAATCTCTTTTTTTAATAACCAAGTTTTTTTACAAAATCTTTAATAGAATCTTTATAACTATCGTTTACTCTTACATATAATAAAGTATTATCAACCCTACAAAGATACATATAATAACCTGAACTTGTTAATGCGTATTTTGAATAATTTCCCATATTTGATGATGATTCAGATGATGAAGAACCTTTATAACCTTCAAACGTTTTTTTATTAGTATTAAACATTTGTGTTGCACTATCATTACTATCTAAAACATAAAATTCAAGTTGATACTCACTATTATGCTGTGCAACATAGGCTTCTTTAACTGAATCATAAGCTGAATATTGATTTTTAACATCTGATACTATGTAATCATTACTTTCAGCTATCGATTTAAAATCACTTGATGAAGCCACTTTTTTATTACCACATCCAGTTAAAGTAATAAGCATTAAAAAACATATAGAAATTAAAAATATATTTTTTCGTTTCATTATATACCTCCTTATCTTCATTACTTATTATATCAAATTTAAAAAAAATATTAAATAAAAAATTATCTAAATTTTACTTTAGTTAATTTTTTATTTTCTTCTGTTAACATATCTATATTAGTATCATTTAAATCTTTTCTTTGATTTACATACATATTTTGTTCAAAATTAATTGCATTTGATTTTATACTTAATTTTTTACTATTAATAATAGAAGATGAAATGGCTATTTTTTCAGGGCAATATATAGAAACAAAAACACTTGGATTATCTAACACATTTAATTCATTAATCTTAATTTTTTTAGAAGCATAAAAAGAAATTTCAGAACAATTTTCTAACTTAGCAACTGTTAAATTATTAATATATAAATTTTTTACAGATAAACCCATATAGCTAGTCTTTTCATTTGAATTAATTATAACATTTGATAAATAACAAGTTCCCTGATAATTACTTATTCTAAATCCATTAAAAATACTATTTCTAATAATAATTGTACAATTACTACCATCAACAGAAAAATGAATATTATCATTTAAATTTATTCCATCAAAAACATATATTACTGGTTTATCAAGATTATATTTTTTAATTTTTGAAATATGTTTTTCATCTAAATTATCAAGATTATTCATAATCACAAAATTTTTATCTTTAAATATTTTATTATCTACATAACATATAAAATTATCTTCAGTTTCTTTTACTTTACCCATATTATTTGTAATAATACCTATTAAACAATTTCTATATTTATTAAGTATTTGATTCTTTATTTTATCCATAATTTGTCCCCCTGTAATGGAAAATATTATAACATAATAAATTTAAAATAGCTACTTTTATTTAATTTTTTTTAATTTCTTTTTGATAATTTTTTTATTTAATTTTAAACATTCTAGTGAATTATTCATTTGTGATGCTTTTATTACATCACTTGACAAACAATTATATATTAATTAAACGTTTTAAATTGAAAGGTTCTTCTAAAAAAAAATAAATTTCTTTCTTTTCATTACTTCCTATAAAATACATTTTATTATTATCATCATATCTTAATGTTGCATAAACATCAAAAGCTTCACTTTCTATTTTATCTAAATTAGATTTTATCATCAAACAAAATTCTTTTAAATTATCCAATTTAACCATTTTAATATCTTTATTACATAAATAAGTATATAATAAGCCTAAATAATATAAATTCTTACTATAAACTCTAGTCATCATATCACCTTTTAATAATTTCAAATATATATTATTATACAATAAAAAATGAAATTAGTATAATTATATCTAATTTCATTATTAATATATTTTACATATACTTTTCTATTATTTCTTTTTCAGTAGGAACAATTTTACTTCCATTAATAACATACTTGCATTCATCATCTAATACTAATATAATGCTGAATATTTCTTCATCATATTTAATATTTAAATCATCTATGAATTTTTTAAGTTCTTCCCCTTTTAATATTTTACTCATAATAAAACCTCCTTCATATACATTAAAACATAAAATAAATTTATTTACAAATGACACTTTTAACATATTTTTAGGGTTTTAAATATTAAAAATTTGATATTTGTATAAGCAAATTTTAAAAATTTATAATAAATAATAATCAAAAATACCAAAATTATATAAATTAAAAAAAATAATTTGTTTTTTAACAAATTATAATTCTTGTTCCCCCTTATTCTTAAATTGTAATATAATTGGTGTTCCTTCAAAATCAAAATTTTCTCTTAATTTATTTTCTAAATATCTTTTATAAGAAAAATGTACAAGTCCTTTGTTATTAACTTGAATATTAAATTTTGGTGGTTTTGTACTAGCTTGATTTACAAAATAAATTTTAAGTCTTTTTCCTTTATAAGAAGGTGGTAAATTGAGTTGATATGCTTCTTCTATTACATCATTTAAAAGACTTGTCTTGACCTGTCTTTTACTATTTTCATATACTTTAAGAATTTCTGGCATTAAAGTATGAATTCTTTTGTGTGTTTTGGCTGATAAAAATACAATTGGAGCATAATCTAAAAAGGCAAAATCAAGTCTTATTAATTCTTTCCATTTCTTCATAGATGCATCTTTATCTTCAATGGTATCCCATTTATTTACAACAATAATGACAGCTTTTCCTGCTTCTACAGCATAACCTGCAATATGTTTATCATGTTCTATAATTCCTTCTTCAGCATTTATAACAATCACACAAACATCAGATCTATCAATTGCTTTCATAGATCTAAGTAAGCTGTATTTTTCAATATTTTCATATATTTTTCCTCTTTTTCTCATTCCCGCTGTATCTATTACTACAAAATCTTTATCATGATATTTAAAAGGTAAATCAACAGAATCTCTAGTAGTTCCTGCAACATTTGAAACAATTACTCTCTCTTCATTTAATATTGCATTTACTAAACTACTTTTCCCTACATTTGGTCTTCCTATAACAGAAAACTTTATAGTATTTGAATCATATTCATCTTCTTCTATCTCTTTAAAATCAGAGCATACTAAATCAAGTAAATCTTCAATACCTATATTTTGTTCACCACTTATATTTATATAATTATCAAATCCTAATTCATAAAAATCATATAAATGTTCTTTTGATTCTTTACTATCAACTTTATTTATTGCAACTATAACTTTTTTATCTTGTCTTAAAAGCATTTCTTTTACAACTAAGTCATTACTAGTTATACCTTCTTTAGCATCTACAACAAATATTATTACGTCTGCTTCTTCTATAGCAAGCGTTGCTTGAACTTTTATTTCTTCATTAAATTTTGTATCTTCTAAATCAATACCACCTGTATCTATTAAGTGAAATTTATAATTTTTATAATTTACATTTCCATATATTCTATCTCTAGTAACTCCAGGAGTATCTTCTATTATTGATATTTTTTTTCCAATTATTTTATTAAATATAGTACTTTTTCCTACATTTGGTCTTCCAACTAATGCAACGACTGGCTTCTTCATAAAATCACCTCTAAAGTATTATATCAAATTAAACAATTTTTTAAAAGATTTAATTTAGTATTATTCTTTTACCATTATTTATTATAGTATTTGTATCTTTATATATTAAATTTCCAAATTCATATAAATATGACTTTATTTTTTCATCTAATATATTTTCAGTTTTTAAATATATTTTTTTATTATAATATATTACTATAGAATTATTTATAATTTTATCATTAAAAAATATATCTTCTACTTCAAATAAAAAAGGATTTTCAATTAAAGTAATATGCATATCAACTTCATCGTAATAATCAAAATAATCTATATCATCTTTTGTTAATTCTATAACTATTCCAAAATTATTATCAGAATAAACATTAACAAAATAAAATCCACTAATATTAACTTTATCCTTTATTTTAATAAATAAATCTTTAAAATATTCTTTAACCAAATCTAAATCTTCTAAATCAATATCTATAGAATTATTATTAATATATATTAAAATATCATCATCGATATTTGATATTCTCATTTTATCACCTAATTTATTGTATGAAAAAAAAGAATTAATTCTATATAATTCTTTCTATTTTTTCATATACTTCAGATTTACCTTCTTTATTTACATTAGAGAAAACTATAAAGTCATCTCCAACTCCAAGTTCTAAATTAGATAAAATCATATTTCTTTGTGTTTGATGTTTAGTTATTCCAATCTTATCAGATTTGGTTGCTATTATAGTAACTGGTATTTTATAATACTTCAAAAAATTATACATCATAATATCATCACTACTAGGTTTATGTCTAAAATCAATTAACATAAATACTTGTTTTAAATTAACTCTATTTGTTAAATAGTCTTCCATCATTAATCCAAATTTTCTTTTTTTACTTTTATTTAAATTTGCAAATCCGTATCCTGGTGCATCTACTAAATAAAATTTTTCATTTACTAAATAAAAATTTATTGTTTGCGTTTTTCCCGGATTAGCAGATGTTCTAGCATAATTTTTTCTATTTATAAGTGTATTTATAAAACTACTTTTTCCTACATTAGATCTACCTACAAGTAAAAATTCTGGTTTATTATCCGTTGGATATTGACTTCTTCTTACAGCACTTATAGTTAAATCAACACTAGTTATTTTCATATAAACTACTCCTTTTTTTCATAAAACATTATATCACATAAATACAATTTTTCAAAAAATTTATTTTAGTACTTTTTGATGTTGCTTTCCTTCTTTAAATTTTTCTAAATCATCTTCATATAAATTAGAATTTTGACCTAAATTATTCATAAAAAGCTTTTTATTTTTACTCATCATATCATCTATTACTCTTTGTATTGAATTATATATTGAAGTATCTGAGTTTAATTTAATAAAATAATCATAATCACAATTTTCTATATCTTCATTTGAATAAATACAAACTTTTAAATCTGCATCTATCCTTTCTTTTATTATTTTAACTATTTCTTTAGCATATGGTTTAATATTATATGAATCACTATCAAAAGGTAGGTAATTACAAGTTATAACTAAATCAACTTGATCCATCCATTTTTTTAAATTAAATAGTGTAATCATTGAACCAGTTCTTGAAATACCTCTATATAATGTTGGTGTATCTAAAATTTGATTTAAAGCATCTGCTATTTTTTTATATAAAAAATCATTATCTTCTATTATCATTATTTTCATAAAAATCACCTAAATTATTATATTAAATTAATAATTATTTTTTTAATATTTTTTGTTCTCCTTTCATACTTAAATAATTTTCTATTTTTTCTTTTTCTTCTAATGTAACACTGAAAACTAAAAAAACTTTATCATTTTCATCTATAATTTTATTTTCTACTTCAAAATAATTTAAAAAACAACTCATATACTCTAATTCAGTTTTACTATTTTTATCCAATCTAAACTTTATATTAGGATCTTGTTTTTCTCTAGATATTTTTCCTATTACATTACATGTTCCATCTAATTCTAATGATGAAGAATTTAATAAATTAGTAAATATTTCTTCTATTAAACTTCTTTTTTTTAAAATTAATTTTTCCTTTTCAATTTCCTTTTCACATTCTTTAATTATAGCTTTTGAAGCTAATTCACGCATTTCTGTAATATATTCCTTTTCAAGTAATTCTAAATTCATTTTATCATTCCTTCTTAATTTTTATATTTTATTTATAATAACTAATTTTAAACTAAAGATAAATAAAATATGTAATTATTATACTAAAATTTAAAATAATAATAAAGATTAATAATAAAAAATAATATATTTAATATACTATTTTTTATATTGAAAATGATGGTAATCCTGAAAAGGCCATAATCCTCCCCATTCAAAGCCATTTTTAATAAATAGTTTATAACATAAATCATTTGTATCTATTTTATGTTCAAAGTTATTAAATCTATTATAATATTTTTCACCATTCCAAGGTAATATTACACCATTTTTTAAATAGCATGGATTATACAAAGGGTTAATATCAACAGCAAG
This sequence comes from uncultured Bacilli bacterium, assembly GCA_934167935.1. The sequence continues at coordinate 21,090 of CAKPMH010000012.1, forward strand.
TCCATATGAGTGTAAAGATAATCTATCTGTATTAATTATTTTTCTATAGTTAAAACAAGATGTATTATTATCTTCCATAGATAATATATCATCAAAATCATAATCATCTATCAAATTAATTTTTTCAATTTTATATTTATTTTCAAACAATTCATTAAATATATTAATTAATTTATCAGCTATCAATCTATTACAAATAAGTGTTCCATTTGAAATTTCATTATTAAAATTATAATATTTAACATTTATTTCTACTAAATTATCAACTATATTTTTAAAAGAATCATCAAATCTATTTAATAATTTATTTTTATAATCACTATTAAGTTCATTAATCATTTAATAAAACCTCCTATTATAATATATAATAAACTGTTAAATTTAAATATTTAATTTTTTTAAATATTCTTTTTGTAATTTAATTTTTTCCTCATCAAATTCTTCTATATTTATATTTGATTTTAATATATTTGTAGGACTATAATTACTTATATTAATTTCTTTTATTAATCTTTTTAAATCATTTAAACGCATTAAAATATACCTTGATGTTGAATCATCTATTATTTCATGCATTTTCTGTAGTTCTATATATTCTTCCAATAATTTTTGAATTTCTATATTTGTTTGTTTTAATAAACTATATTTAACAATTAATAGTGCAAAAAAATTTTTAGAAACCTTTACACATTTTGCACTATCTAATTTTATGATTTGTTCTATAGATAATGCATTTTTTTTAATATGATTATTTTTATATAAAGATCTTTTTATTAATTTATAATTTCTATTTTTTTCATCATTCATAAATTAACTCCAATCTAATTAATATAATTTATTTCTAAATTTATATTATATAAGCTTTTTTACATGTTCATCTTCTTCTAACATATCTAATATCCCAGAGTCCAATAATTCTTTATATCCTTTTAATTGTTCAATTATAAAATCATTTGATAATTCAGCTTCCTCTGCTTTTTCAAATATTTCTATATCAATTTCACCATTTTCTAATTTTTTTATAAAATTTTTTTCAAAAATATCTGCATTCTTTATACTATATTCACATTTTACTATTTTTCCATTTTCTTTTTTTAACCCTAAAGCATTAAGAGCATTTTCTTGTTGTGACGCCTTTATAACACTACGTGGAATTTTATAAAAATAATCATCTCTTACTTTTTCAATATCAATACCTGGTTTTAATATAGAATATTCATTTCCATTTTCATCAAAAGAATTAAAATAAATTAATTTTGAATAATCTAATGGATAAACCATATTAACTTTACTATTTAAATTTTCTAAATTATTATCTACTATAGCATCAAAAACTTTAATTTTATTAGTAGATAAAATTTTACCTCTTGTTGCTTCATAACTATATAAAAGTGCAAGTGTGGTAGTATCTTGTATAAATATTTTACTACTCATTATAAACCCTCCAATTCAACGCTTATTATACATCAAAATCATTTAAATTCAAATACTTTATTATTGTATTTATATAAAAAGTATTTAACCATTTAGATCAAATACTTAATTTATAAAACTAGAAATATCAGTTTGAACATCATTAATCATAAATATATAATTTTTGTTTAAATATTTAGCAACTTTATATGGAATAGTAATTGCTTTAGGCCAATTTTTTAAAATATTAATATCAAAGTTATCAATAGTTTTATAATAAACTATAAGATTATCCTCTGTAATATTTATATCTACACTTCTAATTTTTTGAATTTCTTTATTTATAGTATCTTGAATACTAGAATTTATAGTTCTATCATAAGTTACATCTAATTTATCTGCTAAAACTAAACTTAAACCTACTAATGACTTAATATCATTTCCTTTTGAATGATCCATAATAGCTTGTCTTAAAATTTCTTCTTCACTTTTTGTTATATCATTTTTATCAAGAAATTTAGTAAACATTTTACTACTTTCGATAGCATGATCAACTTTATCACCCTTAGATAAACCAATATCATGTAAAAGAGCAGCAGTCATTCCTAATTCTATCACTCTATAATCAGCATTTAAATCAATTAAAATTTTATTAACATATGAAGCTACGCGTTTATAATGTCCTAATCCATGTTCCCAGTCTCATTTACCATCTGTTATAAATTTAATTTTTTCTATTTCTTTTACAGTATTTAAATATTCTTCATTATTTAATAATTTATCATATAAACTCATATATTTTCTACTTTAATTTAATAGTGTTCTATCAAGTAAATTATATATAACATCCCACTCTTCTTTTGTTTCAGGGTTACCTATAAATTTTAAGGTGTCTGGATTATAAATTGATGCATAAATTCTCATCTTACCATAATTATCAATTGAATTATCAGTATAAACAACATAATTTTTTTCATTCATCTCATTTTTAAAAGTTAAAATAACGTTGAACTCCATTTTTTTACCATCTTTTGTTTCTGTATAAATTTTTTTATTACTCATCCTATCCATTATTTTAACTCCTTTCTTTTTTCATTTAAAGAAGAAATTTGTAATCCATTTTTTACATCTTCAATATTTCTTAACATTTCAACTTGAAGGGCCAATACTTTATTTTTATAAGTTTCAATCATTTCTTTTAATTCATCTTCTGCATTTTTTGTTTTTTCTTCTCTATCTTTTAGTTGTTCTTCGATCATTAATAATTTTTTTTCTTTTTCTTCTATTTCTTTATCTAAATTAGATAATTTATCCATTTTTTCTTTTTCTTCTTTTGTAATTCCAATTTTTCCATCATTAGGTCTAAAGACATTAACAGCCCCAATTGTTTCATCCCTATTTAAAATAATTCCGCCAGCAGCTTTAAATGTATCATCATAATTTTCTCTCACGTACCATTCAATTGAATCTATATCTATATGTGGTGGAACTATTTCATCTAAATTTAGGGGTAATATTTCTGATAAATCTAAATTTTGTACTCTATTTATATAACAATTATAAAACCTTCCACCATCTAAAGGACTTTTTTCATTTGGAATAAAATATACATTAACATTACTACAATTATTTCCTATAAACTCTTTTTGTCTAGAAAGTGAAAAATTAATTTCTTGAGCTAAATAATAGACTCTAGGAAGTTTTGATAATTTATTAAATAGTAATTGATATGCATCATCTTTTAAAGGATATACTTTATCTGTAATATTTTTTATTTCTTTTTTTATTACCTCATCTTCAAATTTATATCCATCTAATAACAAATCTGTTAAAGCTTTTAAATCCTCTGTTTTAATTCTATTATCATTTGTATATATAGTTGTATTACTATTTAAGTAATGTGTTAAAGTAGATACAGTCAAGTTTGGTGGTAACTTTGAAATTCTATTTGCCTCTTTTATTGCATCCATAGTTAATTCATGATTATTTTTATATATAAATAATTTTCTTTTTTCTTTTTCATTTATTTCTTGAGCTACATATTCAATTGTCTCATCTTGTATTAAAGAGCCAATTATTTGTTCTCTCATCAATAATTTATCTTCAAAGTTTAAGTTTGTTTTATCACAAAGTTCTATAATAATATCTTCTATATATTTAAAATTATAGTCGTTTAAATAGGCATTAGTTATATCTTTTATATCACCTGCTTTAAAATTTGTATTAAAATCATTATCATTTAAGGCTTTAATTAATCTTTTATTCAAATCTTTTAACCCAACACTAGGTAAATCTTTTATTTCAAAAGCTTGATTAATTTCTTTTATAATATTTTTATGAATTATTAAATTTTCTCTTTTATTAATTTCATCTAATTTTACATTTTTAAGTCCAATTTCTTCAATAATATAACCTATTCTTTTTGAACTAGCAATTAATTTATATTTTTCTAATATTTCAGTTTCACTTACATTTGGATAATTATTTATAATTACTTCTATAAATTTTTTTCTAACTGATGGATTCCATATAGAACCATAATTTATCAATTCTTTTATTACAGGTTTAAATTCTGCTTGACTAAGTTTAACATTATCAAAATAAACATTACTTGCTAAATAAGAAGAAATATTAGAAAAAGATATATTAGGTATATCCTCTCTATTTTCTGCTTTATCAATTTTTTCTATAACTTTATTATGTCTTTCTAATTCTCTTTCATCACTCATTTAATTCACCTCTATTTTCTAAATGAACTTGTCATATTCCAATCTATTTCAAAATTTTCATCATATTTATTAGGATTTTTTTGATAATCTTCTCTTAATTTCTTTTCAAAATTTTCTATACGTTTATCAATATAATCATCAACTAATGATTCATTTATTTCTAGATTTCTTACCTCATCTTTTATTTCTAATCTCTTTCTATATAAAATATCATTAATTGTAGGAAAATAATTTCTTTTATATTCATAAAATAAATCTAGTAATTCTGGATTTTCATCTTTAATATGTTTTTCTATTTGTTTTAAAAATCTTGCTTTTGATGTTGTTGATATTCTATTTTTTTCAAAATGAATTATTCTATGACATTCTGTACATAAACATAATCCATTATAAATAGTATCTGGTCCACCTTCACTAATCGGCACTAAATGATGAAAATCTAATCTACTCTTTTCTTCTAATGCATACTTATTACCACACATTTCACAATGATACATTAAATTTACATCCAAAGTTCTATCTTTACAATATTTAGATACTGCTGGATTTCTTTTACAATTTCTTTCTAATTTTTTTGATTTTTCATACAAAGATACAAAATCTAAATCATTTCCATATTCTTTGCTTAACTCATCTTCACATTCTATAAGTTCTCTTGATTCAGATAATTTAAGATCCTCTGTTGGTTTAGATTCTTTTAATTCTAAATCAATTTCCTTAGCTTTTTTTCTATATAACTTCTTTTTTTCATTCTTTTTATTTAATTTTTCTATTTTTTCTTTTTTTTCAGCATTAGAATAACTAGAATTATCATTTATTTCTTCAATTATTTTATTTAACTTTAAAACATCATCTATTGAATAATCAAATTCCCATGCTACCATTTTTTCATTTAATTCAATATCTTCTTTAGATACTAATTGATAACCATTAATAAGAGTTTGTTTTGCATTTGCTAGCCAATCTGTTCTATCATCATGTTTAAATGCTTTTACACCATCTAACTTTCCAACAGACCTTAAAGATGATACTTTATTATCAATAATATATTTATATGTTGTAATAGGCATAATAAATAATCTAGCACCATATTCAATTTTATCAATTGCAACCATACCATTTTCATAATAATAAACATTGAATTTATCAAATATACCAATTCCTCTTTGAATGGCTTTTGGTTTTATTTCATTAAATACCATATTTAATTTTTTTAATTGATGTTTTTTCTTTTTATATTCATCTAATGACAAATTTCCATTATTTATTTCATTTTTTATTTCTTCTACTATTTTTTCTATTTCTAAATTATCAACTATTTTATCATTTTCTATTATTTTATTTATATATTCTTCTACTTCATTACAATTTAATTTACTTAATTTTTCAATTGATAAATTTGACAAATCGAAAAAATCATCATTTATAACTTTATTATCATTTGTTTTTACAAATTCTATAATTGTATCTAATTCATTTAAATTAATACTGTTTAATTTAGATAGTTTAAATTCATCTTTATTCATTAAAGGTATAATAATAGTTATATTATCTAATTTGCAATCTAAATCATCTATTGTTTTTTTCATTCTAATTGAAGTATCAAATAATATTGATCTTAATGGATTATCAAAATTTTTAGATAATAAACAATACTGAAGTGACATAAACATCTTTAATTTATTTATATTAATTTTTTTTAATAAATCATTAGGTAAAGGATTCCTTAATTCTTCATAAATAGTTTTAATCCATACTTTCATTGCTTTTGTTTTTTTTATATCTTTTTGTAATTCAGATTTAAAATAAATATCAAAAGGATATATTTGATCCATATCTTTTTCATTATATGCCTTCATATAACTACTATACATAATAGTACTAATATCTTTTAAATCATCAATAGAAGAAACTTTTTCAAGTTGCTCTATTTTTTTACTAATAAAATTTTTTGTAACATTAATTATTTCATCTTCATAATTTGATTCATTATCATAAACATAAAAACGTTTTAAATTACTAAATTCATCAGAATCTGTACTATAAAATTTTAATATTGTTTCAAGTAAAACAATTTTTTCATCTAATTTTAAAACTTTTTTTCCATTTACTGATTGTAATGATAATGAAATAACATAATTATGAAAATCTTCAGAAAAGAATTGAGACATAAAATCTGCTTTTTTTGTAATTTTTCTAATAAAGTTATTTCTATCTTTTATATCATCAAAAAAAGAGACAAATGTATCTAAATTTATCGAAAAGCCTATATTATTAGGTATTTCTAAAGAATTAAGAACTTCATCCATAATACCCTCCTACCTTATAATATTTTAACATAAATTTTAATTTTAATATATAATTTAATAAAATTTTTTGTAAATTAAAAACTAACTATTTAGTTAGTTTCTACCTTTTAAATTATCTTCTAATATTTAATACCTTATTTGAAATATCATCATATAATTCACTATTAGAAGCATAAAATTGTTCAAATATATCCGTATTATCTTCACATTTATCTAAAGTTTTTTCAATAAACGCTTGTTCTTCTAAAGTAGAAATACTTGGATTAAATATTTTTTTCCTCATTTCAAAGTATGTTTTTGAATTACCTAATAGTATAGAAGGAATTAAACGAGTTGAAACATTATTACCATTTTCATCGCATAATATTTTTTTAGATTTATCCATTCTATAAATCATTTCTCTTGTTGGATCTAAAAAATAACTTTTTTCATCTTTTAAAGCAAAAGATATAGCATGATTTCCAAATATTTTTTCTAGTACAGTTGCATCATTAGTCGATGGTGAAAACTCGATATTTTTGATATTAGCATTATAAAATTCTTCTATTATTTGTTTAAATCTTTCATAATCTTGTTCGTTTTTTGCATTTAACCTAGCCCAATTAATTAATTCTTCTTTTGTATATTTTTGTTCATCTATAATATTTAGATGCATATTATATTCCTTTGCATATACTCCAATTGATTCCGATTTAATTCCAGATGCATTTAAAATATCTGTAAGCATACCAGATACATGTCTACAAACGCCTTTTCCTGTAATAACTTCTGCACCAAGCAAATTTTTAAGATTTCTTGCTTGCTCATCAGAAAAATCAAAAACCTTATCTTTAGATAAATAACCTTTAGAGAGCAAATAATTAAACATTGTATATATTTCTACTGGATTATTTAAATCAAAAATTTTATTTAAATTATTATAATTATTTAAAAACTCATTATATAAGTGTTTAATTTGTTTAATATCTTTTGTATTTTGCTTTCCACTTGGTATTGATAATCTAATATAAGTTGATAATAAAATAATAGTAACAACACCAATTGAATCAGTTATAGGGTACTGAGGTATTAAATTGTTTGCTATACTAAATCCAAGAAAAGATAAGCTAGAAGATAAACCCAAAGATTGGTGTAATTTCATATAAGTATTATAATCAACTGTTTCACATAATTTTTCAAATTTACTATTCTTCATAATAAATTTCCCCCTTTGTTGACTAACTATTATACATATTTTTTTAAAAAAGTCAAATAAAACTACCTATTAAATATAAGTAGTTTTATATAATTTAAATATTTTTTAATTTATTTCTTTTAATATTAATTATCAACTATAATATCACCACAACTATTATCAATTTTCAAAACAATATCTGATTTTTGATAATTATTATTAATTTTATTATCTCCTAAACTTGTTTTAGCATCTATGTATATTTTATTTGTTAAACCTATTTTAATATCCCCATAGTTATTTTGAATACTTGAATTTTCTTCTAAATTTAAAGAATCTATTTCTATATCTCCACAATCTTCTTCTATTTTTAAGTATTCATTTACTTTTTTAATATTAATATCGCCATAATTATTTTGAAGTTTAATTCTATCTACTTCAGAAATTTCTACATCACCACAATCTTCTTCTATTTCTATATCTTTTATATGTCCCTTTATTTTAATATTGCCATATGAATTTTTAATTTTACCAGATTTTAAAGAATCAATGTCAATATCACCTGCATCTAAAGTAGCATCTAAAATTAAATTATCAAAACTATCAATATTAACATCTCCATAACTATTTTTAATATTTATTTTACCTTCGTAACTACTTGGAATATATACTTCTATTTTAGCAATTGTTATATTAAAACAAAAACCAACACATTTTTTTGAAGAAGAGATAATATCTAATGTTTGATCTGAAGTTTCAACCTCAAACTCATCTTTATCTCCATAAATAATAACTTTTATTTTTGATTCCATTGATTTTTTTATTTCAATATCACTTGAATTAGAGTTAATTTTAATATTATTAAAAATTGTTTCATATTCTTGATTAAATACTAATTCTTTACTAATTTTATGTTCCTTAAAATTAAAATATCTAAATCTAAAATTTTTATTTGTTAAAATATTTGCAAAAAATATAGATAAAATAATTACTAATATACTTAAAAAAATAATTAAAATAATTTTTAATGTTTTTTTATTCATTATTTTCACCACCAAAAGATAAAATCAATTTTACTATTTCCATAACTAAAGCATATATTAACCAAATAAACCATGTTATATGCCAAGCCATTGTATTTAAACTAATTACAAGATAAATTATTAATGTAATTAATCCTAAAATATCTTCAATATGTTTATAACGTTTATCCTTTTTTTCCATCTTTTTTTCTTTTTTAAACATTATTCTAGAATAAATTAATACACAAGTTGCAACACCACAAATTAAGATAAATATTGCACTAGCAACAATTGGATCTATCATTAATACAGGAATACTAATCATAATCCATACAACTGATATAAAATATAATAATATACCAATAATTAACCCAATAGTTCTTTTTTTCTTGTTGTCTTCTATATCAAGCCTTTTTTCTTTTACTTCCTTTTTACCTGTAATTAATTCATCTGTTGTTATTTCAAATAATTCACATATTGGAATTATTTTATCAAGTTCTGGAGAACTTTGATCTGTTTCCCATTTAGAAATAGTCTGTCTTGTTACATTTAATTTTTCAGCTACCTCTTCTTGAGATAAATGCTTCAATTTTCTAAGTTCAAATAATCTTTGACCTAAACTCATAATCTCACCTCTTTCATAAACAATTATATAAATTATTTTAATTACATTCTATCAATTTTTGTTGGAAATTTGTCAACTAAACTTAACATTTTATATTTTCAAAACTAATTTTCTATATTTTTTACAACTAATATTAAAAAAAGTATATTTCTATACTTTACTTTTTTCTCTTTTTAATATTTTTTGACACCCTTTATTTAAATTTTTTGGATCTATAATAACTTTCTTTAATATTTCTAATTTGTGTTCATCTATTATATCTTGAATTTTTTCTCTCCTAGCATATACTCTTTTTGAAACTTCGGCTGGATCTTTTTGCTTTTCTATAACTATTTTTACTTCAAGCTTTCCAAATTTATTATATGAAATTTTGACATTCATAAAACCATCTGAAAAAACTTGTTCATTACTTGATCGATTATTTTCTAACATATTTTGATACTCTTGAAGTGAAATTAATATATCTTGTATTTCTTCATAATGTTTATTTACTATATTTTTTTGACTATCAGTTAAGTTAAATCTATTATATAATTCATTAGAATCTAAATCTTTTTGAACTGAAAATATTTCTCCATCTTTTTCAAAAAAAACTATTTCAGATGATTGATCGTAAGAATCAAAAGTTAACATTACAAAATCATACTCTTTAAATAATTCAATTGAATCTCTTTTTTTTAAAAAATTTATTAATTTTTTTGTAATTTTATTTTCTTTACCTAATTTTTCTTGCATTTTATTTTCTTCATTTATTTTTTTTAACAATTCCTCAGCTTCAGCTTGTTTATATAATTCTTTAATATTTTTATCTAGTATATAATATAAATCAAATAAAGATATCTTTCCATTTTTTACCTTAGGATTATTCTCATCTTGAATATATGTTTTAACTACTTTTAAAAGTTCTGTATATTTATCCATATTATTTTCCTCTCTATATATAAATCTTAATTTTTAAATTTACATTATCAAATCTTTTGAAATTAAATTTTTCACTTTCAGAAGATAAAGATTTTTAAGATTAATTTGTAATTTGTTTTTTTAATATTAATTCTAATTCCTTAGATGCTTTATCTAATTGGTCTACAACATTTTTATAAGTTATCTTTTGTTCTAATTCACATTCATATAAAGCAGTTATACATGATGCATCTTTTAATAATTTAATACAATTTTCCTCATTATGTTTAATTGCACTATCAAGTGCATTATCTTTGTCTATACATCTTGCATCGATATTTGCACCCATTTGAATTAATAATTTAAGCATTTCTTCATAACCATGTCTAGCAGAAGCCATTGTTGCTGTTGTCCCATAATTATTTTTATTATTTATATCTGCTCCAAATTTAACTAACAAAATAAACGTATTAAAATAACCTTTTCTACAACAAATTAATAATGGGAAATCACCCTTTTTTTCATTATGATAATTTAAATCAGCACCTCTAAGTATTAAAGATGTAACCTCATTTATATTATTTGTATCATTAAAACTTTTACTACTAATTAATGTATATAATTCTTTTGATAGTTCTATTTTATTACCTTTATCTTTAATTTTAGCTTTATATTTTTCTATTGTTTTTTTATCTATTCCATATTTTTTTAAATTTTCTTCTCTTTTCTTATCCAAATTAATTATATCTACATTTATCATACTAATTTTTCCTTTTTACTAATTTTTTTGATAAATTATGTGATATAGATGAATCATCTTTATCAAATGCATAATTTATAAATTCTGTTATAAATTTAGAAGTTGTTGTAGTTTTTTCTACTAAATATATATTTTCATCTTGTTTAGAATATGGAATATTATTATTTGAATATACTAGCATTGATATATTTAATTCATTATTTAAGTTTTTTAATACAATTGGCATGGAAGATTGTAATTTTTTTACCTTTTCTAATAAAACTATAAAATTTGCTACTTGTCCTAAAATTATACCATTATTAACTACATTATTAGACATCAATCTATATTTTTCTTGTCCATCAATTATTTCTTTAATAACTATTAATTTAAAGTATTCATCTTCATATATTAATAATCCATCTTCATATATTTTTATATTTAATGCTGCAATATTTTTTTTAATTTCTTCAATTAAAAAACTATGTGATATTCCTAAAGTATCTACTGATGCAACTTCAATCCAATTAGTTTTAATATTACCAAATACAGATTTTCCTCTTTTAATATAATTTGAATCATCATTAAATGATGGAACAATATTTTCAGGATCATATGTTAATTCTATTTGTCCATTTAATATTTTATAATTTTCTATATCATCTGATATAATTTTTCTTCTTTCAAGTTCCATTTCAGCAAATATTTTTTTATACTTTGAAATCAATTCTTCCATTTCTCTTTTTTTAGAAATCAATGCTTGTGTTTCATTATACAATAATTTTTCTGCTATTACAGAATTCAAATCTTTTGTCTCTAAAACTTCTTGAGATGATTTCATGGTGTCTATTATATTTTTTAATCCTTTTTCATTTTTTTCAGATGTTCTTTCTAATGATCCTTCAAATGTTACGATATCATCAGGTGATTTAAACATATTTTTAATAATAGTTTTATAAATTATACATTCTGGAGCATTTGCATATTTTGTTAACCTATTTGCATCTTCTATTGCAATCAACATTTCAGAAGCAGATGGTAATCTATTATATAAATCTCTATCTTCATATGCTTTTTTATACATAGTAGAAATTAAATTAATCAATGATTCTGATACTTTTTCCTTTGCATCTGAAATTAATACTCTATTAGCAACTTTATAGAATACTTCAGGTAACATATAATCTAATCTTAAAATTCTAATTCTTCTTGATAAAGGTCCAGATAATTCTTCTCTTGCATCATTTTTACATAAAAATACTTGTAGATTTCCTTTATATTCTTCTTTAATTTCCATATCTCCGTGTTGTGTTGCATTAATTTTTCCTGATTGCAAAAATTGTAAAAGAAATGAATCTGTTTCTTCTCTCGCTTTATCATATTCATCTATAAAAAGTACAACTTTTTTTCCTTCATTAACCTTTTTTATAGCATCAACTAATTTACCTGGAATATTAACATGTTCTGGATCATGAGCTATTGCAGCTGATATATTTATATCTTCAAATAGTTCTGATTTACCTGTCGTTTGATCACATTGATAATCAACCATTGATACATCACTATTAAGTAATTTTGCTGCTAATTTGGTATAAACTTTAGCAAATTCTGTTTTTCCTGCTCCCGGTGGTCCTTCTAAACAAATTGCATATATATCTTGACCTGGATTTACTGAAGCATTAGAAAATATTGATAAGGCATTAAAGGCTTCATAAATAATTTCTTCAGTTGCATAATATCCTAATTTTTCTAATTCTTCTTTTATTTGACCTATTGATACCATTTTATCTCCTTCTTTCTTTTATTGATTCTGGATTATCTAAATACATGAGTGATTCAAATCTTTTTTCATTAACTTTTAATAGTCCTCGTTCTAAATCTTGTTCATTTTGAACTTTATATAAAAATCCCTTAAATTTATCCAATTTATATTTTAAAACATCATTTTCAAAACAAAAATAATACACTTGAACATAATTAGATAATGTATTAACTTCATCTATTGAATCAAAGTCTGAAAATATTACTGTTTTTTCTGCTTTTTTTTCTATCAAATATTTATCTATACTTTTATCTATCAATTTATAATTTATTTTATTTTCTTTTTCTATTTTAGATTCAATATCATTAAATCCACTAAATCTATAAGAACCAGCCTTTTCTAATAATTGTACAAGTTCAGTAATTGTAATAGACTTATCTATTGATTCAATTTGTACATTAACTATTTCATTAAATCCAACTAATACTTTTATATTTTTCTTCAAAAGTTCTACCACAATAACTGCCAGAAGAGATGAATAAGTACTCATACTACCTGACATATCAAAGTAAAAAGATAAAGGTACATTTTCATTTTTACCATTTGAATAATCATAACCATATTTATCAGTTAATACTTTTGTATATTGTTTTGTTTCTAAATGGACAATAACATCTTTTATTTCCCATTTATGAAAACCATTTGTTTTTTCTAATGAATTCGATCTAACATTTAAATCTGTTTGTTTTCTTGTAAATCGCTGATTAAGAAATTTATTAATTAAAGTTTTAATAATTATTTCACTAACTTTTCTTTTATCAGAAATATCAATAGAATATCCTCTACCTTTATCTCTATCCAAAAAAGATGGCAAATCTTTTAATGATTCTAAAAATTCATTTTTTACTTCTTCATTTTTAATAGATTCCTTGCTATTTTCTAATTGTTCTTGTTTTTCTTTATATTGATTTAATTTATCTTTTAATTTTTTCAATGCTTCTTTTTGTTTTTCTAAATTTGATTTTTCCTCTTCTGTTTCAATATCTTTATTTTCTAAATCTTGAAAAGAATCATTTTCAAATTTATTGTGCTCTTCATTACTTTTATTTTTATCTAATGAATTATCATATTCTTCACTGGTATTTAAATTATCATCTATTTCTTGATCTTCTAAAGATTCTTCTTTTTCTAAACCTTTTTGTTGCTCTAATTGTTTCATTTGATCTTCTAATGTTTTTATTTGATCTTCCAAATTTTTTATTTGATCTTCTAATGAATTTCCTTTTTTTTCTAAACCATTATCATTATTATTTTTTTGTTTATTTTCAAAACTAGTTTGTTTTTTATCGAGTTCTTGATTTTTTGATAAATTATTATATTTATCTTCATCAAGTTTTTGATTACTATCATCATCATTTAATGATTCAGAAGTTTCTTCTTTTTCAAAATTTTTTTGTTGTTCTAACTGTTTCATTTGATTTTCTAGTGTTTTTATTTGATCTTCCAAATTTTTTATTTGATCTTCTAATGAAGTTTCCTTTTTTTCTAAAACATTATCATTACTATTTTTTTGTTTATTTTCAAAACTAGTTTGTTTTTTATCGAGTTCTTGATTTTTTGATAAATTATTATATTTATCT